>NZ_JAGSYE010000003.1:600000-900000 GCF_025685565.1 Granulicella aggregans
GCTTTTTCAACTTCAAGTAGAGCCTTTGCCACAGAAAAGTCGTTGCGGCTCACCCTTAACGGGTGCCCCACATCTCGACTCTGAGATGTGGGTGGAGTTGCTTACCCCGTCCATGCAGGCGCGCTCTCCTCGCACTACAATTGGAAACGGTACGAACGCACCAGCACAGGAGCTTATAGAAAATGGCAGTTAAGGTTGGCATCAACGGCTTCGGCCGTATCGGACGCAACGTATTCCGCACCGCCCTCGGCAATCCAGATATCGAATTTGTAGCCGTCAACGACCTCACCACGCCGGCCACCCTTGCCCACCTGCTGAAGTACGACTCCATCCTCGGCAACCTGAAGAACGAGATCTCGGTCGAAGGCGACAGCATCGTCGTCGACGGTAAGAAGATCAAGGTCTTCGCCGAGCGCGATCCCGCCAAGCTCGACTGGGCCTCCGTCGGCGCGGAGATCATCGTCGAATCGACCGGCTTCTTCACCGACGCCGAGAAGGCCAAGGCGCACCTTGGAAGCACCGTCAAGAAGGTCATCATCTCCGCCCCGGCAACCAACGAGGACATCACCCTCGTCCTCGGCGTGAACAGCGACAAGTACGACGCGGCGAAGCACAACGTCATCTCGAACGCGAGCTGCACGACGAACTGCCTTGCTCCGGTCGTCAAGGTGCTGCACGACACCTTCGGCATCGCATCGGGCATCATGACGACGATCCACAGCTACACCAACGACCAGGTGATCCTCGACACGCCGCACAAGGACCTCCGCCGTGCCCGTGCCGCTGCCCTGTCGATGATCCCGAGCTCTACCGGTGCCGCAAAGGCGCTGAAGCTCGTTGTCCCCGAGATGGCGGGCAAGCTCGACGGCTTTGCCATCCGCGTCCCGACCCCGAACGTCTCAGTCGTCGACCTGACCTTCGTCTCCGAGAAGCCGATCACGATCGACGCCATCAACGCGGCCATCAAGACCGCCGCAGAAGGTCCGATGAAGGGCATCCTCGGCTACACCGACGAAGAGCTCGTCTCGACCGACTTCCGCGGCAACCCGCTCAGCAGCATCTTCGACTCCAAACTGACCAAGGTCGTCGGCGACAAGACCGGCAAGGTCATCAGCTGGTACGACAATGAGTGGGGCTACTCCAGCCGGGTGAAGGACTTGATCCTATTCCTGGTAGAAAAGGGACTTTAGCCTCTGACCGGTCTGAGGAGTTTCGAATGCCTTTCTCAGCTCGCATTGTTGAAGCGCGACTGGCGTTGAAACTCATCAGGCCGGAGCAGTTCCCTCCGCTCGCGATCGACGCGCTTCAGGTAGGACTCGATGGTCCCGTGATCCGTCGGCTGGCAGGACTGATCCAGCCGACAGGGTACGAAGTCGACATGTACGTTGCGCGCTTCATGACCGAAGCCGGACTCGCTCACATCTCGACAGAAACCGCCGCATTTCGACTGGCGCAAGAGATCGCCCGCGATACGCTGCGAACCAACGCCGATCCTCTTCGCGTTACCCGCGAGTTGGAAAGGCTCTGGATTGCAACAGACTATGCCCACTCTATTTCCCAACTGGGAACGCTGGATGACGACGTATATCTCCTCGGCCAGCCAGATGAAGCTCGTAAAACGGTGCGCGCGTGTTTGCAGGAGTTCGTAGACTTACCCGACTTCCCTTAGATATCCGTGCTAACTTCATCCATATGCAAGTGACCGTGGAAATCCCGGACGACATGGCCCAGCGGCTCATCCCCGAGGGGCATGATCCCGCGCGCACCACGCTTGAAGCTGTGGCCATCGAAGGCTACCGCTCCGGCGCACTGTCTTCCTACCAAACCCGTATCCTACTTGGCTTCGAAACCCGCTACGAACTCGACGGCTTCCTGAAGGCCCACAACATCTGGGAACACGCCTATAGCCTCGACGATCTCGAACAGGATCGGCTCACGCTTCAGTCCGTCGGCACCGAAGGTCAGCGGTAAACATGCTCGTCGTAGCCGATACGACGCCTTTGAACTACCTCTTGCTCATCGGTCACGTCGAGGTGCTCCCCGCTCTCTACAGCCGAGTTTTGATTCCCCAAGCCGTATACATGGAGTTGCAGCGGCCAGGAACTCCAAGCGTCGTTCGCGAGTGGGCAATCGATCCGCCATCATGGATTGAAGTCTGCCTTGTCTCTCTCGGCCAAAACCCCACCCTCGATGACCTCGATACCGGCGAGCGTCAAGCTATCCAACTCGCCTTGGATTCAGGAATCGAAACCGTCTTGATGGACGAGAGCGAAGGACGCCGGGCAGCGTTGCACCATCAGCTTAAGGTCACAGGCACCATCGCAATTCTCGAAAAGGCAGCCCAGCTCGGACTTATAGATTTTCGCTCGGCCTTGACAAGACTTGAACAGACGAACTTCCGGCTCTCCGCCGCAATCCGCGACGAGTTCCTCAAGCGGAACCCATGAGCCTCCGGAGCGAGCCGCTCCTACTCAACAGCATATCTACCCATGCAACTTGCCGTTCGCAATCAAACCAGCCTTTACCGTCGCCAGCGATACCTCACGTTCGCTTTTTCGGGAATGCGGCACGAGCACGTCTTCGATGTCTTACCAAGCCGCAGCCAGCAGAAGAAGTGTTCCTGAATCTTCCTGCTCTTTCCCGAATCTGACACCTAAGCAGCGAGTCCACCTGCCCGGAACGAGTACCGCCGCCATGAGCCGTCGATTCTCCGAACTGGCCTTCACTCCGCTCGTCAAAGCCCACCAGAAGCAGCACAACAGCCGTGCCCAGTATCAGCGCATGGAGCAATCTGGCCCTCCCGGCGACGCGCTCGGTCGCGACGAGCAATACTTCATCTCCCTCCGCGACAGCTTCTACATGGCCTCCGTCAGCGAGACGGGCTGGCCCTACGTCCAGCACCGGGGTGGTCCCAAGGGCTTCGTCCACGTTATCGATCCGAAGCTGATCGCCTTCGCCGACCTGCGCGGCAACAAGCAGTACATCTCCGTCGGCAACCTCGAACACGACGCCCGCGTCGCGCTCTTCTTCATGGACTACCCCAACCAAACGCGCCTGAAGATCCTCGGCCGCGTCGAAGTCCATGAGAACGACGCCGCAGCCCCGGCCCTCTTCGAATCTCTTCGTACGGCAGAACCCCACGCCGTCATCGAACGTGCCATCCTCATCCACGTCGAGGCCTTCGACTGGAACTGCCCGCAGCACATTACGCCGCGTTACACCCTCGAAGAGCTGGAACCTTCCCTCGCCCCACTCCGTGAACGTCTTGCGGCCCTGGAAGCCGAAAACGCCACCCTCCGCGCGAAACTGAAGCCGTAAGCCTGCGGGTGCCCCACATCTCGAATTTGAGATGTGGGGCTTTCCAACCTAGAGTGCCTCTCCATAGTGCAGCGGCCGCGCGAACCGGCTCTTCCAGAAGTACGCCAGGATGATCACGCTCGCGATCGCCGCGTAGGCGCACCACAGGGACGTAAACGCGTAACGCTTCACCGCCATCACCACCAGCAGGATCGCCATGTTCGCTGCTCCGAAGATCACCATGTCACGCACCTTCGAGAAGAAGAGCGATCCACACGTCGCGATCACGTACAGCACTGCCAACCACGTGTGATACGTACCCTGGTTGGTGTACACAATGCTGGTGCCCTGCACAGAGATACCCAGCGGATACGTCATCAGCGCCCAAAGCATATAGAGGCTCGTCCCTGCCCCAAGCACGACGAATGGCAGCATTCGCTTGCGATGCGCCGCGCTCGCCTCAAAAAGGAAAACGCTCAGCGGCATCAGGAAAGGCAGCAGCCCCTGCGCGTAGAGCATGAACGCCTCGCCCGCCCCATGCGTCACCGCCGGCGAGAGCATCCCATCCAACCCCAGCCACACGAAGCCCTCAATAAACTGGTGCACGGCAAACATCGTCGGAAGCGCTGCAAACAGCAGCTCTCGCCGGTGCTTCACCTTGGTAAAGGTCAGCACTCCCAGCACCGCAAGCCCACTGCTCCCGACAAAGTTTGCCGTCGCTGAAAAGCACATCCTTGCACCTCAAAGGTTTTCGCGATCATACGTGATCGACCCTCCTCTGACCGGGTGCCCCACATCTCGATTTTGAGATGTGGGATCACCGCACAGGATCTTACCTCCACCAATCAAGTATCCTGATCCCATCATGCCGAAGCTCTCGATTCGCGATCTCGATCTCAAAGACAAGCGCGTGCTCATCCGCGTCGACTTCAACGTTCCCCTCTCGCCCGAAGGCGCAATCCTCGACGACACACGTATCCGCGAGACGCTTCCCACCATCGAGTACGCGCTGCGCCATCACGCCAAGGTCATCCTCGCCTCGCACCTTGGCCGCCCCAAGGGCAGGCCCGTCGTGACCATGAGTCTGCGGCCGGTCGTCGACCACCTGCGCGGCTTGCTCGACCACATCCTTGATGAAGACGAGAACGTCGCCTTCGCTCCCGACTGCGTCGGCGAAGTCGCCACCGAGATCGCCATGAACCTCGAGTCCGGCCAGACGCTGCTGCTCGAAAACCTCCGCTTCCACGCCGAGGAAGAGAAGAACGATCCCGCCTTCGCGAAGCAGCTTGCCAGTCTCTGCGAGATCTACGTCAACGACGCTTTCGGCAGTGCCCACCGCGCCCACGCCTCCACTGAAGGCATCACCCACTTCGTCAAGGTGTCCGCCGCCGGCCTGTTGATGGAGAAGGAACTGACCTATATGGGCAAGGCGCTGACCGATAGCAGCTCGCCGTCCGGCTCGGGGCCCGACAAGCCCTTCGTCGCCATCATCGGCGGGGCCAAGGTCTCGGACAAGATCGGCGTCATCGACAACCTGCTCGAAAAGGCGGACGCCATCATCATCGGCGGCGGTATGGCCTACACCTTCCTCAACGCGCATGGCCAGGGCACCGGCAAGTCGCTCGTCGAATCCGACAAGCTCGATGTCGCGAAGGCCGCGCTGGCCAAAGCGAAGGAAAAAGGCGTCCGCTTTCTTCTCCCCGTCGACCACATCCTCGCCGACAAGTTTGCACCCGATGCCACAACGACCGTCTTCTCAGGCGACGGAGCGTTCCCCGCCGACCTGATGGCGCTCGACATCGGCCCCGCCTCCATTAAGCTCTTCGCCGATGAGATCGCCAACGCCCGCACCATCATCTGGAACGGCCCCATGGGCGTCTTCGAGATGCCCGCCTTCGCCCACGGCACTAACGCCATCGCAGCGGCAGTCGCGCATAACGAGGAGGCGACGACCATCGTCGGGGGCGGCGACTCGGTCTCGGCAATCCACAAATCAGGCTTCGCCGACAAGATCACGCATATCTCCACCGGCGGCGGCGCTTCGCTGGAGTTTCTCGAAGGCAAAGTGCTGCCGGGCGTGGCTGCACTCACGGATAAATAGCCCCTCCCTATCTCTAATGAAGCGTCATCTCGACCGGAGCTCCGCAGTCGTATCGCGATGCGCAGTGGAGAGACCCCCGCATTGCCGGCCCCATACCTGACGATTTCATCCGCCAGGTATGGGATTTGCTCATTCCCAGAAAAATAGATCATTCTCCTGAAATGGAAAACTTCATCGCGGTGCGCAAGGTTCAGCTGACGAACCGCCACCTAAATCCGGGACGCACTACTCATACCCTCGTGGACAGCCAGGGCCGTCGCCCATTCGCTCCGTTCAAAGAACTGGTGATCGCTCATACCCCCGGAACGGTAGGCTACTACCTCATGCACCACAGCATTGATGGAACAGGTACGGATACATGGCATGAATCTTTGGAAGATGCGATGCACCAAGGTGAATGGGAATTTGAGGTAAAACCTAGTGAATGGGTCGAAGTGAACGAGCCTTACAGTTCGTAACCGGAATTACAGTCTGAGAGTTTTCGAAGGCATGAGTAATCGCCTGCAGCAGGCGTTAGACCGTCGTCCTTGCAAGCAAAGGTCTCATACTGAAAAGCATTAGGTTCCGCGCGGTTCCACCGAGTACACTCAGTCCCATCCGCACAGTTGCCCGCATACTCTCAGGAGCCTCCATTTGGCACGTTTCACCGGACTTCTCGGTCTCATCGTCTTCCTCGGCCTCGCTTATGCCTTCTCCACCAATCGCCGAGCGATCAAGTGGCGCACGGTAGCCTGGGGTCTCGGGCTGCAGATCATCTTCGCCTTCCTGGTCATCAAGTGGGGCACTGGGCAGACGATCCTGCACAGCATCTCGACCGTGATTACGTCGCTGCTGGGCCACGCGGCGGACGGCTCATCGCTCGTCTTCGGACACATCGGCACACCGGGCGATCCGCTCGCCACACTGGCCTTCGCCGTTCTGCCGACCATTATCTTTGTTAGCGCCTTCTTCGCCGTGATGTATCACATTGGCGTGATGCAGCAGGTCATCCGAGCCGTCGCGTGGATCATGCAGCGGACCATGGGGACCTCCGGCGCTGAGTCGACAAACGTCGCCGCCAGCATCTTCATGGGGCAGACCGAAGCTCCTCTGACCATCCGCCCATTCCTCGCCGGGGCCACGCGCAGCGAGCTGATGGTCATCATGACCTCCGGCATGGCGCACGTCTCAGGCGGCATCATGGCGGCGTACATCAGCTTCGGCATCAACGCGCAAGACCTGCTCTCCGCCGTCATCATGACCGCGCCGGGAACGATTCTCGTAGCGAAGATGCTTGTGCCGGAGACGGAAGTCCCCGCTACGGCGGGCACGGTCAACATGCCGCGCGAAGAGGTCCACGAGAAGGACAACCTCATCGGCGCCATCGCCCGCGGGACCATCGATGGCGGCCAACTGGCCTTCAACGTGGCCATCATGCTGATCAGCTTCGTCGCTCTGGTGGGCCTGGCGAACGCTATCATGCTGGGCATCTCAAACTTCGCGTGGGCGCATGGACACATCCCGTTCCCACACTCTTTGAACGCGATCCTCGGCGTCGTCGGCGCTCCCGTGGCATGGCTCATCGGCATCCCATGGCACGAGGCGAAGGTCATCGGCAACCTGTTAGGCACTCGGACGATGATCAATGAGTTCGTTGCCTTCACCCAGCTTGGCGCGATCAAGTCGACCCTCGCGCCGCGCACCTTTTCCATCGCCACCTTCGCCCTCTGCGGCTTCGCCAACGTTGGCTCCATCGGTATGCAGATTGGTGGTATCGGCGCGCTCGTCCCCAATCGCCGCAACGATCTCGCTCAGCTTGGTCTTCGTGCCATGCTGGCGGGAACGATGGCGAACCTTATGTCGGCTAGCATCGTGTCCATGCTGATCAAATAACCGAAACAGCTAGCCAATCAGCTTCTTATAGGGCGGCTCATCCGAGATTTGTCGGTAGATAAACTTCCGCTCAATCTTTGCGCCCTTCAGCAGAAAGATTCCCGGCATCTGGTGGCCATCGCCCTGGATCTTCCCGATGCCGTGCTTGAAGATGTTGCCCTTCAACCATCCGAACCACACGAAGGGATTGATGAGCGTCAGCGCCGGATGGCTGCGCCCCAGCCCGAATGCCTCGTTCTGATAGATGGTCGCTTGGGGGTCGTGAATTCGCTCGACCTCGGGAATCTTGTAGAAGTCGAAGTGCGCCTTCGCGATCTCGCAGGTACCGAGATGCACGAAGACAGGCCGCACTCCGCGAGCCGCTAGTTCGGGGCCAAGGTCGGCGACATCGCTAATCGCCTTGCGGCAGAATGAGCAACCGAAGTGCCGCAAAAACACCAGCAGCACGGGCGACTCCGTCGTGAGCGTCAGAAGATCCTTCCCGGATTCTGTCTGAACTCCCGCAAGCATCTTCGCGAGATCGCTTTGATTACCCATTACAGCGTCCGCCGTCGCCACATCTCACCTCGCTCCAAACTCTATGCAGAGATAGACAAAATGAAAAGCGCGAAATTGTCAGATAGCGGCACGGGAGGCTATACCGGCATCTTCTGGTAGGCTTGCGCCGATCTCTGCGGGCACCAAGTACACTTTATTTGACCCTTATGCCTGACCAATACGCCCGCGCCACCGCCGCCGTTGAAGCCATCCGCAGCCTCAGCCCCACCACGCCAGCCATCGGCATCATCCTTGGCTCCGGTCTTGGGGCCTTCGCCTCGCAGGTCGAAAACGCGATCGCCATCCCCTACGCCGACATCCCCCACTTCCCTCAGTCCACCGTCGTCGGGCACTCCGGAAAGCTGGTGCTCGGCACCATCGGCGGAGTCCAGGTCGCGGTCATGCAGGGCCGGGTACACGCCTATGAGGGCTACGCGGTCGAAGAGGTCGTCTTTCCTGCCCGCGTCCTCGGGCTGCTTGGCTGCAAGACGCTCATCGTCACCAACGCCGCCGGCGGCATCCGCAGCTCCCTCCGCCCCGGTGAGCTCGTCGTCCTCTCCGACCACATCAACCTCACCGGCATGAACGCCGCCGGCGGCCCCAACGAGCCCCGTTTCGCCATGACTCCCGGCGCCGGCCAGCGCTTCTTCGACATGAGCACCGTCTACACCCCGAAGCTGCGGGCGCTGGCCGTGATGGAGGCCGACAAGCAGGGCTTCGACCTGACCGAAGGCATCTACCTCGCCGTGCTTGGGCCAAGCTTCGAGACGCCTGCCGAGATCCGCGCCTTCCGCACACTCGGCGCGGACCTGGTCGGCATGTCCACCGTGCATGAGGTCATCGTGGCGCGGCACATGGGCCTCGATGTGCTGGGCATCTCGCTGGTCACCAACATGGCTGCAGGCGTGGTCGATCAGGCCATCGACCACGAGGATGTGCTGGAGATCGGCCGCAACGTGGAGAAGAGATTTACCAACCTGCTTACCGCCATCGTCCCAAAGATAGAAGCAAGCTAAGCGAGTTTTATGAGTGCCGTTGAAGGAAAGAAGATTGCTATCGTCGGCGGAGGGCCAGGCGGGCTTACGCTGGCCCGGCTGCTACAGCAAGGCAATGCGCAGGTCACCGTGTATGAGCGCGACCAGAGCCGCACTGCGCGCGTCCAGGGTAGCGCACTGGACCTCCACGAAGACTCCGGGCTGGCTGCGCTGGAAGCTGCTGGCCTGATCGATGACTTCTGGCTCAATCACCGGCCGGAGCTCGATCGTCTTCGCCTTACCGATGCTTCCGGAAGGATTCTTCACGATCATCCTCGCCAGATGTCCGGTGCCGGGAAGAGGCCGGAGATCGAGCGCGGACCGTTGCGCGATCTTCTACTCAACTCGCTCCAGCCCGGCACGGTGGAATGGGCCTGCAAGCTCCAGTCAGCAGAGACGCAAGGCGAGCAGGTGCTGTTACGTTTCGCTGGCGGAAAGACGGCGCTGGCCGACATCGTCATCGGAAGCGACGGCGCAAACTCGCGCTTGCGTGAATTCGTCACTCCCATCCAGCCGCAGTATGTCGGTGTGACGCTCGTAGAGTGTCTCGTTCCTGCGGCGAAGCAGGCTATACCGGAGTTGTGGGAGCTGCTTGGCGGGGCAGCGTTGATCGCTCTCGGAGGTGAACGAACGATCGGCATGGGAACCAAGCCCGACGGCAGTGTTCTGATCTATGCGGGATTGAAGACGCATGACGGTATTGCGAAACAAAGCCTTGAAGAGGCGAACTCCCCAGACCAGCGCGTCGCATGGTTCCACGCCAACTTTGCGGGATGGAGTGAACTGTGGGTCCCGCTCTTCAGAGAAGCCGTGTCGATGGTCTGGCGACCTCTGCTCGTTTGCCCGTCCAATCAACATTGGGAGCCAAAGCCCAAGGTCACGTTGATCGGCGACGCAGCGCATGTGATGCCACCGTACGCAGGCGAAGGTGTGAATATGGCGATGCTCGACGCTCTGGTGCTGTCTAAGCTTCTGCTCAGCGATCAGACGTCCTCCGCAGCGATTGCGGCGTATGAAGCGGAGATGTTTGCCCGGATGCAGCACATGACGGCGGACACCATGGCAAACACAGAGATGTTCTATGCGCCGGATGCAGCCGACCGTGTCGTGGCCTTGTTTCGCAGCTTCGGTGGAGCAGAGGCAGTGCCACCCGCCTTGCAGGCTTAGTGCCGATGCTTATCCCACACCCATTGAACCTCCCGATCACGACCGCGTTCTTCGTCATCGACTTCGGCGGCGTCTTCGCTGGAGCTCTGGGCGGTGCATTCGCCGCCAGAGAAAACCAGCGCTATCAATTCGACTTCGTCGGAGTGCTGGGCCTTGCGCTCATCTCCGCGCTTGGCGGAGGGATTGCCCGCGACGTGTTGCTCGGACACGGGCCGCCGCTCGCTCTGGTCGATACACGGTACCTGCTGGTTGCCTTGGCTGGCGGAGCGCTTGGGCTCGCCGTCTCGCATAAGAGCGCTTGGCTGCGACGCGTGCTGGTGGGTGTCGATGTGGTCGCTTTGGGACTCTTCGCTGTGGCAGGGTCGGCGCGAGCACGGGCCGCCGGTATGAGCTTTCTTCCCGCAATGCTTCTGGGCGTTACGACCGCCGTCGGAGGCGGTTCGCTGCGAGACGTCTTCAGTGGGCGAACGCCAAAAGTCTTCGAGCGCGGCGAACCCTATGCCATCGTGGCAGCCGTGGCGAGCGCGGTGTTTCTGGTCGCTGAGCGCTCGCTAGGCACGGGCGTAGCCGCCACGACGTTGGCAGTCGCATGCAGCTTCATCCTGCGCCTTGCAGCCATGCGGTTTCACTGGAAGACCCGCGCGGCGCGATGACGCTGCCAAGTATGGGGTGGTACGCAACCAAGCACAGCACCCGGAGCCACTATCCCTCTGCAAGCACCGCAGCCTCATCTCGAAACCGATGATGTGGGACTCCAATCTCCCAGCCCAGCTCCTCATACCCCCGCGCCACCCGCGCCTGCGCATTCTCCGAGAGCGAGAACCTGTCGCTCCCCTCAACCGGCTCATCCTTGAATTCAATCTGAGCCGCGAGCCCTTCAAGTCCCAGGCACTTGAAGATATGCGGCCCAAAGTAAGCGTCGCCCCACCAGCAGACATCGTCCGCTACGGTCGCGGCGCCGTTGTCGCCGTGAATGGAAAGCCGCAAGGCTGACGTTCGCAGAGCGATGCCATTGTTCAGGATGGAGTGAAACAACCCACGCCGGAACGGGAGAACTCCCTCGCCATTCGTGGTCGTTCCCTCAGGAAAGAACAGCACCGGCAATCCGCGTTGATACGCCTCGGCCATCGCACGATTGACCGCAGGGTACGTCCGTGGGCCGCCGCCGCGGTCGACATAGACCGTTCCGGCTTGAGCCGTCAGACGGCCAAGCAGCGGCCAGCTTTTGATCTCGGTCTTGGCCACCATGATGAACGGCCGTGTCGCGCTGTAGAGAAGAATATCGAGATAGCTAAGGTGATTCGAGACGACGGCACCAGACTCAGGCAGCTTTCCCGTAACAGTGACCTTGATGCCCATGACCGAGACGATCCGGCGGCACCATCCGTGAATCCAGACAGCACCACCCGCGCCATACTTTGGCCGCTTGATCCACAGGTCCACCGTGGCCGCCAGCAGCATCGCCAAAAGCAGCACACTCCGTACGACACTGCGGACGAATCGCACGACCATAAAACTTTAGCGCGCCTCGAGGAACCGTGCCGCCACCCGCGGATGCAGCGTCTGCAGGTCGAGCAGCGTCAGGAAGTCAATCGTCTTGAACTCGCGATCGATCGCCGGCCCGCTGCAGATCTTCGCGCCGATCGTCAGATAGGCCCGCAGGAGCTTGGGAGCGCGCTCTTCGGATGCGCCACAGGTGCGTTCCGGCATGACGAACTCGCCCTTTGCCTTGGTCTGCAGCGCGTCCTCAGCCATCCAGTTTTTCAGCGAGTCATGCACCCCATAGCCCTCATCAGGATTCTGCGAGGTCAGCGAGCAGCAGCCCATCATGTATCGTCCGCCGTTCATCAGCGAGTAGCGCGCTATTCCTCGCCACAACAGATTGAGTACCTCTGGCGAGCGGTGGTCGCGGCGAATGCAGGCGCGTCCCAGCTCCACGATCTGCGAGCGCATGTGCTCGTAGGGGGCGAAGTCGAACTCCTGCTCGCTGTAGTAACCGAAGTTGCGTCCCGCCACATCGCCCATCTGGATGCGGTAGGTCCCGACGATCTCCCCCGTCGTCTTCTCTTCGACGATCAGGTGGTCGCAAACATCGTCAAACTTGTCCTTGTCGTAGCCGTCGACGTAAGCGGACTGCAAGCCCTCATTCAGTTCCAGGTTGAAGACCATGAATCGCAGGCGGTAGGTAGCGTTCCGCTCCTGCTCGGTCAGCGCCAGGCGAGCGACATAAGCGCCTGCCTCCAGCCGCAGGTCTTCCCGGCGCGGGGCGCGGACTTCAGTGGCAATTTGAGGATGAGAGACTTCGGGAATAGAGACGTGAGGCTTGGAGTCGACCGCCGTATCAAGCACTACCGGCGGCAGCAGGAGAACGGAAGGGGACGCGGTCACTGTAAGCATCGACTCTCCGAAGACTTCAGATTCATTACTTCCACTCTGAGTCTGCGGTGCGATTTGTTACAGCACGTCTACGTCACGTAAACATTTGTTGAATCGAAAATGGTGCACTCTTTTCGATACAACCCTTGTGTCATCCTCTGAACACTGCGCTTTTATTCGCGCACCAGGTCGGCACCGGCGATGACCGGATTGTCCAACTCCACGGGGACGTTGCCCCCCAGCGCGGCCACCGCCGCCTGCGCCTCCACCGACGCCGCCTTGCGATGCAGCCGGTCTTGAGAAAACTCTATGGGAGACGCCCCAAAGCGGACCTCGGCGTGAACGCCCCGCAGGCCTAAAAACCCGAAGACGTGCTGCCACAACGACTTGTCGCCCCAGCAGACATCCTGCCCCACAGTGACTCCCGGATCGTTCTTCTCCGTCAGGCTGTAGCGGATGAACGCCGCCGTCATCGGAGCCTTCGCGGCCAGCGCCTGGCCCAGCAGGCCGGAGTGAAACTTCAGCAGCTTGCTCCCGTTAGAGGTCGTTCCTTCCGGGAAAAAGACCACCGGCAGCCCATCGTCCATCGCCGCTTTCATCGCCTTGCTCGCCCGCAACGCGGAGCCGCCCCGGCCACGCTCGACATAGACAGTCCCTGCGCGCGTGGTCATCCAACCTAGGACGGGTACATCCGCAATCTCGATCTTCGAGACGAAGACGCACGGATGCAACGAAGCCAGCGTAACGATATCCAGGTAGCTCAGGTGGTTCGAGATGACAGCGCCATGGCTGGGAAATGTGCCCACCACGTCGACCTTGATCCCCATTCCCTTCATCGCACGCGAGCAGAAGAGGTGCAGCCACTCCGCGCGGCGCTGGCGCGACTCCGGCTGATCGACGATCAGCTCCCCCGCCGCCTGCATGAAGTAACCCATCAGCTTGATGCCGCGCACTACCGCTCGCAACTTCCCCATCCCGCGCCCTGCTCCTGCAAAATCAGACTCTCAGTCCCCGGTTCGTAATTGGTACCTTAACCAGTTCCTGCACAGCTTTAATCGTTTACCGCTGTTTTGCAGTCTATCCTGTCTGCTGTGAGCCTCCCCGCCCATCCCGAACGCCGCCATCCGTTTTTGTATCGCAGCATTGTGCTGCCCGTGCTGGCCTTGCTGCGCATGGGCGCGAGCCCGGAAAAGCTGGCGTGGAGCATCTCGCTCGGCCTCGTCGTCGGCGTCAACCCGTTGCTCGGCTCGACGACGCTGCTGTGCCTGGGCCTCGCTCTGCTCTTCCGGCTGAACCTGCCCGCATCGCAGCTCGCCAACCACCTTATGTATCCGGTTGAGATTGTGCTGCTCTTTCCGTTTCTGAAGTTTGGAGCCTTCGTCTTCCAGACCGGCCCTATTCCTCTTGCGCCATCGGTCCTCTTCGCCGAAGTCCGCTCGCATCCTCTTGCCCTGGTAAAGAGCGTCTGGCTCTGGGAGTGGCATGCGCTCGCAACCTGGGCCATCGCCGCGGCGGTTCTTCTCCCCCTGATCGCTGCGCTTCTGACTCCCGTGCTTCGGAGGATGCTCGTCCGCGCGGAGGCACATCACGCTGCTCTGGCCTCCCCCGTGTCAACTTTCTGAACAAAAAGATTCTGAACAAAAAGATGTCAATGATCCTTGACATCATGTTGTAGCGAAAGTAAAGTCTACTAACAATAATCCCTTTCACTCAGGCTAGGGGTCGGCGGCGATCTAAGTGTACAGATAAAGGACTGAAAGCAAAGGTCTTTGTGCTTTGTCCTCGCGTTCTTTCCTCGGCTACTACACTCCGGGCCTTTATCCCGTCTGCTATACGGTTAGGCCACCTGCGGTAGACTTGCGGCCAATGACCGCAATCGCATCTTCTTTTTCTCCCGAAGGCTTTGTTATCGGATCGGATGGACTTAGAACCGACGAAAACGGCAATGTAGTAACACTCTCAGCCCAGAAGATATGGCCGGGAGAGCATCGGGACTTTCGTTTTGCGGTTGGTTGGGCGGGGACATCTTCGTTCACCTTCCCCAGTGGGCGGCGATTCAGTTTCGCGGATGAGTTGAACGCGGCTGTGTCTCGGATCAAAGATGTGACTTTCTCAGGCGCGATGATGTACGTTGACGCGCTGGCCAAGATGGTTGCGGAATCTCTTTTATCAAGCCTAGAACCCGTTTCTAGTGAGTCGTCTGGCATGCTGGCCCGCGCTGTGTTTGTTGGTTATTACAAAGGAAACCCCGCACGGCTGGAGGTGTGGTTCAACCACGATAACGGGTGGTTGGTTGAACCAGAAATCCGCATCATGGACTCAGACTTGTCCGCTTTTGCGATTTTTAGCGGATCGGCGGGCGTATTCGAGAGCATGGGGCTGAAAAGAGCACCTAAGTCCCTGTTCGAAGCCGCGCTGTACGTGTCGACCTACCTGCAAATGTGCGTTGATGGGCGCGAGTCGTCGGAGGACTGCAAGTCATTTGGCGGACGGGTGCAATTAGCGCAAGTGTCCGAAGACGGCTTTGTTTGGCTTGATTCATCCGAAGAGCCAGACACCCAGCAAAGCGCTATCCTACGCCGCCTGATTCAATCGCCACCCATCTCGAAAGCAGAGATTAGCGCCAAGATCAAGGCGGAACGCGCGGCCAAGAAAGCCGCAAGCGCAAAGAAGTCTGTCCAGAAAATGGACGATGCCGCGCCCTCGGCGTGAACCGAGGGCGACGGGTTTATTACCTAACCTTGATCGTCACTGTTACTTTGCAATGCTTCAGAAACAGATGGAGCAAGGTGTAGGCCGTAAGTAGAGCCATAACAACCCCTAACTGCTGGAATCGTAAGCCAGTATTTCCGGGGTCCCTTACGCGGACTCCGCATCGACTCTACCATCGTCCGTTTCTCGGGCAGACTAGAATCCATCATCCGTGAGCAGTTTGTAAGGCAAAGGCTTTCGGCTCAACAGGTTTACCAGCGTCATCTCGAATATCCAAGGCTGCATCCGCCGTCTGTTGTACCGCCAGCAAAACTCTCCCAGATAGCGATTGATGTGCTGCTTGCCTAGCTTGTGATAGCTCCCGATGATGCCCCGCTTGAAGAGCGAGAATGCACCTTCGATGGTTCTGTTAGTGATCGGTACTCCCGCTTTGCGCTCCCGAAAATGGTTCCCGGCAACATGCTTATCGCGGGGGATGATGGACTTGTAAACGGGCGCTCCATCCGTGATGATCTGCGGCGCGTTCGGGCTGACAACAGCGTCTATCACTTTCTTTAGCGTCTCGCCTTTGATGTTCTCAACCTGCTGGAGATGGACGCGGCCATTACGTTCCGCGATCCCAAACACCTTGATCTTTGATTTCTTGCCATCTGCATTGCCGCCCCGGACACTTCCGCCAATGAACGATTCGTCCATTTCTAGGACTTGGCCTTGTTCGCCCAGCGGGGCAATACTCACATCGGACATGGCGTTGCGGATACGGTGACACACGTACCACGCGGTTTTGTAGGTCATGCCAACATGCCGCCGAACCTGATTCGCTGAGATGCCTTTCTTCGCCTCAGCCATTAGAGCGATGACCGCGAACCACTTCGTTAGAGGCAAGTGCGAATCGTGAAACAGCGTGTTGGACGTGGCCGAAAACATCAGGCCGCACGATGCACATTCAAACAACTTGCGGGGCTTGCCAGTCTTGCCCTTGCTTTCAATCAACCAGCATTTGTCATGGTCACAGGCTACGCAGCGAACACCGTGCGGCCACCGGACACGGATCAAGTGCAACAAGGCCGCATCTTCAGTTTGGAACTTGCGGGCTAGAGAGAAGAGATTCATGCCTGACCTGCTTTCTCCGTGGGCCCAAGAACTGAGCGAGCAACTGTCTGCAATTTGCTCACAGAGTCGAGCACGGCTTGCGATCTTGAAACAGCTACGCCCTGAAACTCAGCGGCCAAACGCGGA
This sequence comes from Granulicella aggregans, assembly GCF_025685565.1. NCBI lineage: Bacteria > Pseudomonadati > Acidobacteriota > Terriglobia > Terriglobales > Acidobacteriaceae > Granulicella > Granulicella aggregans. The sequence continues at coordinate 616,336 of NZ_JAGSYE010000003.1, forward strand.
CGATGAAACAAATCGACCAGTTCCGCCACCTCATCAGACATCGCTGTAACCGTCTCGACCAGTTGCGCTAGAAGTTGCTTCATGTCTGCTTCGTTCATCGTCCACCTCGAAAACATAATGCACTTGCGCTCAACCTGAGTCAAGGGGATTACTGTTAGTCTACTTGTCACTTATTCAAGGAGACCAGACATGTTCTTCACAACTTGTTCCGCCACGATGACTCGCAAGGAGCGCATTCGCGCGATGCGTCCTTTCTACTTCCTATTCTCCCTCTACATGCCCTTTTGCCTTATGCTGTCCATCTTCAAACCGGTGAAGAACAGCACAGCGGCATGGATGCTCGATCTGGGCACGGGCGTCACCATGGTTGCGATGTTGGTCGCTGCGGCGATCGGCTTTGCCCGTCAACGCGACGAGTATCAGCGCAAGCTCCTCACCGAAGCCATGATCTGGGGCATCAGTGGAATGCTCGCCATCACCACCGTATGGGGTCTGCTCGAGACGCATACCAGCATCCCGCGCATGGACATCCTGCTGAACTTCCCCATCTTCATCACGATCACCGCGATCGCCAAGGTTGTCCTCTTCCGCCGCAGCCCCGCAGGCAACGAGTAGGCATGGAAAACCGTCTCCGTGTCCTTCGCGCCGAGCGCCGCTGGTCGCAAGCCGATCTTGCCAAGGAACTTCGCATCTCGCGCCAGTCCGTCAACGCGATCGAGACGGGCAAGTACGATCCCAGTCTTCCGCTGGCCTTCAAACTTGCCCGGCTCTTCGAGACCACGATTGAGGCCATCTTCAGCGACGCCATTGAAGGCTGAGCACGCGCGCTCCAAGTCGATCACCGCGTGATCGTCCGTTGTGCGGAGCCGGAGACGGTGATGCTGCTGTTCTTATAAAATGGGAGAAACGTCAAATAAGTCATGGAAACCGTGACCGTGACAGTTCCTCCGACGGTATTTCCCGCGCTGTAGGCGGCAGTGATCACGGTCCCGGACGCCGGCGCGGTAAAGAGAAATCCGCTGGCATAGCTCTTCACCGAGTCCGTTGTACTGGGAGCGAGCGCCGTGGAGCTATGCAGCGCCGCATATCGCGCCGCCATGTTCGCTGCGCAGATCGCATTGCCCCGGCCAAGGAGCACTAGCGAAAAGTTGAAGATGCCGAAGACCAGAAGGAAGAACGTCGGCAGCACGAGGGCCAACTCAATCAGCATCACCCCGCATTCCTGTCGCCGGGTGGCTCGAAGGCGGTGTGAAGCAGTCACACCGATCTGCCCGGAGAAGCGTCGAGACGCCCCGCGGAGCCGCCTGTTGCGAGCCGGCGGCGAGGCTACTGCGACCACGGCACCTGAAAGATCGCTGCCCCACTCAGGGTGCGGCTGGGAGAGACTCCCGGAAAGGAAAGTGGCGACGGCACGCTCGCGCTGGTCTTGACGACAACATATTTATACGGTGTAACGCCACCGCTGCATGTGGACGTACTCGCTACCGACGATCCTCCGGCTGAACAGGTCCAGAGATTCGTCGCCGTGACGGAAAATCCGCTGACGCCGGTCGCCGCGTTGGTCGCCGCTGTCTGCATGCCGCTCAGGTTTCCTTCGTTGCCGGGAATCGCACCCCACGCGGCACCGGCCGTTGCCGCTACCTGCAACTGCATTGCTTCCTGAATGGCTACTGCATAGTCGACCATCCCGACCAGGATCATCATGAGCACCGAAAGAAAGACGGCGAACTCCACCATCGCACTGCCGTCGCTGTCTCGCAGGAAGTTCATTGCACCAGCACCGCCTGCGTGCGGAATGGATTACCCGTGCTGATCGTGGAAAAGTCGCTGAAGAGATTCAGCGTACTGCTGTCCAGGTAGATGCTGTCGGTCACGACGCCAATGTAGCCGGGAGACCAGGTCGAGCTTCCGTTCGTCATCTGCACCCCCGTCCCGCTGACGTACCAGATGCCGTTCCCGTAGTACTGCGCGTCGTTGAACTGGAGGTCCTGCGCTGCGGTGTGGACCCAGTTGCGATCGGTGAAGAACAGGATGTTGACCAGCGACCCTCCGGAACTGGCCGTGGGGGCGTTCAGGTCGACGTTGCCGTCGCCGTCGAAGATGATCTGCCCATAAGGGATACTTCCGCTCCCTTTGGTGAAGTAAAGCGTCACCCCCGAGCCGGAGAGGTTCGAGGCGGTCGCGTGTAGCCCGCCGGTGATCACATAAAGCCCGGGATTGAAGTAGACGTTCGTTCCGGTAAAGGTCATGCCCGGTTTGCTGGCGCTGCCGCAGTACGTTCCAGGGCTGATGCTGTTGTAGCCGCTGGTCGTGACGCTGAAGGTGGTGTGATTGCACGAACCCAGCGTGGGCTGGGCGAGACTCGCGAGCGGGTCAGCCGCGGTCGCTGCGTTGTACGTCGGCGTGGGATAGTAGGAGCCCAGCAGAGACGACTGCCCCAATGCGCCCGTGGCGTTGATGGCGTACTCGTCCAGCGACTCCGAAGAGGTCAGATAGAGGTTGTTCTTGATGTAAACGGGACAGCGAGAAAACATGCCCTGGCTTGGGATACCTTTGCTGTTCGTCAGGTTCAGCGTGTAGCTGTTCGAGATTCCGGCGGTGTTCGTCAGATAGCCGCAGGGCGGCATCATGGCGGCGGCACTGACGCTGACCGTTGCCTTGCCCCCATTCAGCGCGCCCATAAAGATCGTATTGACGGTTTGGGTGATCGTCACGTATTGCACGTCGTAGCGGGCGGGAAAATCGCCCGTCGTGGGCGGACTGGTCACCGTGATGGTGACGTTGTTGGAGCCATTGGTGAACCCGTTAGCGGCCGCGTTGGCCATCGCCTGCGCGGCCTGCTTACCGGAACAGCGCTCCCACTCCAGCTCCGCGCCCAGGGCGGCGGAGTCGGCAGCACTCTGCATCTGCAGCTTCTTCAACTCGAGCAGGCCCACGTCGATCGACAGGCCGCAGAACAGGAGGATGACCGGCAGCATAACGGCGAATAACGGTAACAAGACTTAGATCCCCTCTCGACTGACTGCAAGGCGTAAGCCCGGGGCCGTCCATCCAGCAGCTTCTCCGTGGCCCCGAGAAGATCATCGGCAGTTGACCAGGGCTACATGATTCGGCCTCGGGATGTCGCTCAAAGAGTCAATGCGAGCGCCCGAAAGGGGACCGGCGGCGGCCCGAAGCAAGAGCTGGTCGATTTTCACCTGGCATCGCCAGCCCTCTTTGGCGTTCACGAGAAATTCTCGAAAAACCCCGCCAATCAAGGCGATTATTGATATTCTGGAAGTGATATGACAACGAAAAAAGAACTCCTTAGCCGCCCCATCGTTCACCTTGACATCAAGCAGCACAACGTCGTCTCGCTGGTCGACGCGATGGCCGATATGGCCTTCAGCTCCCGCGACGTACACCGTGCTTCCTCTATCTACGACATGATGCTTCGCGACACAGAATGCGGCGTCATCCTCTGTATCGCGGGCTCCATGGTGTCGGCGGGCATGAAGCAGATCTTCATCGACCTGATCCGCAACAACATGGTGGACGCGATCGTCTCGACCGGCGCGAACATCGTCGACCAGGACTTCTTCGAAGCGCTCGGCTTCAAGCACTACATCGCCGAAGACCAGTACAAGTACGGCAACGAAGACGCCACCCTGCGCGAACTCGCCATCGACCGCATCTACGACACCTTCATCGATGAAGACGAACTCCGCATCTGCGACGACACCATCGAGCAGATCACCAACTCGCTTGAGACGCGCCCCTACAGTTCGCGCGAGTTCCTCCGCGAGATGGGCGCATGGCTCGAGAAGAAGGGGCACACTCTGGCCGCCGGCGGCGTCGACTCCATCGTTCACGCAGCCTACGAGAAGAACGTGCCCATCTTCATCCCCGCGTTCTCGGACTGCTCGGCCGGCTTCGGCCTCGTCGCTCACCAGCACGCCCGCCAGGGCCAGCCGGTGGTCTCGATCGACTCTGCCAAGGACTTCTACGAGCTGACCAAGCTGAAGATTGAGAATCCCTCCACCGGTCTGCTCATGGTCTGCGGCGGTGTTCCCAAGAACTTCGCCCAGGACATCGTCGTCGCCGCCGAGATCCTCGGCTCCGACGCCCCGATGCACAAGTACGCGATCCAGATCACCGTCGCCGACTCCCGCGACGGCGCTCTGTCGGGTTCCACCCTCAAGGAAGCCAGCAGCTGGGGCAAGGTCGACCTCACTTACGAGCAGATGGTCTACTCCGAGGCCACCCTCGCGCTTCCTCTGATCACCGGCTACGCGTACCACAAACAGGCGCACGCAGCCCGCACCGGCAAGAACTGGGCCGCCATCCTGGACAAGGTCGCTGAACCCGTAACCGCGTAGGCTATCGCCGGACAGACAGGAAAAATGGAGCCAGCTAGACAGCTGGCTCCATTTTTTTTGTTCGCGTGATGACTTTCTCTCACCAAATTTGTATAGTCAGGTTACTAAAGCGTCTCCCGACGTTCTAAATTACCCGCTCGGGCAGTATTAATGAGGGATGGTGATTTCGATACCGGCACCCACCGCAGTTGTACTTCTGATACTGCTCCTGATCATCGGTATCCTTGTTGGCGTGATCGTCCAGACGCGACGCAAGTCGTCTGAACTGCGCGTCCAGCTTGATGCTGCGCGTCAGCGGCAACAGGAAGACGAGCGCGAACTGACCCAGCGTTCCGCGCTTGACACGCTCAAAGACGAGTTCGTCTCGACCGTCTCCCATGAACTGCGCACCCCACTGACCAGTATCCGGGGAGCTCTCGGACTGTTGTCGTCTGGTGTCTTTGGTAACCTGGACGTCAAATCGCAAAATCTTCTTCGCATCGCGCTCACCAACACCGATCGCCTGATCCGGCTGATAAATGACCTGCTCGACCTTGAACGGATGGACTCCGGCGCAGCAGTCTTACAGATGCGCCGCTGTTCCCTGCCGGAGCTGGTCAACCAGGCGATGGAGACGATGTCCGCGCTCGCCGACGCCGGTCAGGTCAAGCTGCTCGTGGCTCCCGGCGCGAAGGTCCTGATGCCGAACGTCTTCTTCGACGCGGACCCCGACCGCATCCTTCAGGTGCTGACCAACCTCTTCTCCAACGCGATCAAGTTCGCTCCCGCTTTCTCCAGTGTCACCCTGGAGGTAGAAACTCCTCCTGATGAACTGGTCTTCCGCGTGGTCGACCAGGGCCGGGGCATCCCCGAGGACCAACTCGAATCCATCTTCGAACGCTTCAAGCAGGTCGACCATCCCGACGCCCGCGCGATCGGTGGCACCGGACTCGGCCTCGCCATCTGCCGCAGCATCATTCAACAACACGGGGGAAGCATCTGGGCACAACGGAATGTCGTGAAGGGCGCGTCCATCTGCATCCGCCTCCCACGCCACCAGAGGACCTACGATGCATCGCTCGTCGGCGGCTACACGCCGGCGGCGAAAGAGGCCTCGGCAGTCCCGGTCACCCCACGTCCGGAGTCCACGCTCGACACACCCATCCTGATCTGCGACGACAACAAAGCCAAGCGCACGAAGATCGTCACCCAACTCCGCGCACGCGGCCACTGCGTGCTGGAGGCAGGGTCGTCCGAGGAAGCCATCGAGATCGCCAAGAACCGGCCCGCGCAAAGTCCTGTCCGGGCCATCCTGCTCGATCTGCAGATGTCCGACATGAAGCGCTGGGAGATCCTGAAGCTGCTGACGAGGAATGGAACGACCGCCAACATCCCGGTCGTCTGCCTCAGCATGGGAGTTGAAACGGATGATGCCACCCCATCGCGGCCTGGCCCCTCGGCTTCTCCGCTATCGGAAGACTATCTCTTCGCCGAACTCAGCAACGCGTTACTCTCAGATCGCGGCCCAGGCCGTGTCCTCCTCGTCGAAGACGACTTGGATCTGGCAAACGTAGTCCTGGGCGGCTTCGCAAAGACGAACGTGCTGGTCGAACACGCTGCGACGCTCTACCGCGCCAAGGTGCTGTGCCGCGAACGCAGGCCCGACCTCCTGATCCTCGACCTGACCTTGCCCGACGGCGACGGCTTTTCGCTGGTGGAATGGCTTCGCAGCCTTCCCGAACTCGCCTCACTCCCTTTGATCGTCTACTCGGGCCGCGAGCTTGAGGAGGGCGATCAGTCCAAGCTCCGCCTGGGACCGACGAAGTTCCTCACCAAGGCAAGAGTACAGTCGCGAGATCTCGAGCAGCTCGTTCTCACCATGGTCCCGCAGGGTCGTGGCACGAACAAATCCGATCCGGATCGCGAAGGCCAGCAACGATCCGCGGGACTTCCTATCACTTGAACCCGCACGCTAAGCTCACAAACCGTCATCCGGAGATGGATCGCAACCACGCCGGAGGCGAAACCCGGTAACGTCGGCGAGCCGACTGACATGAGATGCTAGTGACTGTGCGACACATTCTGATCATTGACGATGAAGACGATATACGCGAAGTAGCTTCTCTCTCGCTGGAGGCAGTCGCCGGGTGGAAGGTCTCGACAGCGAACTCAGCCTCACAGGGTATCGCCGTAGCTCCGGGGCTTCAACCGGACGCCATCCTGATGGATGTGATGATGCCCGGCATGGACGGCCCTACCGCCTTTCGCGCCATGCAGGCGGTTGCCAGCATAGCCCACATTCCCGTCATTCTCCTGACCGCAAAGGTTCAGGCCCAGGATCAGAGGCGCTTCGCCGATCTCGGTGTCGCCGCCGTCTTATTCAAGCCCTTCGACCCGCTTCAGCTCGCCACGCAAATATCCAAAGCTCTCGGATGGCCCGACTAGGACATTCAGGCATACTGGAGAGCATGAGACGGACAGATGGCGGATAGTGGGGCGTCAAGTCAACTTCCTGAGAAGACGCGGGCCCTGCTGCAGAGTCTCTGGGAGCGCAACCTCCCCATCATCCATGCGCGTCTGAACCTGCTGGACGAAGCAGCCAATGCTGAGCCGCTTCCCGATAAGCTCCGCATCGACGCCATGAATGTGGCCCACAAGCTTGCCGGCTCGCTGGGCATGTTTGGCTTTGCCGACGGCACGCGCCTGGCTCGCCAGCTTGAACTCGCTCTCGATGTCCCTGCACCGGACTCAGCCTACGTCGCTCTGCTCAGCCGCCAGCTCCGGGAAGAACTCTTCCCCTCGTCCTCACCCACAGCTCCCTGAAGATCGGCATCAAACGAATCTCCGCCACCTTTGGCCTCCCTGACTCCAGGGCGGTATAGTTCAAGTGCATCGTCGTACACCCCATAAGGATCGAGACTTATCATGCCGACATCGAACGAATCCGCCCAGCCGGGCCAGCTTCCTCTCGCCTCCCAGCTCGTCAACGTTCCCCGGCTGGTGACCGCGTTCTATGCGCTGCATCCGGATGCCTCGAACCCCGCCGAGCGCGTCAGCTTCGGCACCTCCGGCCATCGCGGAAGCTCCTTCAAGACGGCGTTCAACGAAGATCACATCGCGGCGATCACGCAGGCGATCTGCGACTATCGCAACGGCGGAATCAAAGAGACGGGGGAGACTGAACAATCGGTCACCGGCCCGCTCTTCCTCGCGCAGGACACCCACGCGCTCTCCGAGCCAGCCTTCGCCGCTGCGCTTGAGGTACTCGCAGGCAACGGCATCGAGACCATGGTGGACGACCAGCTCGCCTACACGCCCACGCCCGCTCTCTCGCACGCCATTCTGACCTACAACCGCGGCCGCCGGTTCAATCTGGCGGACGGCGTCGTCATTACGCCGTCGCACAATCCTCCAGAGGATGGTGGCTTCAAGTACAACCCGCCCAGCGGCGGCCCCGCCGACACCAACGCGACCAAATGGATCGAGAACCGCGCTAACGACTTGATCGCGGGCGGATTGAAAGACGTGAAGCGCATCCCCTACGCGCAGGCGCTCAAGGCGTCGACGACCAAGCGCCACGACTACATCACGGCCTACGTGAACGACCTCGCCAGCGTCATCGACTTCGATGTCCTTGCTGGTACTACGCTCAAGCTGGCCGTCGATCCCCTCGGCGGCGCGGGCGTCTTCTACTGGCCGCGCATCGCGGAGAAGTACAACCTGCCCTTTGAGGTGTTGAACAAGACGGTCGACCCGACCTTCCGCTTCATGACGCTCGACTGGGACAGCCGCATCCGCATGGACTGCTCCAGCCCCTACGCGATGGCCTCGATGATCGCCAACAAAGACAAGTTCGACGTAGCCTGGGCCTGCGACACCGACCACGACCGCCACGGCATCGTCACGAAGTCGACCGGCCTGCTGAACCCGAACCACTACCTCGCCGTCTGCATTCAGTACCTCTTCACCAACCGTCCCGGCTGGGGTGCGGAGACGGCCATCGGCAAGACTCTCGTCTCATCGAGCATCATCGATCGCGTTGCCAAGGGCATCGACCGCAAGATCCTCGAAGTCCCGGTCGGCTTCAAATGGTTCGTCGACGGTCTCATCGACGGGTCTCTGGGCTTCGTCGGCGAAGAGTCCGCCGGCGCGACCTTCCTGCGCAAGAACGGCGAAGTCTGGACGACGGACAAGGACGGCCTCATCCCCGGCCTGCTCGCCGCCGAGATGACCGCGAAGCTCGGCAAAGATCCCGGCCAGCTCTACGCGGAGCTCACCGCCAAGTACGGCGCTCCCGTCTACCAGCGCATCGACGCCGCCGCGACCAAGGAGCAGAAGGCGAAGCTTTCGAAGCTCTCGCCGGCGCAGGTCACCGCGAAGGAGCTAGCTGGCGAGCCGATCACCGCGATCCTCACTGAAGCTCCGGGTAATCACGCAGCCATCGGCGGCCTCAAGGTCACCACGGAGAACGGCTGGTTCGCCGCTCGTCCCTCAGGCACTGAGGATGTCTACAAGATCTACGCCGAGAGCTTCCACGGCGAGGACCACCTGAAGCGGATTCAGACTGAGGCGCAGGCGCTGGTGACCGCCGCCATCGCATAGCCTATCGACAATCCCTTTGTCGTCCTTCGCGAAGCGGAGGATCTGCTTTCAGCTCGCAGCTCCAAGAAAATCACGCTTGGAACCATCACCGTGACTGACACTGAGAACCATCATCCTGCGAGGAGCCGGCATTGTTTGTCGGACGGATTCAAAGAACCGCGAGGGGTGATGGGAGTGCCGGTGCTATTCGCAACTCTCCTCCGGTGCGGTTCAGACTTTTGGCAGAAAGGTTCAAGCAGTATAGGTACCGGAATCGGCATCGGGGTCCTTCGACTGCGCGCCTCGCGAAAGACTGCGAAGCGCTTCGCTCAGGATGACGGTTTTGAGTGGCGTGCGGAACGAAAACGATTCGTGCTTCGAACGAACGTCCCACTCGTTACGGTATAGCTGCGATGAGCGCCACCCGGCAAACGCTGACGCCCCGAAGAAGTCACAGAACGCTAGGGCCGCAACTCGACTAGCGAATAACCTTTTGGAAGCACGGCATTTTGCGGCATGATTACATCGTTGATAACAGGAATGCGAAGCTCGGCGGCCCGCTGGTCATCAGCTTCACTGAATCGAAGTACGACTGTAAAACTGAGCACACCAGCGATATCAGTCACCTTTTGCCCGCGATCATCCACCAACGACATGTCTGGGACGTCGAAGTTGTCGCCGTAGTCATGACCCCGAAGCTCAATACGCTGCTTGATCGCGGTATCCGTGCCGTACTGTAGCGTAGGAGTTTCGTGACCTCTCACGTAGCTTGCCCCGAAAGCAATAAAGCGCGAGTTCTGGCGAAGGTTGCCATTAATCGATAGCAATCCAACGTCTTCCGAAACGTCATTTGATGAAGCTGTGCCATTGGTGGTGTAAAGGTGATCCCCGTTTGTCAGGCTGAAGTATTCATGTACCCACATTGCGGAACAACAGGGCCAGCTAGTGGCTCGGTAGAGACCCATTGACGCAAGCGCTAAGCCCTCATTGCCTGCAGAAGTAAGTGACCATAGCGGCTCACCAAGCTTGCGCCCACGCATACGCCAGGCGCGAACTTTTAGCGATCCGCGAACACCCTCGGCCTCGAAGTTAATCTCGTTACGTTGCCTGATCTGTAGAAGCAGATCATCATAGCTCTGCGTGATCGGGTTAAATAGGTGCACATATTCGAAACTGCTGTTCGAAGTGATATGGACGATGCCGCCGTCGCGATGCTCAACAGTAGCCTGCGAAGGAGCAGTAGCAATAGGCTGTTGCGCTAGCACGGTACTCCCGACCAAAAATACGAATGTAAGAATGAGCCTCATCAGGTTCGCATTCTACGCAACTTCGGCAGCTAGGAGGTAGTAACCCAGATAAAACGCGCTTATCGCCACCTGTAGATTCGAGCCAGCTCCAGCAATCGCCCCTTCTGCTTTATCCTGAACCAGCACAATGAAACGAATCCTGACCGCCGTAGTCCTTATCGCCGTTGTCTTCGCCATCATCTTCTTTGGCCAGCTTTGGTTGATCACCCTCTTCGCCGCGCTCGTGGCTGAACTCGCCGCCTTCGAGTACCTCCAGCTTGCGAAACACTCCGGAGCGAAGATCCCGCTGTGGTGGATGACCGGGGCGACGGCGATGGTCTTCGTCGCCGGGTATGCGTGGCCCACCGACGCGCAACTCCCGCTCCTAAGCGCTCTCGCCCTGATCCTCTTTGCCGTGGTCGGCTTCCGGGCGCGGCTGGAGCGCGTTCTGTCTGACGCCGCCATCGGCCTATTCGGTCTCATCTACATCGCCTACTCGCTCGCGCTGATTCCGCCCATCTGGAACCGCGACGACGGCAAGCCGCTGCTGCTCTTCCTGATGATCTGCGTCTGGGCCGGTGACATTGCGGCGCTCTACATCGGCAAGAACTTCGGCAAGCGCAAGCTCGCTCCCCGGCTGAGCCCAGGCAAGACCTGGGAAGGTTCGATCGCTAGCCTCGCCGGTTCGATGATCGTTGCCGGCCTGCTCTTTTGGCTCGGCAGCGCGCTCTCCGACCGCGGCAATATGGTGCTCCACATCCAGGAGCCGTTCTGGCAGTTGATGCTGCTGGCCATTGTGATCAACGCCGCCGCCCAGCTTGGCGATCTGCTCGAATCCGCCATCAAGCGTGGAGCCGGGGTGAAAGATTCCGGGACGATGCTTCCCGGGCACGGCGGCATCCTCGACCGTATCGATGCGCTGCTGCTGGCCGCGCCCGTTCTCTGGTACGCGCTCCTTATCAAGGACTGGCTACATCTTGGGCGCTTCTAGTGTGCACGACCTGATGATTTGCGGAGATCGCACGACGCTTCATTCTGAACGAAGTGAAGAATCCCCGCATTCCTGTACGGGCCACTCAAGTTTCCGCGGCACTGCGGGCGAAATGCGGGGATTCTTCGGCTTCGCCTTCAGAATGACGGCACTGGACTATGTCGGGATAATATGACGGGCGAATCTGAGGCGAGCCTCTGGCTCTGGACCCCGGTTTTGATCCGATGCCACAAAAGAGTGAGATTTGAGCACTGATTTGCGCGAATCTGAGAAGATAGAGACTGTGAAGAAGAAGAAACTAGCCATTTTGGGGTCGACGGGTTCCATTGGGACCAGCACCCTATCCATCGTCGAAAGCTTCCCAAATCGCTACGAGGTGGAGGCTCTGGTCGCGGGTAGAAACCACGCGGCGATCCTGTCACAGTGTCTTCGCTGGCGTCCGAAGGTCGTCGCCGTGGCGACCGAAGAGTTGGCCGCAGAACTCTCCATCCAGCTTCGCGCCGCAGGCCTCGCCGAGACGCAGGTTCTCTGGGGAACGTCCGGCGCCACCTTCGCCGCCACGCTTCCCGATGTGGATTTCGTCGTCTCGGCGATCGTCGGTGTCGCTGGACTGGAGGCTACCTACGCGGCGGTCTGCGCCGGAAAGACCATCGGCCTGGCGAACAAAGAGTGCCTCGTCGCCGCCGGCGAACTCATCATCGCCGCCGCCCGCACCCACGGTGCCGCACTCATTCCCATCGACTCTGAACACAACGCCGTGCATCAGTGCATGCGCGGAGGCACGCACGCTGAAGTCCGGCAGATCTGGCTCACAGCCTCCGGCGGCCCGTTCCGCAGCACGCCCGCCGTCGACTTCGAGACGATTACACCCGCGCAGGCGCTCAAGCACCCGACGTGGGTGATGGGCCAGCGCATCACCATCGACTCCGCTACGATGATGAATAAGGGCTTCGAGGTCATCGAGGCCTGCCGCCTCTTCCAGCTTCCGCCGGAAAAAGTCCGCGTCACCGTTCATCCGCAGTCCACCATCCACTCGCTCGTGGAGTTCGTCGACGGCAGCATCCTCGCGCAGCTCTCCGTGACCGACATGCGCCTCCCCATCCTTTACGCCCTGGCGTATCCGGAGCGCGTGCCCTCCGACCTCACCTTCGACCTCGCCAGCCTGAGCTATCTCAACTTTTCGCCCCCGGATCTTGACCGCTTCCCCTGCCTGCGCCTAGCCTACGAGGCCGCTGCGGTTGGTGGATCCTCCTGCGTCGCCCTCAACGCTGCTGACGAAGTTGCAGTCGCCGCCTTCCTTAAGGGGGAGATCCCCTTCATGGGCATCCCGCGTACAATCGAGAAGGTGCTTACGGAGACTCCAGCAACCCATCCCGCGTCGATTGCCGAGGTGCTCGCGGTCGACGAATGGGCCCGGATATACGCCACGGGAGTCGTCCAAAGCTACAGGGCTGTTCGCGTTTGAGTCGCATCACGGATAGCTGGCAAGGGCTTCCCTTCTGGAAGCCAGAGGTTGAGATTTTATGATCGCTACGATCGTTGAGTTGTTAGTCGTTCTCGGAATCATGGTGCTGGTGCATGAGTTTGGCCACTTTGCCGTCGCCAAGCTCTGCGGTGTTCGCGTCGAAACCTTCGCCATCGGCTTCGGCAAGAAGCTCGTCGGCATCCGTCGCGGCGGCACCGATTACCAGATCAACGTCCTTCCGCTCGGCGGCTATGTCAAGATGTCGGGCGACACGCCCGGCGAAGCTCCCAGCGGCGATCCCGGCGACTTCAACGCGCATCCTCGCTGGCAGCGGATGCTGATCGCCCTGGCCGGCCCGGTCGCGAACTTCATCCTCGCGGTCTTCATCCTGACCATCGTCGCGATGTTTCACCACGAGATCGACGACTACCTCTCCGGCCCCGCCATCAACGACTACACCGTGCGCGACACCCCCGCCGCGAAGGCCGGTATCGGACCCGGCGACAGGATCGTCCACTACGTCGACGTCGACAATCCGGACTGGGAAGCGATCGCCATGCGGTCGCTGCTGAACATGAACCGCAACGTCCCCTTCTCGTACATCCACGATGGGAGACGGGTCGACACCACCATCCAGGTAGCCGCCACCGAAGCCGACGCCTCCTCGGGCGACATCATCGGCCTGCTCCAGCACCTCGGCGTCGTGCCGCGTGCGCAGAACATGCCCGTCACCGTCGTCGAAGTCGTGCCGAACATGCCCGCCGCCAAGGCTGGTCTGAAGCCAGGTGACCAGATCGTCTCGATCGATGGTGTCGAGGTCCACAGCGTCGCCATGCTGCTCGCCTACATGCAGGACGAGAAGGGCAAGCCTTCCCAGTTGGCGATCCTGCGCAACGGCGCGCCCCAGATCCTTCCCGTGACTCCGGAGCAGACCACCTCCGATGGAACCAAGGGCTACCGCCTCGGATTCACCTTCGTTCGCCCCCCGGTGCATGTTGATCGTCTGCCACTCGGCGCTGCCGTCGCCGAGTCCTCGCAGGAGAACCTGAAGTCCGCGATGATGATTCGCGATGTTCTGAAGGGTATGGCCGAGCGCCGTGTCTCGCCGAAGTCTCTGCAAGGCCCGATCGGTATCGGCCAGCAGGTCGGCATGGCCGCCCGCGACAGCATCTGGACGCTGCTCCGCCTGATGGCGATGATCTCGATCAACCTCGGCATCTTCAACCTGCTGCCCATACCGATCCTCGACGGCGGCATGATCCTTTTCCTGCTCATCGAGTCGGCCATGCGCCGCGATATCAATCAGCAGTTGAAGGAACGCGTCTACCAGGTCGCGTTCGTCTGCCTGGTCGTCTTCGCGGTGATGGTGATCTTCAACGACGTCACCAAGCTGCCCCTCTTCAGCAAGCTCAAGCCTTAAGGCCTCCATAAAAAACACGTCATCTCGACCGAAGCGACGGACAGCATCATCGTCCGTCGCGCAGTGGAGAGACCCCCGTATTTCGCTCTTGCTCTTGCCCCGGCACGACAACAACCAATGCGGGGGTCTCTCCACTCCGCTTCGCTCCGGTCGAGATGACGTTTTTTTGAGGGATGATGGGAACTACTTCACTTCAGCCGCCTTCAACTCCGCCGCAACCTCCGCCGCAGCCGCCCTCGCCTCATTCTCCTGCTCCGGCTTGAAGCTGATCGCTCCCACACGTGCGTGACCGCCGCCGCCATACCGCTCGCAGATCGCAGCGAGATTCACCAGGTGGCTCGGACCCAGCTTCGTCCAGGGGTTCGTCCCCACCGAGATCTTCGTCCGGAACGACGACTTGCTCAACCCCACCACATACGTCGCCTCAGGATGCAGGTAGTACGGGATGAACTTGCTATACCCTTCCGTCGGCTGATCGGTGATATCGAACGTCAACACACCCTTCTCGACCGTCGCGCGGCTCTTGATCAGCTCAATCGCACCAAGATGCTGCTGCATCAACGGCCCAAGAGCCTCCTGAATAAATGCCAACTCGACAATATCCCCCAGCGGCATCGAAGTTAGCAAAGGAATCAGCTTCGGGATAACCGTCGCATCCGGCGAGCTCTCGATGATCAGGGTCAATTTCATCGCCGGCTCGGCCATCTCCACCGCCGACTCCGCGCTCTCATACTTCGCCCCGTCGACGATGTTTGCCCAGTAGATCAGTTCCTTCAATGGCGCGATATCGAACCCAAAGTTGGTTGATGCGATATGCGCGATAAACCCAGTGCAGGAGATGTAGTTGGGATCGAAGAACTGTCGCAGCTTCTGCGATCCATCCGCCTGCCCGGCCTCGAAGTGGGCCTTGTACTCCGGCGTCAGAAACGCGCTTTGGTGATGGTCGAACCACCACGTCAGCTTCGGCGAAGGATCGTACTTGAAGTCGACGATCGCGTTCTCATCGCCCGTGAAATCCTCCTCATTCATCACACCGTTCGCCTTGTGGACCAACCCCTGGTAAGAGTAGGTGTCCACCGTGCGAATGCACTCGCGATGAAACCGCGTGAACAGCGAGGCGGAGCAGGCTCCGTCGAAACAATGATCGTGATAGAAAACCTGGCAGTTCACAGTGTTTTGATGTCCCTTCTCTCGCAGACGCACCCAGATCGACGGAACGAGGGTGCGAGCACCTGCGTATAGACTCCATCATAAGGAATAGAAGACTTTGAACGAAGAATCATCGCATCAGCCTCCCCAATCGACTCTCCAGACTGGTGGAGATTCTGCAGCAAGGGGTTTTTCGAGTTCCTCGCCCGACCCATTCGGCCTCTTCCTCGGCCCCGACGGTCTCCGGCCCGCATGGTGCCTGCTTCTCTTCCTCGCGATTGCCTACTGCGTCTATCTCTTCTCCGGCTCGATGCTCATCTCCGCGCCTGCAGTCTATCGGGCACTTCGCGCCACTGCCGGAAGGCCTTCGACGCTGCTCACGCTCCTGGTGAACGATGGCCCTCTGCTGCTGGCAGTCGTCGTCGCATCTTGGACCATGTCCGCCATTGAAGACCGTCCGATCGGCAGCTACGGCCTTGGAGGAGCGCGTCGAATCACTCTTCTCCTGGCCGGCTTCGCCTGGGGAGCAACCTCGCTCTCTCTGTTCCTCGCGTTCCTCTGGAAGGCAGGATGGCTGGTCTTCGACGGGCGCCTCCTCACTGGCGGTGAGATACCGAAACAGGCGGCGATCTGGATCGTAGGCTTCGCGCTCGTCAGCCTCACGGAGGAGTACACCATGCGCGGCTATCTCCAGTTCACCCTCGCCCACACCATCAGCGCCTTCTTCGACTCCAGTCTTGGAGCCAATCGCAGCCGCGCACTCGGGTTCTGGACGACCGCTCTGTTCCTCTCATTTCTCTTCGGCGCGGGCCATAGCAACAATCCAGGCGAATCGCCCATCGGCCTGCTCTCCGCAGGACTCATCGGTCTCGTCTTCTGTCTCTCACTTTGGCGGACGGGTTCGCTCTGGTGGGCGCTCGGATTCCACGCCTCGTGGGACTGGGCACAGTCATTCCTCTTCGGCGTAGCCGATAGCGGAACAATGGTCCAAGGGCACCTGCTCGCAACACATCCAGCAGGAAAAGTGCTGATGAGCGGTGGCGCGACCGGCCCGGAGGGGAGCATCTTCGTCCTGCCGGTTCTGGCAGCCGTGACCCTCATCGTGTTGCTCACCCTCCCGCAAAGGCAGTCCAGCGCATAACAAACTGCCAAACGACCCGTCATCTCGACCGAAGCATCGCGGTAGTATCGCGATGCGCAGTGGAGAGCCCCCCGCATTTCGCCCTTGCTTATCCAATTCTCACGACCGCCATATAGACTTTGGCTAAGCCCATGGACTCCAACTCACGCGCTCAAGAACTTCCAGCCTCCAACAGAATCTCGCCACGCAAGCCCCGCCGCGCAAAGCTCTGGCTCGCGGGCTTTGCCTTCCTTCTCTTCCTCCTCGTGATCGCGTCCATCTGCGGCTTCTTCTACGCGCGCCACTGGATGCGGGCCTCGCTGCACGACAGCCTCCCGCAGCTCGACGGCACGCTCACGGTCACGGGCCTCTCCGCGCCCGTCACCGTCGCACGCGACGCCCACGGTGTCCCCCACATCACCGCAGCCTCGATGGAAGACCTCGTCTTCGCCCAGGCCTACATCACCGCCAGCGACCGCCTCTGGCAGATGGACGCGCTGCGCCGCCACGCCGCCGGAACCCTCGCCGAGATCCTCGGCAGCGGTCTCGTCGAGCACGACACCATGCAGCGCACCCTGCAACTGCGAGCCGCCGCCGACCGCGCCCTCGCCATCCTTCCCGCCGACCAGAAACACTGGCTCGACGTCTACGCCGCTGGCGTCAATGCCTCCATCGCCGCACAGAACGATCACCTCCCAATCGAATTCAAGATCCTCCGCTATACGCCTGAACCCTGGACGCCGCGCGACTCCCTGCTCGTCGGTATCGCGATGTTCCAGGACCTAACCACCACCTTCCCTGACGAACTCGACCGCGAAGCGCTATCCGCAAAGCTCTCGCCCGACCTCCTCGCCGACCTCTATCCCGTGGGCTCCTGGCGCGACCATCCCGTCGGCCAGCCCGCCGTTGATCTCACCGCCCCGCAGCCCGAGATCGAACAGGTTCCGCTCGACGAGTCGCAAAGCCGTCTGAACTTCGAAGACCGCCTCCGGGAACTTCAACACGCTAAGGCCACGCTCGCCCAGGTCTCTGCCCGCTACGCCTGCGAAGGCTGCGTCTCAGGCTCGAACGGGTGGGCCGTCTCCGGCGCGAAGACCGCATCCGGCAAGCCGCTGCTCTCCAGCGACATGCACCTCTCGCATAATGTTCCCGGCATCTGGTACATGGCCAGTCTGGAGTCCGGCAGCTTTCACGTCTCCGGCGTGACGCTGCCCGGAACGCCGTTCGTCATCGTCGGCCACAACCAGCACGTCGCCTGGGGATTCACCAACCTCGGCGCGAAGGTGCAGGACCTCTATGTCGAACAGACTCGCGGTAGAGGTTCGAACGCGGAGTTCCAGACCACCGACGGAAGCTGGCATCCTCTGCTGCACCAGTCCGAAGTCATCAAGGTGAAGGGTGGCAAGGACATCGATCTCGACGTGACCTTGACCCTGCACGGCAACATGGCCACGCCGATCCTATCGCTCATCTATCCGCACGAGAAGCGCAAAGTCGCCCTGCGCTGGACGCTCTATGACCCTGCTAACGTCTCGTCGCCCTTCTTCGCCATCAACTCGGCCAGCGACTGGAAGAGCCTCTGCGCCGCCGCCTCGCTCTTCGGCGGCCCCGCGCAGAATCTGCAGTATGCCGACGATCAGGGCCATATCGGCTACCACGCCATCGGCCGCGTCCCAGTGCGCGGTTCCATGACCACGCCAACGCAATTGAGTCCCGTTCCCACCGATGGACGCGATCCCCTCGGCGAATGGGTCGGCTACATCCCCTTCGAGTCCATGCCGCAGTCCTACGATCCACCCGGTGGCATTGTCGCCACGGCAAACTCGCGCGTCACGCCCGACGGGTATCCATTCCCCATTACCCTCGACTGGGCCGAACCGTATCGCAACGAGCGCATCTGGAAGGTCCTCCAAGCAAAGTCGGGCCTCAAGCCAGCCGACATGCTCGCCCTGCAGACCGACGTCTACTCCGACTTCGACAAGGTCGTCGCCCAACGCCTCGCATACGCCATTGACCACGCAAACGTAGACTCAACCCATGACGCCGCCAAAGCGAAGCGCCTGCACAAGGCTGCCGATATCCTTCGCATCTGGGACGGCACCGTCGCCATCGATAGCTCAGCCGCCGCCATCACCGATGCCGCTCGCCGCGCCTTCTGGCCGCTCGTGCTTGGACCAAAGCTCGGTGTATCGGAAGCTCAAGCCTCAAGCACGGAGAAAGACAACCCGGTCAATCTCTACGGCTGGGGCGAGAAGCTCTACGCCGAGGAGCAGATCATCGTCCACCAACCCGCACGATGGCTCCCGGCAAAGGACGCGGACTGGAACGCGCTGCTCACCGCCGCCGTTGAGAAAGGGCTGGCCGACGAAAAGGCACCCTCCGACCTAGAGAAGTGGCACTACGGCAACGTCCGCCCAGTCGATATCGAACACCCCATCCTCTCGCAGTCTCCCGCGCTTCGCCTGATCCTGGGCATGCCCGTCGGCACTGGAGTTCAACCCCAAAGCGGCGACGGCTCCACGGTCAAGCAGGTAGGCCGCAAGTTCGGCCCGTCAGAACGACTCACCGTCGACTTTGGCGACCTCGATCAATCCACCCTGAACGTCGTGCTCGGCGAATCTCCCAACCCCGAGAGCCCATGGTTCATGGACCAATGGCCCTTCTGGTACCACGGCACTACCTTGCCCATGCCGTTCTCGCAAGCGGCCACAACCTCAGCGACGGCGCACACCCTCACTCTAACTCCGTAAGACCGGGTGCCCCATCCATACCGACAGCCTTATCGTCGGGATGGGTGGGAATGGAGCCAGCGATGTCCAAGGTAGTCTCAGTCAGCCTCAACGGCAAACACACCTTCAGCAAGAAGACTGCGGACCGGATCACCCTCCTGGCTGGACTTGGTGTTGAAGGGGACGCGCACTGCGGCGTTCTGGTAAAGCATCGCTACCACGTAAGGAAAGACCCGACACGACCCAACCTCTGCCAGGTCCACCTCCTGCACGCAGAGCTCTTCACCGAACTCGCCGCGAAGGGAATCGCCATCGCCCCCGGCGATATGGGTGAAAATGTCACCACCTCTGGCCTAGACCTGCTCAGCCTTCCCACCAGCACTTTGCTCAAGATCGGCGCAAGCGCGGTCGTCGAAATCACCGGTCTTCGCAATCCCTGCATACAGATGAACGATCTCCGCCCTGGCCTGATGCATGCGGTGATCGAGCACAACCGCGGCAGCAAGCCCCGCATGAAGGCCGGCATCATGGGCATTGTGATCGCGGGCGGTGTTGTCCAACCCGGCGACACCATCCAAGTCGAACTGCCACCGCAACCTTGGCGTCCGATGGTCTGCATCTGAAAAGCCACCACTCCAAATGAAACGTCATCTCGACCAAAGCCCGCGCTCTTGCAGGCGCAGTGGAGAGAACCCATCCCCATTGAATCGTCATCTCGACCGGAGCCGTGCAGCCTTACCGCACGGCGCAGTGGAGAGACCCCCGCATTGGCATTTGCTGTTGTCTTTTTCGTCCTTACTTTTGTTGTCATTCCTGTAGGCATCTGCGGTAATCCCGTGGCCTCAACGAGGCGAAACAGGCAACCACAACAGCCAATGCGGGGGTCTCTCCACTCCGCTGCGCTCCGGTCGAGATGACGTGTTTCTTGGGCGGTCGTAAAGAGTAGATGGAGAATGGTTTCTTACATCCCACCCCGCATACGATACCCTGTGACTCATGCGCCGCGGCCCGATTCCACTCGCCTTCTACCTGGTCCCCACCGCAGCGTTCCTCGCCGTCCTTCCTCTCATCCTTCACGGCTGCTCCTGCGGCCACGACTTCGACTTCCATCTCGTCAGTTGGATGGAAGCCGCAGCGCAGTTCAAGGCTGGCAACCTGCACCCCTCATGGGCCTTCTCTCCCGCATGGAACGCTGGTGAACCGCGCTTCGTCTTCTACCCTCCCATCTCCTGGACGCTCGGCGCGATGCTCGGCCTGGTGCGCTGGTCGACAGCGCCCATCGCATATACCTGGATCGCCCTCGCTGCATCCGGCTTCGCCATGTACTCCCTCGCGCGAACACTCAAAGTCAGCGAGCACGCAGCCCTCATCGCCTCGCTGGTCTATCTTGCGAATCCCTACATGCTCTTCACCGCGTACGAGCGCACGGCTTACGCCGAACTGCTCGCCGCCGCATGGATACCTTTACTGCTTGCCGCCATCCTGCGCGATCGCATCACGCCGCTTCGCATCGCTATCCCCGTCGCGCTGCTGTGGCTGACAAACGCTCCCGCCGCAGTGATGGGCTGCTACTCGCTCGCCGTCCTTGCGGCCCTGCGCCTTCTCGGGCAATGGATCGACGGCCGCAGCGAATCGCGACTCAAAGCTACCATCGCTCTCGCGCTGCGAATCTTCACTGGACTCGCTCTGGGCCTCGGCCTCGCGGCCTTCTACATCCTTCCCGCAGCCTACGAACGCCGCTGGGTGCAGATCGCCATGGCGACCATCGAAGGCATGAGGATCGAAGACAACTTCCTCTTCCACCACACCGCGGACCCTCTGCACGATGAAGTCCTGCACACCGCCTCGCTCATCGCCGTAGCCATCCTCGCCGCAGCGTTTGTCATCCTTGCCCCACTGCTCGTTCGCCCCAAAGGATCGAATGTTTCCGAGCAAACACGCCGCTATGCGATCTCTCTCGGCATCCTCGGCATCCTCATCGGAATTCTGCTGACGCCAGCCAGCGCGATCATCTGGCACATCGCACCTGAGATGACCTTCCTCCAATTTCCCTGGCGGCTTACGGCAGTCCTCGCCGCAATCCTCTGCTCCAGCCTCTCACTGCTACTAAGACGGATCAACGTTCGAAGCTTGTGGCTCAGCGTCATCGCCGTCATCGTGCTTCCGTGCATCATCTGGCCTGCTGCGAGAACCTTCAATCAATTCTGCGATGACGAAGATAACGTCGCCGCTCGCCTCGCGGTCTTTCGCACCCACATGGGCACCGACCCCACCGATGAGTACACGCCAACCAACGCCGACAACGAAGCCCTCGGCCAAGTTGACCCTCCCTTCTGGCTCACCGCCGACGGCAATGGTGCCGCGTCACCCAGAGGAGAGCGACCGGGCACATCGCCGATGAACTTCGCCGTCACATCGCCCCAGGACACCGTAGTCGTCTTGAACCTGCGCGCGTTTCCCGCATGGCTCATCCGCATCAATGGGATCGCCACCACAGCACGAGTCGACCGCGCCGACGGCCTCATCGCTGTCCCACTCAAAGCGGGCAGATCCGATATTTCAATCTCCTATGCAATGACCCTCGACCGAAAACTCGGTGACGGCATCACGCTTCTAGCACTCTGCGCTGCGATATTGATTGCCGTGCGCGGTGGACGCGATTCCACCTCCGAGCCGAGTCTCTAGCCCCTCGCGTATCATCGAAGATTGATGAATTCGATTGTTCAATCTCTTTTACGTTCCGGTGCCGCCTCCACCGACGCCGCCCTGGAACATCTTCTGCCTGGTACGGACGTCCTTCCCCACTCCATCCATCGCGCGATGCGCCACAGCGTCTTCGCCGGTGGCAAGCGTCTACGCCCCATCCTCTGCATGGAAGCCGCCCGCATGGTCGCGACCCACGCAAGTCCCGCGCCTGCAGGCACCATGCCCGAAGGCGTCGCCGAACTCGGCGCTGCGCTGGAGATGCTGCACACCTACTCGCTCATCCACGATGACCTGCCCGCGCTCGACGACGATGTTCTTCGCCGCGGCCAGCCCACCTGCCACGTAGCCTTCGGTGAAGCCACGGCCATCCTCGCAGGCGACGCTCTGCAGACGCTCGCCTTCCAGACCATCGGCAACCTCCGCACGCCCCCCGCAACCACGGTCGCAATCCTGCGCGAGATCGCTGCCGCCGTCTCCACCGGCGTGGGCACGGTCGGCGACATCCAGACCGTCCTTCCCCCCGGCATGATTGGCGGCCAGGTCATGGACATCGAAGGCGAAGGACACACCCCGACGGCAGAACTCGTCGAAGCCATCCACCGCGCCAAGACCGGGGCCTTGATCGCGGTCAGCATCGTCGCTGGAGGTCTCTACGGCGCGGGTTCTGCTTCAACCGAATCGACCGCCTCTTCAGACACCATCGCCCGCCTTCGCTCCTTCGGCGAGAAGGCCGGCCTCGCCTTCCAGATCGTCGATGACGTCCTCGACATGACCCAGGACTCGGCCCAACTGGGCAAGACCGCCGGAAAGGATACGGCGACCGTCAAAGCCACATGGCCCGCCGTCTACGGCATCGAGCGATCGAACGAAGACGCAAAGACTCTCATCGCCGATGCCTTCGCCGAGCTCGAACCCTTCGGCGCAGCCGCCGACGGCCTCAAGGCAATCGCGCAGTATCTTGTCGAAAGAACCAACTAAGCAACGATGACTCCGCAGATCACAGAAGACTCTATCCGCGACGCTCTCCGCGACTGCTACGATCCCGAGGTTCCCTGCAACATCGTCGATCTTGGCCTCGTCTACAGCGTCGTTGTCGCGCCTGATCCCGACGCGCCCGGCGCGGGCATCCCCGGCGTTCCGCAGCGCAACAAGGTTCACATCGGCCTGACTCTTACTTCCAAGGGCTGCCCCGCACACACCCAGATCATCGCCCAGATCGAAGGCCGCCTCAGCGCCTTCGAGACGGTCAGCCAGACCTCGGTAGACCTCGTCTGGGACCCCGCATGGAGTCCCGCCCGCATCTCCCCTGAAGGTCGCAAGCTGCTGGGAATTGAATCTTGAGGGCTGTCTAGTGGCGAAGCGAAAGAACGCGCCTGAGCCTATCCACCCCTTCGACGCCATACACGGCGTCGAGACCAGCGGCCTCATCCCCGCGGGCGATCTCGTCACCGGCCACAGCAGCGACAAGCACGTGACCGCCTACTACGGCGTCGCGCCGTCGATCCTGCGTAGCCTCGTCGACCTCTGGCTCGACACAGCTCCCGCTCACCCTATCGAGCGCTACAGCTTCATCGACATCGGAGCAGGCAAGGGCCGCGCCATCCTCGTCGCCAGCGAGCTTCCCTTCCGCCAGGTCATCGGCATCGAGCTCAACCCCTCCATGGCCGACATCGCGCAGCGCAACGTCGACCACTGGATCGCCACCCACGCCGCCGATCCAACCGCATCACCGCACGCGCCCGTCCGCCTGGTCGAGCAGGACGCGCTCGAGTTCGACTTCCCGCGCACACCCTGCATCGCCTTCATGTTCCATCCCTTTGAAGCGCCGCTGATGAAGAAACTGCTGGCGCGCATCGAGAGCCAGTTCGCGCATCGTCCCGGCGAACTCGACATCCTCTACGTCAACGCCGAGTGTGCCTCCGTCTTCGATCGCAACCCAGCATTCACACGCCTCTGGTTCGGGAAGGTCGCAATGTCAGCGGAAGACCACGCCGCCGATCTCGAAGCCATCGCGCAGCAGCGCGACTACGGCTCGACGGGCGATGAGGAGTGCGCGATCTATCGATACGTTGGGCGGGGAACTACGGCAAAAGCTGCCTAAAGCGCCCTGCGCGGGCGGCGGTCACTTCGTGACGCGTATACCGCTTCGCGTGCTGCTCCCGCTGGTCGCAAGATGAGATTTGATCCCGACCAACGGGAGGGCCATGCGAAGCCCAATACAAGTCACGAAGTGACCGCCCCGCGCGTAGCGAGTCTTTAGTTACTTGACGCCGATCACCATCAGCCGCTCGTCCCCACCCAAATTCTCCATTGCCACCTCGCCATTCGCCATCGCCACCACGCTGGGAAACTTCTCACCCCATTCCACCAACACCAGAGCATCTGGTTCGGCGATCATCTCTTCAATGCCCAACGTCGCCAACTCTCTCTCCGTCTCCAGACGGTAGAGATCGAGGTGATAGATCTTCACCTTCGCGCCCTTGTATTCATGCACCAGCGTGAACGTGGGGCTGGTGACCTCCGCAGGATCGGCCGCTCCCAGCGCCGCGGCAATCCCCTTCACCAGCGTCGTCTTCCCCGCGCCCATCTCTCCACGCAGAATCACCAGCCGAGGCGTCGGCATCAGGATCTCCGCCACCCGCTCGGCAATGGCCATGGTCCCATTCACGGACCGCGTCTTGAACCGTCTCTCGTGCTTTGCGTCAATCATCTCTTGTTCAGTCCCGTAATCCAGGTAAATCCGTCCGTATCGCGCGTCCGGTAGCGGAATGCGTCGGAAAGGTGCGCGACCGTGTCCGTCGCCAACACCGTGTGCTCATCCATCGCATGGGCGGCGAAGTCGCCAGCAAGCCCATGCAAATACACCGCTGCTTCGACAGCCTCGGCAACACTGCCCGGAAACTGCGCCAGCATCGCGGCGACGATGCCTGTAAGAATGTCGCCGCTGCCACCCTTCGCCATCGATGGATTCCCCGTCGTGTTCACCGCGATGCTGCCATCCGGATGCGCGATCAGCGTCCGCCATCCCTTCAGCACCAGCGTGACATGATGCTTCGTGGCAAAGTTACGGGCGAGGTTGATCCGATCAGCCTCGACCTCTTTCACCGTCAGCCCGGTCAGGCGAGAGAACTCGCCCGGATGCGGCGTCAGCACGATGGTGCGGCCAACGCCATCAAGGAGATGAGTGCGCGACACATCGAAGGCGTTCAAAGCATCTGCGTCAATCACAATCGGCACCGTCGTCTTCGCCACAAGCTGCCGCGCAAACTCCGAAGCGTCGCCCTTGGTCGATAACCCCGGCCCAACAGCCACTACCGAGATCTTCTTCATCAGCGAGTCCAGCCGGTCCAGATTCCTGAGATCCACCGCGCCTTCGGTGCCTTGGGTCAGCGGCGCGATCATCAGCTCCGGAGCAATCTGTGCGACAAGATTCACAATGCTCTCCGGCACCGCTGCCGTCACCAAGCCCGCTCCCGTCCGCATCGCAGCCAGGGAAGACATCGAAGGCGCGCCCGCCGTCCCATACGACCCTCCGATGAGAAGGACATGCCCGAACTTGCCCTTGTTCGAGTTGACGTCTCTGGGCGTCTGCGCAACCGTCTTGGAAGCTCCGCCCCAGTGCAGATCGCCCGAGCTGGAAATCACCGCATCCGGCGATCCAATCTCCGCAACGACGACCGGCCCGAAGACGTTCCCTCGCGTTAGCGCACCGAAGACATGCGCGAGCTTCGGCGCGGTAAACGTCACCACCGCATCCGCCCGAAACGCATTAGGTGACTGCTGCTCCGCCGAGTCCGCGTCCCAGCCGGAAGGAAGATCCACCGCCACGACCGGCGTCCGCAGCGAAGCAACGCGATCGCGGACTAAGGCCCCCAATCCACTCAAAGGCGGCTTGAATCCCGTCCCGACGATCGCGTCCACGATCAGGTCGAAGCTCTCGAACTCCGGGAGCGAGCCTTCTTTCATTCCGATAACCGTCACTTGCGGAGCCGCCCTCTGCAGCGCTCGTAACTCCGTCGCGGGCGTCTCTTTCAAGTCGGAGACCTCGCCCAGAATCGCAACCGTGATCTCACGATCACCCGTCGCCGCAAGAACCTTTGCCGCAACAATTCCGTCGCCGCCGTTGTTGCCCTTACCGCAGAGGAAGAGCAGACGCTTCGCCCCGGGATATCTTCGTTCAATGAACTGGGCAACGGCTGCGCCCGCGTTCCCCATCAGAGCGCTCATAGGAATGGCGTAATAGGCCATCGTTCGCCGGTCGGTCTCAGCCATGTTGGCGGCGGTAAGAATCTTCACTTTTGCCATACTCTCTTGGATGTAAGAGTACGGGAAAGGATCGTCTTCACGCATCCACGCTTAAACACCAGCGAAATCGAAGATTTCCACGCCACGCTGGAACTCCAAACTGCAGTGAGCCGTCTACAACTCCGGCACACATCTTTGACTTCCGTCAGGAGACTCGATGCGACGCTCTATCTTGTTTGCGATCTGCGCCTTAATTGGATCGATTACACCCGCACTTCAGGCGGAGAGCCACAATCCCGCGGACTATCCCCTGCGCATCCACATCTATCGCAGAAACGAGACCACCTTCTACCACAACCGCCAGGCCGAAGAGGCCAAGGGCGAAGGCCGTGCCAATCTCTTTGAGGGTGGAGAGCCGAAAGGACTGGACTTCCAGTTTGAATGCGACAAGAAATTACAGACATCTTCCGGCTACGAGACCTTCCCTGCAAAGTGGAAGAAGCCTGGGCAGGAGCTCGTCATCCTGCAGCCGGATTTTGGCAAGACCAGCTATAACACTTGCAGGCTGAAGGTACTGGTAAAGGACTTTGTCTATGTAAGCCACGACGGCAATCTATCGACGGAACCCGCGGAAACCTTCCGGGAATGGATGACCAAACACGAGTACGATCCGGAACACGGTAAAGACACGCCGACCAGAACCATTGCACCAGCCACAGCACCTGCCGGCACTCCAGCTCCCCCAGCCGCACCGCCGCAATAGGTGGCTCATTCCCGCGAATCGCGACCTGCGGCTCCGAAGTGAGGGCGCGAAGCGGTAAGACTCTACCGGGTGCCGGTCGTCGTGTCCGTGGCCGGCTGTACCTTGGGCTGGAAGTACGCCCGTTCCCATAGCCCACGGTAGAACTGACCCGTTAGCTCAGCCGCCTTCGGGCCGAAGGTTGGGCGTCCACCTTCTAAGAAGATCACCGTCACAATACGTCCGGTCGGGGTGTCCGCGAACGAACCGAACCAGCCGTACCGAACGCCGTTGTTCGAGCACGTCCCAGTCTTCCCCATCACTGGAAACGCCGTAAAGTTCGCCTTCAGCGACCGCGCCGTCCCATACTGCACCGCCGCCGCCATTCCAACGTGCATGTCCGGGAGCAGAGGAGCGATATCGAGAATCCGTTTCACCTTGGGATTGAAGTTCGCAATGTCGTCC
This sequence comes from Granulicella aggregans, assembly GCF_025685565.1. Classification (NCBI taxonomy): domain Bacteria; kingdom Pseudomonadati; phylum Acidobacteriota; class Terriglobia; order Terriglobales; family Acidobacteriaceae; genus Granulicella; species Granulicella aggregans. The sequence continues at coordinate 643,569 of NZ_JAGSYE010000003.1, forward strand.
GGCGTCTGCGGATGCTGCAGGTAGTAGAGCGTGCCACCGTTCGCAATGGCCGCCACCATCGCCCCAAGTTGAAGCGGGGTCATTGAGACGCTCTCGCCAAAGCTGCACATCCGCCCCACGCCGCCCGCCGAGGCAGGGAGTTCGTGGTCAGGATAGGTACCGAGCTGCTCGCCCTGAATGTTGTACCCGGCAAGCTCGCCCAGGCCGAACTGATTCGCGTAGTGCTTTACGCGCTCAAATCCGAGCGAGCGGCCAAGTGTTTCAAAATAAAGATTGTTCGAGTGCGCCAGCGCCTCGGTGAGGGTCAGGTGGTAGTGGCCGCCCAGATTCACCGGCGTGTCCCGGGTCACAATTCCCTCTTCAAGAGCCGCGAGGGCGACAGAAAGCTTGATCGTCGAACAGGGTTCCGCACCCGGCGAGAGCGCCAGCTTCTGGTTCACCATCGCCAGAATCCGCCCGCTCGAGGGATCGATCGCCAAAGCCGTTCCGTTCATGTTGCCCAGCGCTTCAATCGCCGCCGCCCGGACCACGGGATCTTCACCCTGGGTCACGTCGCCCAGCGTCAGGTTGTCGATGTCGGCAAAGGAGTTACCCGTGAACCGCTCGGTGTACCGCGTGCGCCCCACGGCGAGTTTGGCCTTCGCTACGCCGCGACGCCCCGAACGTGCCACCGCGACCTTGGCCGTTGCAGCCTTCGTAGTAGTTGAGGAGTGAGCCACCCGATGGGAGGTCTTCGTGACCACATGGCTCGATGCCTTCGCCTTCACAGCCTTATGGGCGTGGTGAACCACCTTCGCGAAGGCGGTTTCACTTCCGATTGCCAGGGCAAGTACAAAAAGACCAAAGAAAACAAGCCGGGAAGACTTAACCAAGATGGACTCCTCTTTTGACATCAGACGCCATGTCTGCACGGTGGATGCCACCCGGACCTTGCAGGGAGTGATCACACTTTAATCTTACGTTCTCCCAGTCCCAGAAGGACATTCATCTTCCGGGGGATATCGTTTCAGGTACCGCCCGCCTTGCAACACACACTCTCTCTCGTTCGACTCACAGACACCTCGCGGGTCAACGTCCGCGCCGCAGAAACGCCGGGATATCAAGCTCATCCGCGTCAACCGTCTCCACCGCCTCTACCGGGGCAGCCTTCCTTCCAAAGAAGAAGGAACTGCGTGCCGGGGCCTCTTGTCTTGGCCGTTCGGTCGCAACTGGAGCCTCAATCTCAGGCTCAATATGGCGTTCGATCAGCCGCTCAGCCGGCCGTGGAGCAGGGGGAGGAGCTGGCCGTTCATAGCCTGCGCCAGCTTCATAGCCGCCAGGAGCCTCACTCTGACGTGGAGATGGCGGAGTAGAGGTTCGAAACGCCGGAGTGTTCAGAAAGAAGGAGCTGGACTTCGACGGCTCCGGCCGCTCCTCCTGACGAGTTGGAGCCGGGGCTGGAACCGGCACGCGAAAGAACTCGTCGTCGAAGATGGAAGCCGGAACGGCCCGAAGCTCGGGCTCCGGCGCAACCGGGGCCGTCACGACTCGTGGCTGGGGCGCCACCTCGGCGGCCGAGGTGGTCAACGAGGAAGCGGCTACCGGCTCTCTTGGCACCTGCGCCACGGGAGTCTGGGCCACAGGAGCTTGGGCCGCGATGGGCTGAACCGGGGGCACTGGCTCGGGCGGCGGGGCCAGTCCCAACTGGGGAGCTGAGGCAAAGACCTGCGGTGCCGAGCGATGCGTCTCGGCCATCGCCGCCGAAACTACGGAGACGCGAAAGTCGGGCTCCTCGGCCTCCGAGGTGACGGTTTCCGGAGCGAAAACAGGCGGAGCGGCGACCACCGGCTCTACTGCTTCGGGGATTGGCGCGGGAATCGGTTCCGGAGCTGGAGTCTGCACGGCGAAGGACTTCACGGAGAAAGTCGGTATCGGGGGCGCAACTGGAGCAGCCATAGCAGGTGCGGGAGGCGTGGCCGGGGCTGCGGACACAGCAGGTGCCGCTGGCGGAGCAGGAGTCGCAATCGCAGGAGCAGGAACAGCTGCCGGGGCAGCCAAGGCCGCATGCTCCGCGGCAAAACGGTCAGCCGCCGCGCGCACGCTCGAGATTCCGGAACCGCCAGCCCGTGGCTGTACCGGAACGTCCTCATGCCGAATCGTCGGCAGCGAAGCGTCCGCCAGCATGCGCTCGCGGCGCTCCGGCCGGAAGAACCGCTGTTCCTCAACTACGGGCGCTGGCTCTGCAACCGGTGCAATCGCAACCGGGGGAGCCACCGGAATCACAGGCGCGGGAACCTCCGCCACCGGAACCGGCTGCGGAACGACAGGGACTCTGGGAGCCACGGCCGCGGCAATCACTGGCTCTGCAGCGGCTACCGGCGCAGCCGGTCTCGCATGCGGCATCTCGCGGAAGCCAGTCGCGATCACGGTAATCTTCACCTCGTCGCCCAGCCGCTCGTCGAGCACCGCGCCAAAGATGATGTTCGCGTCCTCGTGCGCCGCACTCTGGATGATCGTGGAGGCCTCATTGACCTCGCTCAGCTTCAGCGAGCTCGATCCAGTCACATTGATCAGGATGCCCCGCGCCCCATCGATCGCTCCCGCTTCAAGCAGCGGAGAAGCCATCGCGGCCGCAGCAGCGTCCTTCGCCCGAGTCTCGCCCGAACGCGCCGCCGTTCCCATCACCGCGTAGCCCATGCCCGCCATCGTCGTCTTCACGTCGGCAAAGTCGCGGTTGATCACACCGGGGATCGTAATGATGTCCGAGATCCCCTGCACCGCCTGGCGCAGCACATCGTCCGCGATCTGAAAGCTCTCAAAGAATCCCGCGTCCTTCGCCACGGCCAGCAGCTTCTCGTTCGGGATTACGATCAGCGTGTCGACCGCCTCGAGCAGCTCCTGCAGGCCTCGCTCCGCCTGCATCATGCGGCGCTTGCCCTCAAATCCAAACGGGCGCGTTACGACTGCAACGGTCAGCGCTCCCATCTCGCTCGCCAGCGACGCGATCACCGGCGCCGCTCCCGTACCCGTGCCTCCACCAAGTCCGGCCGTCACGAAGACCATGTCGGCACCCTCAAGCGCCTCGATGATCTTTTCGGAGTCCTCAAGCGCGGCCCGCCGACCCACATCCGGGTTCGCACCCGCGCCCAGTCCACTCGTCAGCTTCACCCCAAGCTGCAGCTTGATAGGCGCGTTCGACGCCTTCAGCGCCTGCACATCGGTATTGGCAGTGATGAACTCAACGCCCTCCACCCCGGCTGCGATCATGCGATTGACCGCGTTGTTGCCGCCGCCGCCGACACCAATCACCTTAATGCGTGCGCCATGCGGCGGATCTTCGTGATACTGGATGCGGAGAGGATCTTCGGCTTGAATGGTCATCGGAAACTCCTTGCTGCCTTGAACTGCCTGAATACTGGTTGCTTTAAATCGTCAAATTCATTCTCCCACCGGGGGAAGAAAAAAGCCGGTATTTGCGCGTACTTGAACCAAAGGATGTTCGAAATTGGAACACTCGCCGGGGAACGACTTCGGGCCCTAAGAATTGGCCTCTGCTAAAAACTCCCGCCAAAGATAGACTTCAACTTCGACTTCAAGCCCTGCTCTTCGTTCGCGCGCCGCACCTGCGTCCGGTGCGTGTAGAGCAGCATCCCGATAGCAACAGAAAACTCTGGCCGCACCAGCTCCTCCGGCATCCTTGAAAGCGGCACCGGCCTCCCGATGCGCGAGGAGACCCTTAGCAGGCTCTCGGCGTTGTCCTGCAATCCCTGCAGGTTCGCTCCGCCGCCCGTCAGCACCAGCCCCGCGCCCAGCGCCTCCAGCACGCCGCCCTGCCGCAGGTTATCGCGCAGCATGGTGAAGAGCTCCCGCGCCCTTGGCTCCAGAATCTCCGCCAGAAACCGCTGTCGGACAAGTCTCGCAGGCTGCCCGTTGGGGTCTGCGACGTTGCCGCCAATCTCAATCTCGTTCAACTGCGGAACAGCCGTGACCACGCAGTTGCCGAAGGTCTTCTTCAGATACTCGGCCTCTTCCACCGAGACGTGCAACCCAACCGCGAGGTCGTTGGTGAAGTGATCGCCACCGATGGGAAGCACCGCCGTATGCGCGATCGATCCCTCAAAGAAGACCGCCAGCTCCGTCGTACTCGCGCCGATGTCTGCAATGCACACGCCAAGCTCTCGCTCGTCTGCCGAAAGCACCGCCTCAGCCGCCGCGATGCCTTCATAGACCGTGTCGATCACCTCAAGCCCGGCGCGATTCGCGCACGTCACTACCGACTGCGCGATCCCTCCTGAGCACGTCGAAAGATGAAGATTCACCTCAAGCTTGTTGCCCACCATGCCGATCGGGTCGTGAATTCCTTCCTGGTCGTCCAGGATGAACTCCTGCGGCAGCAGATGCAGCACCTCGCGGTCAGGCGGCAGCGCGATCGATCGCGCACGATCGACGCAGGCGCGAACCTCCTCGCGCGTAATCTCTTTCATCCGGCTACCCATGCTGATGCCGCCGCGGCTGTTGATCCCCTTGACGTGGGTTCCGCCGATGCCCACCACGCAGCTCTCGATGGCCGCCTTGGTCAACCGCTCCGCTGTCAGCGCGGCCTTATTGATCGCCTCCGCCGCTGGCTCCAGCTTTGAGATCAGCCCCTTCCGCATGCCGCGCGAGACTTCAATCCCATGTCCGCGATACCGCAGCACGCCGTCATGCAGCTCCGCCACCAGCACGACCGACTTCGAGCTTCCCGCGTCGAGTACCGTGATGAGACTGTCAGGCTTCTGGGTCACTGCGGACTCGCTTGAGGGGAGTGCGACGGCTTCGCCTTCGCTACCAGCGCCGCCGCAGCCTTAGTATGCGGCTTCACCACGACCATGTGCCACTCTTCGGTGGCCGGTTTCGCTGGCTGCTTGCCCTTGGCCGCTGGCTTTGCAGGTGCCTTTGCAACCGCCTTTACCACCGGTTTCGGAGGATGCTGCGCCACAGTCTTCGCAGCAGGTCTAGCTACCTGCTGACTCGCTAACTTGCTAACCGGCTTTGCATCTGTCTTTCCGCCCTGCTCAACCACCTGCGTACTCGATGCTTTGACCGGCACCTCGCTGCCTGGCTGCATGTCTAGCACGACCTGACGGTCGTACCGCATGTCCACCGACGTCAGCTTCGGATACTGCGTCCGCCACTCCACCAGATGCTGCTCGAACTTGCGATAGCGGTCCAGAAAATCCTTGTCGCCAAAGTGCACCAGGACGGAGCTTTGCCCATCGGGAATCAACGCCTTTACGTCCTCGGGATTCGACAGGTAGACCTCGCTGATCTTCTGCGAGATGTGCTCGCCAGTGCTGTCCAGGTCGCCGAGAAAGCTGGTGAAGATCCTCATGCGGGCGGCGCGCGTCGACAGCGGATCCTCAGCGCCGATTCCCGACATAATCACTGGGAACGAGTAATGGGAGTCTCCGGAACCGTCCACCGGCATATCGAGCAGAACGCCGTTCGCGTCGACCATGCTCGACCGCGTTCCCTGCTGCACAAACGCCACCGGCGTCCGTTCAGTGATAAGTATCCGAATGTGGTTGGGCAGCAGACGCATCACCGTCGCATGCTCCACCCAGGGCATCCGCTCCAGTTGAACCCGGCGCTCTGCAAGAGGAACGTTGAAGATATTCCGCTCCACATCCTCACCGAAGACGCTTAGCAACTGCGCCCGGGTCACATGCTCATTGCCGACGCTTTCAATCGCAGAAGAAGACTCGATCACGAACCGGGGATCGTGCAGAAAGAAGCTGCGAACGGCGATCACCCCGGCGGTCACGAAGCCCAGAAACAGCAACACCCCCGCGGCGCTGGCGACCCGCCCCCAAAGCGTCTTCGGCAGCCGCACCGGTCGCCCGTTGAAGCGGAACCGCATCCCTCCGCGCTGTCGGCGCGAACTCGCCGCAGCCTCTTCCACCCGTTCGGGCAGGCCGTCGGCAAAGTCGTCGTCGAAGTCACGGCCCGAGTCCACACGCGGCTCTGGTTCCGTCAGCCGAGGCCGGCGGCGAGCAGCGGCTGGCGAAGGAGCGTACATCTCCTCCGGCGCATCAAGCACCGCACTTCCGCGCTTCGAAAATGGATCGTTTTGTCGCAAACCTGAGCAGGGTCGCGAAGAATCGCTCTCGTGACTATAAACCGCCACAACTGGCTTGCGGCGAAGAGATAGCGCAAGGGGTATCGGTTCAGCAACTCACCCGTTTGGGGACGGTCTCGCGTTCGCAATCTCTCAAAACGTCGTTTGTCGCGGGCCCTAATCCCATTCGGAGTTTTTTCGAAGCTGTCAGAAGGGTAGGCTCCGTCAGCCCCATCGCTTACTCGTTGCGCGATTTTCAATCGCCGGTCTATCCTTGGTCATCCGTGCTCAGGTGACTCCTTATGCCCCGGAACACAGTCTTCAAGTATCTACCGCTGTTCCTCCTCTCGCTCGCTCAGCCGCGTTTGCAGGCGCAGAACCCTGAGTACCACATGGAGCTTCGGCCCTGGGGGGCGACCATGATAACGAACGTCCTCGTGGAGGACGGGCCAAAGGCAATAGAGGCTTTCTCGATTGTTTTGCGTCAAGGAAATGGCACGCAATCGGAGACGCCGGATTATCTGAGCTTCGGCGCTGGCTCGATTTCGTTAGAACTGCGTTTGCCGGAGCATCCCCGTGGACAGCACAATCTGCTCGCTCAAGGAGATGGCTATCAGACGTTCGTACATTCGGCAGCAGAGATGCCCGGTAATCCGGAGGTAAAGGCGATCATCTTCAGCGATGGCAGCACGGAGGGTGATCCCATGCGGATCACGGCAATTCAGGCCGCGCGCGATGGCTACTCGGACGAGGTGAACTTTTGGGTGGAGCGGCTCAATGCCGAAGACCCCGCAGCTCCAAAATGGGACGCGCTGGTGGCCGAGGGTGCGGCTCGCGAGAAGATCGCCAAGGCTCAAAGTCAGGCCCACAAAATGGTTGTAGAGCACGACGTGGAAGTCATTTCGGATCCAGGGAGGGCATACTGGTTGGCACGAATGGAAGTTGCCATGGGCGTTTCCGAAAGCACAGTATCTACCTATCAAAAGCGTCTGGGGTTTCCCGTGATGCGTAGCCACTTCCTCGCCTGGAAGGAAAAGATCGACAGCGATCAGGCAAAAGCCCTGCTGGAAGCGACCTATCCACTGCCGGACGCGATCAAGTTAGAGGCCACAAAGGCTTACACGCCTGCCGGCTCAAAGCAAACAGAGCCTTAGCCAAATAGAGCGTTCACCGTTTGGCGAAGTAAAAGCGCCTGGTCTGAAAGTTTCCCCGCCCCATGACCGTTACTTATCTCCTTACTTATCGCCGCGAACGGACTCGCGAGCAACCATCAAAATCAACCAAATGGTTGAGTGAAAACGCGACTGCAGGCCGGGTATACCTTTCTTCATGAAACCCGCACTCGTAAATCTGTGGTCAAGGCTCATGGTGATCAGGTCCCGCTGCCCCATCGCAAGGTACTACGGCGTAGCCCCCAGAAGCCTATAAAACCTCGACGGGCAGGCAAACCTTACGAGGCCAGCGCCTCCAGCAGCAACGGTGCCGCCTGCGACACACTCCCCGCCCCCAGCGTCACGATCACCTCACCAGCCTTGGCCTCCGCCACCAGCGCCGTCACCGCCTCCGGAATGCTCGCCGCATAGCTCACCTTGCCCGGATGCTGCTGCTGAATCGTCTTCGCCAGCGCCTCGCCTGTAACTCCAGGAATCGGTTCCTCGCTCGCGGCATAGATATCCAGTACCTGCACCGTATCGGCATCGCCAAACGCCCCGGCAAACTCCGCCAGCAGATCCCGCGTCCGCGTGTACCTGTGTGGCTGGAACAGTAGATGCACCCGCCCATAGCCGCAATCCCGAGCCGCCCGTAGCGTCGCCAGAATCTCCGTCGGATGGTGGCCGTAATCGTCCACCACGGTAATCCCATTCACAACGCCTTTGATCTGGAACCGGCGATCGACCCCACGAAACGTATCCAGCCCCGCCATAATCTGCTCCGGCGCGACCCCTAGCTGCACACCAATCGCAATCGCCGCCGTCGCGTTCAACACGTTATGCCGCCCCGGAACATGCAGGCTGAACGGCCCCATCGTCACGCCGCCATAGGTCACTTGAAAGAACGAGTGACAGTGCGGCTGCTTCGCCAGAATCTTCAACCGGAAGTCCGCAGCCTCCGCCTCGCCATAGGTATAGACCTTGCGCCGGACACGAGGCAGCAGCGACGCAAGCTGTGCGTTGTCGAGACAAGCCGTCGTCGCTCCATAGAACGGCACGCCATCCATGAACTGCAGGAACGCCGACTCCACGTCCTCCATGTCCTTGTAGCAGTCCATGTGCTCGCGGTCGAGGTTTGTCACCACGCCCAGAATCGGCGACAGCTTCAGGAACGACCGGTCGCTCTCATCGGCCTCAGCCACGAGATACTGCGAGTTCCCAAGCCGCGCATTCGATCCCATCGAATCCACGCGCCCGCCAACCACCACCGTCGGGTCAAGCCCCCCCCCGCCCAGCACTGCCGCGATCATCGACGTAGTCGTCGTCTTGCCGTGCATGCCCGCGACAGCGATGCCATACTTCAACCGCATCAGCTCCGCCAGCATCTCCGCTCGCTGAATCACCGGCACCTTGCGGGCGCGCGCTTCGATCACTTCAGGATTCTTCGGAGACACGGCCGAACTCGTCACCACCACATCGCAGGCCGAGGCATTCGACGCCACGTGGCCCTCGAAGATCCGCGCCCCCAGCCCGCACAGACGGTCGGTCACGGCAGAACGCCGGAGGTCCGAGCCCGAGACCGGGTATCCCATCGTCAGCAGGATCTCGGCGATCCCGCTCATGCCGATCCCGCCAATTCCGATGAAGTGGATACGTTGGGTCGGCCCGAAGTGGAAGTGTCCCGGCAAAAACATGAATTGATCTGTGCTCCTCAAAATGGGCTGCTGTAGAGGCCCAAACCTCCACTCTAGCAGCGAGTGCGGGCTGACGCCTCCGTCCTCCGCCAATCCCACGGATGGGGGCTAAGTCACCCCTTTGTGCAGTTCTAATACGTTACCTCCGTTGCTACCTTCAGGCTTGTAGTCACCATGTCGCCAATAGCGGATTCGATGCAGGGATGCTATCCGGCGCTCTCTTCATGCTCGAGAGCGATGAAGCCAGCGTCCGCGCGGACTCCATCTCTCTTTGCTGACGGCGATACGGGCCCGAAGGAGTGTCACCGCACATGTGCAGAGAGCGTTCGCAACCTATCTTCCCGGCCATCAAGCCGTCAGCCGCCGGACGAACGACTCCACGCCGGAACACCCTGTCCCAAGCTCTTCTATCCCTCTTTGCCCTTCTTGCAGCCGCAGCCCCTGCCTTCGCGCAATCGGGCTACTCCTTCCCTGCTTCGATAAGCGTTGGAACCACCTCCGCCGCGCAGTCGATGACGGTCAACATCCAGGCCGCAGGCACCGTGGGTTCGATCAGCGTCCTCACCCAGGGCACGCCCAATCTCGACTACTCCGCCGCCTCAGGCGGCACCTGCGCGGCTGGCGCGACCTACTCCGCAGGCGCAACCTGCACCGTGAACGTCTCCATGACGCCACGCTATCCCGGCATTCGCGATGGCGCGGTCGTCCTGCTCGATGGCTCCGGAGATCCGATGGGCGTGCAGTTCATTCACGGCGTCGGCGTCGGTCCGCTCAGCGTCCTCACCGCTGGAGAGATCACCACCGTCGCCGGCAACGGACATCTCTCCACCGGCACCACCCTCAGCACCCAGGCCGTCGATGCCGTCATCCGCGAACCCCTTGGCGAGGCCGTCGACGGTGCCGGCAATCTCTACTTCACCGACTCCGGCGACAACAAGATCGGCAAGGTCGATTCCACCGGCGCCCTGACCTACGTGGCCGGAACCGGCACGCCGGGCTTCAGCCCCAGCGGCACCCTGGCCGTCAACGCGCAGATCAGTGAACCCGCCGCCATCCTCATCGACGGAGCAGGCAACCTCTACTTCACCGAGACAGGCAACAGCACCGTCCGCGAGATCGTAAAGTCCACCGGTCTTCTCGTCACGATCGCCGGGACCGGCACCCAGGGTTATAGCGGAGACGGCGGCCTCGCCACCGCAGCTCAGCTCAACACGCCCCAGGGTATCGCCCTCGACGCCTCGATGAACCTCTTCATCGCCGACACCGGCAACAACGTCATCCGCAAGGTCAGCGCCGCCGACGGGACCATATCCACCTTTGCCGGAAGCATCAACCCGGGCTTCGCTGGGGATGGCCAGAGCGCGGCCAACGCACTCTTCAACCAGCCCTACGGAATCTCCTTCGGCAGCGATGGCACCCTCTACATCGCGGACTTCCTGAACAACCGCATCCGCACTATCAGCCCCGCCGGCCTCGTCGCTACCGTCGCCGGCAACGGCACCACCGGCTACTCCGGCGACACCCGCGAGGCCCTCGGCGCGACCATGAACCACCCCTCCGCCGTCGTCGTCGACGCGGGCAACAACTTCTACATCTCGGACTCCGAGAACAACGTCGTCCGCAAGGTCAACGTTCTAAGCGGCAACATCACTACTCTGGCCGGAAACTCAGCAGCGGGCTCGACCGGCGACGGAGTCAACGCGGACAGCGGCCAGCCCGCAATGAACAAGACCTACGGCCTCGTTCTCGACTCGGCGGGCGATCTCTTCATCGCCGACCGCCTTGGCCTGCGCGTCCGCGAGGTCTACGGCAACGTCGGCCGCATCGTCTACAAGGACATCAAGGTCACCAACACCTCGCCGCCCGTAAGCCAGACCCTCGACAACGACGGCAACGCACCGCTGCAGTTGACCAGCATCGCTCCCGTCTCGAACGCCGCCATCGATACCGCTTCGACCACCTGCAACACCACGGCAGCTATGGCCCCCGGTGCCGAATGCGTCATCGGCGTGGAGTTCAAGCCCATGGTCGTCGGATCGCCCATCACCGGCTCCATCTCCATCGCCTCGAACGCCGCGAACTCCGCCGACACCGTCTACGTCAGCGGCAACTCGCTCAGCATCGAGCCCACCACCACCACGCTCATCTCCAGCGCCAATCCCTCGGCGGTCGGCCAGGCCGTCAAGTTCACCGCGACGGTCAGCAGCCAGGCAAGCACGGTCTCCGGCACCGTCCAATTCTTCGACGGCACGACTCTGATCGGCGGCGCGGCGCAGATTCTCAACTCGACGACACGCTCGGCGACAGTGACCACTAGCAGCCTGAGCCTCGGCTCGCACTCCATCACCGCCGTCTACTCCGGCGACAACTCCAGCGCCACCAGCACCAGCGATCCCCTCACCCAGATCGTCAAGCAAACCGCCTCGCTCGCACTCTCGTCGAACGACAACCCGGCCCACGTCTACGACGCCATCACCTTCACGGTAGCGGCCACCGAGACGCCCGCAGGCGGTACGCAGCCCGCAGGCAACATCGTCTTCTCCGCTGACGGCTCCCTGCTGCCCAACGGCACCATCTCGCTCACCAACGGCTCAGCGACCTACACCACATCACTGCTCGCCGCCGGATCGCACACCATCACCGCCAGCTACGCGGGCGACATCAACAACCTCGCCGCAAATTCGAATGCGCTCGTCCAGGTCGTCAACGTTGCTACTACGACAACAACGGTCGCGACTTCGAACGCGAGCGTCCTGCTCACCGCTCCCGTAACCTTCACCGCGCAGGTCACCGGAGGCAGCACTTCCATCCCGACCGGCAACATCGTCTTCAAGGACGGCACCACCACCATCGGCACCATCGGGGTAAACGGCTCGGGCGTCGCAACGCTCACCACCTCAACTCTCAGCGCGGGCACGCACACCATCACCGCGACCTACCAGGGCGACACCGACTACAACTCCAGCACCTCAGCGCCACTCACGCAGACCATCCAAAAGGTCGCGACGACCTCCGCCCTCATCTCCAGCGCGAATCCTGCGAACGCCGGCGCTACCGTCCGCTTCACGGTGACCGTCACCGCCGCCAACAGCACCTCGCCGAACATCTCCATCACCGGCCCAGTCACGCTGATGGATGGAACGACCGTACTCGGCACCGGCGCACTTGCGGCTGCCGGCACCGGCCCCGCGACCGCAACCGTCATCGTTCCCGTCTCCACGCTCGGCACCGGATCGCACAACGTCACCGCGGTCTACGGCGGCGACACGAACTACATCGGCAGCACCTCCAGCGCCGTCTCGCAGAGCATCGTCCTCGCCACCTCGAGCATGGTTCTCAGCTCCAGCGCGTCCACCGCCATCGCGACCAAGCCGCTGACCTTCACCGCCACGTTGACCAGCACGGGCGGCACGCCCACCGGCTCCGTCACCTTCATGGACGGTGCCTCCGCGATTGGGACCGGCAACGTCAACAACGGCATCGCCACGATCACCACGACGGCGCTCACTGTAGGCACGCACACCATCACCTCCGTCTACCAGGGCGACACCAACGACTCTGCCGCGACCTCGAACGCGCTCACCATCACCATCAAGGCAGCGACCACAGCCGTCGCCCTAACACCCTCGCAGAACCCCACCAACTTTGGCCAGTCGCTGACGCTCACAGCAGCGGTCACCGGCAATGGCGGCACGCCCACCGGCAGCGTTACCTTCGCTGACGGCGGGAATAACGTCCAGACCGTCCCGGTCAACGCCAGCGGCGTCGCCACCTACACCACTTCGACCCTAACCGACGGCACCCATCCCTTCACGGCAAGCTACGCCGGCGACGCGAACGACCTTCCCGCAACGTCCTCTGTACTGAATATTCAGGTTCTTCAAACCGCGAGCCTCACCCTGACCAGCACCAGCCCGAACCCGTCCATCGCCCGCTCGAACGTCCACTTCGTCGCCACCATCACGGCGCTGCAAAACATACAGCCCACCGGTGCGATCACCTTCAAGGACGGCGCAACCGTGCTCGGCACCGGCCTCATCAGCGGCGGCACGGCGACGTTTGACACCACTTCACTCTCGGTCGGCACGCACTCCATTATTGCCGCCTACGCTGGCGACAGCAGCACGCAGCCCATCACCTCCGCCGCCTACTCGCAGACCATCAACGCAGCGGGCGCATCCGTCACACTCACCTCCAGCGCGAACCCCGCAACCTTCGGGACCTTAGTCACCTTAACTGCCTCCGCGACCAGCACCGCTGGTGCTCTGACCGGCACGGTCAACTTTGAAGACAACGGCACGACCATCGGGTCTGCAGCCCTGAGTTCTACCGGCGTGGCCACCTTCTCCACCTCGACGCTAGCCGCAGGCAACCACAACATCGTCGCAGCCTACCAGGGCGACAGCAACGACCAGCCCGCAAGCTCCTCGACGCTGGTTCAGGTGGTCGAGCGCGCCTCCACCGTCACCCTCACCTCCAGCCAGAATCCGCTGCTCACGCTCGCGCCAGTCACCATCACGGCAACGGTCGCCAACGGCGGCGGCACGACGCCGACCGGCACGGTCACCTTCCTGCAGGACTCGGTCGCCGTCTCGACCGTCCCGGTCACAGCAGCCGGAACGGCAACGCTCGCAGTGACCTCGCTGACCGCCGGCACGCACAGCTTCACCGCGACCTACTCCGGCGACGCGATCAATCTCGCCAGCACCTCGACGGCCCTCAGCGAAGTCGTGCAACTCCGCTCGACCACGAACGCCCTAACCACCTCAGCGTCCTCGCTCACCGGTGGCCAGCAGCTCACGCTGATCTCGGTCGTACGCTGGACTGGTTCGGCCACGCCGACCGGCACCGTCAGCTTCCTCAACGGGACCCAGACCATCGCAACCGCTCCGGTCGATGCTACCGGCGTAGCCACGGTGACGGTTCTGCTCACGGGTACCTCTGCCAATCTCTCCTCGATCTATAGCGGCGACGCTTCCTACGCGACATCGACCTCTTCGCCTGACCTCGTCACCATCGGCCCGGCCTCGAACTTCGACTTCACCGCGAACCCGCCCGTCTTCTCGGTAGCCACCACCCAGCACCAGATGATGACCGTCACCATCTCTTCGCTGAAGGGCTTTACCGACACCATCTCGCTCGGATGCCTCGGCCTTCCCCTCGCCGCCACCTGCACCTTCTCGACCGACCAGTTCGTCCTCGCGCCCGGTGGGATGCAGAGCGTCCAACTCACCGTCGATACCGGCAACCCGCTGCTCGCCGGAGCCCAGGCAAAGAACGAAGCACCCAAGCCCCTCGGCAACTCCGCTGCGAAACTCGTCGTCGCCTGCTTCCTTCCCGGCAGCCTTCTGCTCGGCCTCGTCGGTATGCGCTTCCGCCGACTCCGCAGCTTCGGGGGCCTGTTTATGCTGATGCTTCTACTGGCGGGCATGTCGACGGCCCTGACCGGCTGCGGCGCAATCAAACTCACCAGCACCCCGCCCGGCGTCTACAACTTCGCCATCACGGCAACGGGCAAGACCGGCGTCAGCCAATCCATCCCCGTCACCATGACCGTGACGCAGTAACGTTGCTGCCGATGCGCAATGAGATGATATCCAGATGACCCAGTTCCGTATCCCGGCCATGCTGAAGCTCGTTCTTGCGATGCTCGCGCTCGCAGCTTCAGCCGCAGCCCAGAAGCTGCCCACGGCCACCGCTCCAGGAGCCTCCATCACCGTTGGCGGCACGTACTCCGCGGTCGAAGCAAAGTACCCGCAGGGCGTCCAGTACGGCGCAGGTGCCTACGTCGACCTTAATTTCCGCCGCTCCATCGGTCTCGAAGGCGAGGTCCACTTCCTTCGCGAGAACACCATCGCCGGCTCCCACCAGACCACCTTCCTCGTAGGCCCACGCGTAGAGCTGCACTACGGTCGCTTCTCACCCTTTGCCAAGGCCCTCGTCGGGGACGGCAAGCTCACATTCCCCTATAACCTCGGCTACGGCAACTATCTCGTGGTCGGCGGCGGCGGCGGAATCGACTACCAGCTCACCGAAAACCTCAAGCTCCGCGCCGTCGACTTCGAGTTCCAGTACTGGCCCAGCTTCACCCTCGGCTCTATCTCGCCCTACGGCGTCAGTGTCGGCCTCAGCTACCGCTTCCTCCACACCGGCGGTTGGCGTCACCATCACTACCGGTAGGCATCACCCTCGTCGCAGCGAAACTCCCCCTTCAAAAGAGCCAGCCAAAGAGAACCCGTCATCTCGACCGAAGTCTCTCGCAGCCTCATCGCGAGAGGCGCAGTGGAGAGACCCCCGCATTTCGCATGTAGCTGAACCCGCCACAAACGTTGTGCCCCATTCATTCGCAGTCGTATCGCGAATGAGTGGGTACCGCCTTCTCCCTTCTCCCTGCCCCCTGTTCCCTGTTCCCTGTTCCCTGTTCCCTGTTCCCTCAAGTGCTACCCTCAACCCAGATGGCCTTCACCTCCACAATCGGCAGCCAGCGTTACACCTTCCCGACCCTCACACGCCTTCTCGCCAAAGCGACACCAGCCCGTTCCGGCGACGAACTAGCAGGCATCGCCGCGACCAGCGCCCAGGAGCGCATCGCTGCCCAGCTGGCCGTCGCCGATCTCCCCCTCAAACACTTCCTCACCGAGCCCATCATCCCCTACGAGACCGACGAGGTAACCCGCCTTATCATCGACTCGCATGACGCAACCGCCTTCGCCCAGATCAGCCACCTGACCGTCGGCGACCTCCGCGACTTCCTGCTCTCAAACGAAGTCACCGGCGAAGTCCTCGCCTCGCTCAAGTGGGCCTTGACACCAGAGATGGTCGCCGCCGTCTCGAAGATCATGCGCGTCCAGGACCTCATCGCCGTCGCTCGCAAGATCCGCGTCGTCACCCGCTTCCGCACGACAGTAGGACTACCAGGACGCCTCTCGACGCGCCTCCAGCCCAACCACCCCACCGACGATCCACGCGGCATCGCCGCATCCATGCTTGACGGCTTGATGCTCGGCTCCGGCGACGCCGTCATCGGCATCAATCCTGTCTCGGACAGCGCCCAGCGCGTCACGCAACTGCTTGAACTCATCGACCGCGCCCGCCTGCGCTACAGCATCCCCACGCAGTCCTGCGTCCTCGCCCACATCACCACGCAGATGGAGGCGATGCGCCAGGGAGCTCCGCTCGACCTGCTCTTCCAGTCTGTAGGAGGAACAGAGGCGACCAACACCAGCTTTGGCGTCTCTTTATCTCTGCTCGAAGAAGCCAACCAACAAGCCCGCTCGCTGAATCGCGGCGGCATCAGAGAAGAGACAGGCGGCGAGAACCTCTTCTACTTTGAGACTGGTCAAGGCTCAGCCCTCTCAGCCAACGCGCACCTCGGTGCAGACGGCCTCGGCGTCGACCAGCAGACCATTGAGGCTCGCGCCTACGCCATCGCCCGCCACTTCAGCCCCATGCTGGTGAACACGGTCGTCGGCTTCATCGGGCCCGAATATCTCTACGACGGCAAACAGATCGCCCGCGCCGGCCTCGAAGACCACTTCTGCGGCAAACTTCTTGGTCTGCCCATGGGCTGCGACATCTGCTACACCAACCACGCCGAAGCCGACCAAGACGACATGGACTCGCTCCTCACGCTGCTAGGCACAGCGGGCGTGAACTTCATCATGGGCGTGCCTGGAGCGGACGACATCATGCTCAACTACCAGTCAACCAGCTTCCACGATGCGCTGTATATCCGCGAAGTATTGGGTCTGAAGCCCGCGCCGGAGTTTGAGTCATGGCTTGAGTCAGCGAGCTTTCCTCAATTGCGGGCACAGGGACTCTTGTCCTAAGAAGCCGAAACGCATGACCCCTTCATCGCAGGAAGCTTACGCCCCGACCATTGCTCCGAGGCTACTCATATCGTGCCTCAGCGCCTCGGATTGCGAGTTCAACGACCTTGCCGTTGCAGCGCTTTGTTCCGCATTGGCCGCAGTCGATTGCGCAATCTGCTCCATCTGAGACAGCGCCCGATCGACTTGCTCCAGGCCCCGAGACTGTTCTCCGGTTCCCTGGGTCATCTCATCGATCAGGTTCTTGATCTTTCGAGAATCTTCCGTGATCCCGCGCACGGCAACAACGACGCGGTCCACCTTTGACTTGCCTGTGCTCGATTTTTCAATGGACTCATCGATCAAAGCAGCCGTGTTCTTTGCGGCTTCAGCAGACCTCTGCGCCAAACTGCGCACCTCGTCGGCTACCACCGCGAATCCCGCTCCGGCCACTCCTGCGCGCGCCGCTTCCACAGCAGCGTTCAGTGCAAGAATGTTGGTCTGGAAGGCAATGGAGTCGATCACCTTGATTATCTTTGAGATCTTGTCGCTGGATTGACCGATCTCCTCCATCGAAACGACCATCTCCTCGAGATAACCGTTTGTGGTCTCGACCATCTGCTCCGAATGGCCGACAAGATCAGAGACCGAGCGAGTGTGGTCCGAGTTCCTCTTGGCCATGGCGCTGATCTCGTGACTGGCCGCGGAGGTCTCCTCAATCGAAGCCGCCTGCCGAGAAGAGCCCTGTGCCAGCGCCTGGCTCGCGGCAAGTATCTCGGTCGCAGCGGAGCTGACTAGCTCCGTCCCGCTGCCAAGGTTCCCCGCGATCACCACCAGTTCACCGCTCGCCCGCCGCACGATCACAATGGAGATGCTTCCCAGCACAAGCGCCAAGGCCAGCAACACGCTGATCGCGATGCGGCTCGTGACGGCGACGTCTCGGGCACGCTGTGCAGCCCCATCGTAGAAGGCCTGCTGCTTCCCTTCCAGCTCATCGGCAGCCTTGATGGCTTCGCTTCCCGGGCCGAACAGGCGGGTCGCGTCCATCTGGATCGCCTCCGGCAAATGATCGTCCTGCACCTTCCGATAGATCTCCTGCTGGTCAGCGACATACTGTTTCATCGAGCGATCGATGGTATCCAGTAGTTCAGCTTCCCGCTGGTCCTGGATCAGGGGACGAAAGGCGGCGATGTCGTCAGCCAGGCGGTCCTTCGCCTTGGTCAATTGCTCCTCGTTCAGGGCAACTTTCTCCTGTGCGTGAATACTTCCGAATACAAGAGTGCCGCGCTCGGAGAATCGAATCGTAAGAATGGCGTACCGAAGGTCTGAACCCAGCGCGAGCTTCTTCGCCGTAATCTGGACGGACGTTTCCAGCTCTTGAAGAGTTTTGGTCACCCCGAACCATCCAAACAGGCCCAGAGCGGCGCAGAGAAGACTGCTCCCCCCAAAACACCAAGACAGCTTCTTGCCCAACGTCATTTCGATCTAGCTCCAATTAAGAGTCGTCGCCTTCATCGTGCTACTCTGCGGAGCCCAGCGTTCCCCCGCTATCGGCATTTTCGTCAGGCATTTTCAATCGATTTGGCATATTTTCGCCGTCGGCAGACGATTTTCTTACCTCAGAGGGTTATGGAACCCGTCGAGACCAGGCACTCCTGCAGAGCCACTCAAACTCAATGGCTCAAGACAGACAAAACCTCAGCTTTTGAAGAAGTTCTTCACCAGAAAGATCACATTCGCCGGCCGCTCCGCCAGCCTCCGCATGAAGTACGGATACCACTCCGCTCCAAACGGCACGTACACCCGCACCCCGAACCCTTCCTTCACCAGCTTCCGCTGCAGGTCCCGCCGAATCCCATACAGCATCTGGAACTCAAACGAGCTCTTCAGAATCCCCTGCTGCTGCACATAGCGCACCATCGTGTCGATGATCCGTTCATCGTGTGTTGCGAGTCCGCAGAAGACAGGCCGCTTCAATTCCGGATGAATAAACGTCGTCATCCGAGCCATCAGCTTAACGTAGTTTGCGTCGACCTCGGCCTTCAATGGAAACGCATGCTCCGGGCCTTCCTTGTACGCTCCCTTGCACAGCCGGATGCGAATGCCCTGAGCCAGCAGCCTTTCCGTGTCCTTCTCCGTGCGATAGAGATACGCCTGCAGCACTGCACCGACGCGTCCAAACAATCCCGGCTTAGCATGAATGCGCTCGACCAATTGCAGCGTCGCTTCGGTGAGCGGAGTTCCCTCCATGTCCACGCGCACAAACGAGTCCGCATGGGCCGCGTGCTCCACCATCTCCTGCACAATCGCCTCCGCCAGCGCCGGGTCGAAGTCCATTCCCATCTGCGTCAGCTTCACGCTCACATTGGCGTTCAGTTGGCGCTGCTCAATCGCGTCCAGCAGATCGTGGTAGATCGCCGCGGACTCGCGCGCCTCGGCCTCGGTCATCACGCTCTCGCCCAACGAGTCGAGCGAGACGGCGATCCCTTCACGGTTCAGAGCGACAGCCGCTCGCAGCGCGTCGTCAACCGACATTCCTGCCACAAAGCGGCTTGAAAGTTTCCGGCCGAGCGAGGACTTCTCAGAGAACGAACGCAGGGCCTTATTCTGCGACAAAGCTATAAAAAACGAACGCAACACAGCACACTACCTCATGACACGGCCAAAACAAGCGCCGCACCCATCTCAATTGAGCTTGATTGGAATTAGAAAGCGAGAGACTTCGGGGTCCATATCGCAGGAACCATGATACCTGTCCGCAGCCTCTATCGGCTCGGCTGACCGGCCTTCCGAATCGAGATCGGAACGGGCGTCGCGCCAGGGCCCTGCTGCACCTGCGGAGTCACCATGCCGCTGGTGTCTTTCATCGCGGCGATCCCCTCGTCGTAACGCCCAAACAGCGAGTTCCACCGTATCAGCGCCAGCTCTTCAAGCATCTTCACGCCGTCCTTCAGATACGAGATGCGGCTCCTCTCATCATGCCCCCACGTCACCGGCACCTCAAAGATTCGATACCGTAACTTGCGCGCGATGAAAAGAATCTCCGGATCGAAGCCCCAGCGCTCGATCCTTTGCAGCCGAAAGATGACCTGCGCGGCAGGCCGCCGAAATGCCTTGAACCCGCACTGCGTGTCCTTGAATGGCAGTCCCATCACGGTCCGTGTCAGCCGGTTGAAGCATCGTCCGAAGAACCGCCGGTACATCGGCTGGTGGATCGTCTGCCGCGTCCGGTCCATCCACCGCGAACCGATCGCCACATCCGCTCCCTGCTCGATCGCATCCATCAGCCGCTCCGCCTCTTCCATCGGAGCCGACAGATCCGCGTCGGTAAACATCACCACATCACCCGCCGCCTGCAGCAGACCGTTACGAACCGAGTACCCCTTGCCACGATTCCCAGGATTCTTCACCAGGTTCAGCCGCGAGTACCGCCGCATCCACCGCTGCACGATCTCCGCTGTGTCATCGCTCGACCCATCATCGACGACCAGCACCTCCGCGTTCCATCCTCTCGTATTGACGCACTCCATCACGCGCGCCAGCGTCTCTTCAATGCGAGCGCTCTCATTGAATGCGGGAATCACGATACTCAGGTAGGGATGTGGCATGACGTACAAGGACCCCTGGGAAGAGTCGCCTTTCGGAAGAATCGAAACCGTATCAGGCCCGGGGAATGATCGCCGCCCATAATACTTCAGTCGTTGGACTATCGAACAGAGCATTAAGTCGCAATTGCTTTCGGTCAACCGAACTGGAACGACGAACTCAGTGCAACCGAGCGAAGCATTCCCGCACATCGCCTTCCGCCGCAGCCTGATAGACTCGTTGCCATGACGGAAGATCAGAGCAACCAGGCGCCTCCACCTCCCCTGCCTCCCCAGCAACGACCGGCTCCCTATCCGCCGCAGTATCCGTATCCGCCGGCATACGCCGCTCCTTATGCCATTCCGCCGCGCCCGCGCCGCTCGGCCTGGTTCTATATCTCGATCATCGCCGCATCGATCTGCATCTTCGGCATCATGCTCTGGGCGGTCGGACGCAGCGTCGGCAAGAGCCTCAACGGCGACGTGACCGTCACCGGCTCCGGCACCGACCAGATCGGCGTCATCGACGTCTCCGGCGTCATCGTCGACGCCGACAAGCTCGACACCCAGATCCGCAAGATGGCCGACAACGACTCCGTCAAGGCCATCATCCTCCATATCAACTCCCCCGGCGGCGGTGCCGCGGCCTCGCAGGAGATCTACAACGAGGTCCTCCGCATCCGCAAGGAGAAGCACAAGAAGATCGTCGCCTCCATCGAGAGCGTTGGAGCCTCCGGCGCCTACTACATCGCCAGCGCCTGCGATGGCATCTACGCCAACGACGCCTCCGTCGTCGGTTCCATCGGTGTCATCATGGAGTGGACCAACTACGGCGAACTCTACCGCTGGGCCAAGCTCAAGAGCGTCGTCATCCACGCAGGCGAGCTGAAAGATGCCGGCGACCCGACCCACGACGTCACCCCACAGGAGCAGGTCTACTTCCAGGGCCTGGTCGACAACATGTACGGCCAGTTCATCCACGACGTCGCGACCGGTCGCCATCTCCCTGAAGAAAAGATCAAGCCGCTCGCTACCGGACAGGTTTGGACCGGCCAGCAATCGCTCCCGCTCGGCCTCATCGACCACGTCGGCGGCTTCCGCAGCGCCCTGATGGACACCGCGAAGAGCGTCGGCATCTCCGGCGAGCCTTCCATAGCCCGCCCGGCCAGCCAGAAGAAGGGCCTGATCGCCATGCTCACCTCCGACGGCGAAGACATCTTCCCCAACCCCAGCCAGCTTCTGAACCACTCTCCCGGCTTCTACTTCTTATGGAAGTAGGCTCGCGATTTTTCCGCACCCGGTTCTCGCTTAGACACTGACGGATTCCCGTATCCCGTCTACAATCAGCCTGTGGGCCCCGCGACCTTCCAGCCGTCTGACCCGACTAGCATCACGTAAGCTGCACCCAACACACTCAGGAGCAGTCTCCGATGACCAAAGCCGACCTCGTCGACAAAGTGACCGCACTTGGCGACCTCACCCGCCGCGACGGTGAGATCATCGTCGATACCCTCTTTGAGTCTGTGATCGGCGCTTTGAAGTCTGGCGACAAGATCGAGATCCGGGGCTTCGGCAGCTTTCGCACCCGCCAGAGAAACTCCCGCATCGGCCGCAACCCCAAGACCGGCGAAAAGGTCGACGTTCCAGCCAAGAAGGTACCCTTCTTCAAGCCATCAAAGGAACTTCGCGACCTGGTAAACGCCAAGCCCGGCACCCACACCGAGCCGGCGGTCGATCCCGACCACATCGACCCCCACCACCCGCCAGCCATGTAGACATGACGAAAAGCCGTTTCGAGCCGTTGTAATAGAAACGCCTTTTTCTGACCCTTGTAAGAAGAAACGTCATCTCGACCGAAGCGACAGACAGCTCTATCGTCTGTCGCGCAGTGGAGAGCCCCCCGCATTTCATCCTTGCCTCATTCCGGGGAACCAGGACCTGATAGCCATCGCAATCAATCCCCGACAACTCCAATCAGACTCATCATCCGCCCCGTAAATCCATTCTCACAACGGTGCGAAAAATACCGCCTCCGCCCCGGCACGCCCGCACACCCCGAGCACTCACCCACCACAGAAATCCCCGCCTCTGGCAATCCCGCCGCAAGCAGTTGCCGCCGGTTCGCCTCCCACAAATCAAGAAATAATCCGTCACCGCGCGCTTCAAACAACTCCGCCGCGTAGTCGAACCGACTGCCGAAAGCTTCCTGCACCTCATCCCCCACGCTGTAGCAGCAAGCCCCAATGGACGGTCCCACCGCCGCCAACATATCCTCTGGCAGGCTTCCATACTCGGCCCGCATCTGTGCAATCCCCCGCTCGACGATCCCAGCAACCGTTCCCCGCCACCCAGCATGAAACCCTGCCACCACCCGCAGCCGCCGGTCCGCCACCAGCACGGGGACGCAATCCGCCGTCTGAATCCCCAGCAAAACGCCCGGAACCTTTGTCATCAACCCATCCGCTTCGAGCGCCGCTCTACCTTCACGATTGAAGAACCCGGACACATCCTCCGGCACGACCAAGGACCTCGCCGAGTGCACCTGCCGCACTGTCACAAGTCGCAAGCCTTTAGACGAAACTTCCGCAGTCAGCCTGCGCCGGTTCTCCGCAACGTTCGCCGGATCATCGGCCGACGTCCAGCCAGTATTTAGGTCGCCTTCCAGTCCCTGTGTCTCGCCCTGCCGGTAAACCGTTGACACACCACCACTTCGCGTGCTGAAGCCATGCCGTAGCCATACCATCTCCTTCCACCCAGGTATCTGCACAACGAGGCCTTCCACCGGCAGCTTCATCACGTCCATTGCTCCATTTCATAAACAATCATCCCGACGATTGTACGAAATCGCCGATCTCTACTTTCCGTCCGCCAACTTCAGCGTATGATCGTCGAGATTCCGCAACGGCTCTCGAATCACCCATCAAATCAGTCAAAGCTCAGGCTGTGCCTCTCGAGATAGTTGCAATGCGACCGGCACAGCGTTACTATCACGCGATTGCCTTATGAAAACAAATGTACTCAGCACGACTCCACAGATGATCCGCTCCCGGATCGGTAAAATCTGCGTCTCCATCACCGGCTCAACCGTGGCCGAGATGCTCGAACGCGCCGCACTGGCAACAAAAGAAACCACCTTCCTCGAGTTCCGTCTCGACTACCTTGACAAGCCGTTGGCGGCATTGCCAAAGCTGAAGCAGTTCCTGGCAGAGCAGACGGCGGTGACTGCCATTGCTACATGCCGCCGCGCACCCAATGGTGGCAAATTCGAAGGAACTCTCGCAGCCGAGCTTGAGATCCTCTCAAAGGCTTCTGCCTCCGGCTTTTATTTAGCGGACATCGAACTAGAGTCCGCCGAAGCACTCAAGAAGGCCGAGTTCCTGCACCTCCGCGAGACCGGCATCGCGCTGATCGTCAGCTATCACGACTTCAAGCAGACGAAAGATCTCGACGCGATCTTCAAGCGCATGGAACCCTTCGAGCCGGACTTCGTCAAGATCGTCCCCACTGCGAAGTCCCTCACCGATAACGTCACCCTCATGCGCTTCCTCGAGCGTATGAACGACCACAGCAACATCGTCGGCGTCTGTATGGGCGACGCGGGCATCATCTCCCGCGTCCTCGGCGTCCGCGCCGGCAGCGCCTTCACCTTCGCCGCCGCGACCCCAGGCGAAGAGACCGCCCCGGGCCAGATCGCCGCCCGCACGCTCATTGAGACCTACCGCATCGACCAGGTTGACGCCGCCACGAAGGTCTACGGCGTCGCCGGCAACCCCATCCGCAACTCCCTGTCTCCGCTGATGATGAACGCCGCCTTCCGCCGCGAGACCGTCAACGCCGTCTACCTCGGCCTGCAGGCCGACAAGCTCTCCGACCTGCTCACTCTGGTCAACGAGATCCCCATCCAGGGCCTCAGCGTGACCATGCCCCACAAGCAGGAGATCATGGCGCACCTGGAGAAGACCGACCCACTCTCGGCGAAGATCGGTGCCTGCAACACCGTCCTGCGGGCACAGGATGGCAAGCTCTACGGCTTCAACACCGACGTCGCCGGAATCATCTCCCCGCTTGAGCGCCGCATGTCGCTTCGCGGAGCCAAGGTGCTCGTCCTGGGAGCAGGCGGAGCAGCGCGCGCCGCCGTCTTCGGCCTCCGCGACAAGGGTGCCGAGGTCCACATCCTCAACCGCACCCCGGAGACCGCCGCCAAACTCGCAAAACAGGCTGGAGCGAAGGTCGTCAAGAAGGAAGCCGTCGCCAAGACCGCCTTCGACGTGATCCTCAACGCCACGCCCATCGGCATGGCCGGCAACAAGGCACCGCAGATGCTCGAAGCCAAGGACCTGAACACCAAGCTCGTCTTCGACCTCGTCTACAACCCTATCGAGACGCCGCTGATCGCCATGGCCCGCCAGGCCGGCATCCCGGTCGTTGCTGGAGTAGAGATGTTCGTCCAGCAAGGCGCCCGCCAGTTCGAGATATGGACAGGCAAGCCCGCGCCCGAAGAAGAGATGCTCCGCGTAGTCCTCCACGCCTTGAAGCAGAAATCCGAAGAGCCCGAGGCTCCAGCAGAAAAGCCCAAGGCAAAGACCAAGGCAGCAAAGTAAACTAGCACACTATTTGTATAAGAATCATCGGCAGCTATAACAAACGGCACCAGGTATAAGAAACGTCGGCAGCTATAAGAAAGGTCACCTCGACCGAAGTCCGCGCTTTTGCGGACGCAGTGGAGAGACCCCCGCATTTCGCTCCTGCGCCCACGCTCCATCAGCCACAAGAAAAGCCCGACTCTAAGAGCCGGGCTTTTCTACATTCAAACCGTTACTAGACTGCCTTACCTTCCGCACTGGCAATCAGCGCCTCGGCCTCACGCGTCACCGCGTTCGCCTCATCGTATTTATGCGCGTCGTCACCAGCCTCAGCCCACATCTTCTGCCCCTGCTGTAGCTCTTGCTGCGCTGCGGCAACGTCGATGTCCTGTGGTGGAAGCGCCGTCTCAGCGAGAATCGTCACCCGCTCTGGCAACACTTCAACGAAGCCCCAGGCCACAAAGAACTTCTTGTCGCCCGAAGTCCCGCCGTGCAGCCGCACCTCGCCCGCACCCAGCTCCGCCAGCAGCGGAGCGTGGCCGTATAGCGCCTCAAGATATCCCGAAGCCGAAGGCAGTTCGACCGCATCCGCAGTCGCGTCGAGCAGCACCCGATCCGGCGTCACCAGCCGAACCTGCAACTGCCCCGAATTATTCGTAGTCTCCGCCATTACCGTCCCATCAGTACTGCTGGGGTAGTTGTAGTTTCCTACACCCTACCCCCTATTTCCGACACCCTGCTCTTACGCAGTTTGCTTCATCTTCTCAGCAGCCGCGATTACGTCTTCGATACCGCCCTTGAGGTAGAACGCCTGCTCCGGGATGTCATCGTGCTTGCCTTCGATGATCTCCTTGAAGCTGCGGACCGTGTCTTCGACCTTGACGTACGCTCCGGGGATACCGGTGAAGATCTCGGCCACATGGAACGGCTGCGAGAGGAAGCGCTGTACCTTACGCGCACGCGCAACGGTGGTCTTGTCCTCTTCCGACAGTTCGTCGATACCGAGGATGGCGATGATGTCCTGCAGGTCCTTGTAGCGCTGCAGAATCCTCTTCACACCCTGCGCGACGTCGTAGTGCTCCTGCCCAACGACACGCGGCGAAAGAATGCGCGAAGTGGACGCGAGCGGATCGACGGCCGGATAGATACCAAGCTCCGACAGCGGACGCGAGAGCACGGTCGTTGCATCGAGGTGAGCGAAGGTCGTCGCCGGAGCCGGGTCGGTCAAGTCGTCAGCAGGAACGTAAACGGCCTGCACCGACGTGATCGAGCCTTTCTTGGTCGACGTGATGCGCTCCTGCAACTCGCCCATCTCGGTCGCAAGGTTCGGCTGGTAGCCGACGGCTGAAGGCATACGGCCAAGCAGCGTTGATACCTCGGAACCCGCCTGCGTGAAGCGGAAGATGTTGTCGATGAAGAGCAGCGTGTCCGCACCTTCCTCGTCGCGGAAGTACTCAGCGACGGTAAGGCCGGTGAGCGCCACGCGCAGACGTGCCCCTGGGGGCTCGGTCATCTGGCCATAAATCAGCGCCGCTTTGCTCTTGGTGAAGTCGTTGATGTCGATAACGCCCGACTCCTGGAACTCGTGCCAGAGGTCGTTGCCCTCACGGGTGCGCTCGCCGACTCCGGCAAACACCGAGAAGCCACCGTGCTGCTGCGCAACGTTGTTGATCAGCTCCTGAATGACGACGGTCTTGCCGACGCCAGCGCCGCCGAACAGGCCGATCTTTCCGCCCTTCAAGAACGGCTGGATCAGGTCGATGACCTTGATGCCGGTCTCGAACATCTCTTCGGAGGTCGACTGCTCGTCGAACGCCGGGGCCTGGCGATGAATCGGCCGATGCTCCTTCGCGTTGACCGGGCCAAGCTCGTCCACCGGCTCGCCGAGCACGTTGAGCACACGGCCCAGAGTCTCGCGACCCACGGGAACGGTGATGCCAGCGCCGGTGTCGATCGCCTTCATGCCGCGAACCATGCCCTCGGTCGCAACCATCGCGATGCAGCGCACGCGGCCTTCGCCAAGGTGCTGCTGCACCTCTACGACGACGTCAAGCGGCGCAGGAACCACAAATCCATCGCTGATAATACGCAGCGCCTGGAAGATGGGCGGCATGTGCCCCTCTTCGAACTGAACGTCAACGGCCGGGCCGCTGATCGAGATTACTTTTCCAATGTTCTCAGCCATAATGTCTTCGCTTACCGCAGTTGCCTCTTGTGTAAAGTCGCTTTCGTTTACTGCCCCACTGCCATGGGAATTTCGATGTACTCGGCCAACGTCGTTGGCCGTGGAATCACTTCGCCGTGGTCCTTCATTGCGGCGATGTGCCCAGCGATCGCTTCGCGGATATTGCTCTCCGTCTCGGCCAACGTGTCACCTACCGTGACACACCCCGGAAGATCGGGAACGAAAGCTCCGTACCCATCCTCCGACCGTTCGAAGACTACCGCGTATTTGATCGCTTCGGTCATTTCAACCCTGCCTGCTTCAAAACGCTGTTCTTTGTTCCTTCCGGAATGTCTTTCCCTGGATGACCAGGGATGGTGACTGTACCGGGTTTCGTTGGATGGTAGTAGTGACGATGACTTCCTGTCGTCCTTACGTGGTACCAGCCGTCCTGCTCAATCAACTTGATTACATCACGAACCTTCATAAGAAGGTCCGGTTACAGCGCTGCCGCGCCGCTTACAATTTCAATAATTTCCTTCGTAATCGCCGCCTGACGAACCCGGTTCATGGTCAAGCTGAGCGAGTCAATCAAATCTCCGGCGTTCTTCGTCGCCGCGTCCGTCGCCGTCATACGTGCCGCATGTTCCGCAGCCACGCTCTCGAGCAGTGCATGAAAGATCTGCGTCGTCACATACCGTGGCATCAGGTTCCTGAAGATCTCCTCCGGCGACTGATCGAAGATGTAGTCGACATCCGCAGTGCCAAACTTCTTGGCCTCCGCTTCGGCTTCCTTATCTTCGGACTCGTGTACAGAGATTCCCTCAGCGGCTGCAGCCTTGACGGCGGCCTCGCGCTGCTCGTCTGTCATCTCTTCGGAAGCGGTAATCTCGTGCGTTCCCAGCTTACGAATCGGAAGCAGCTTCTCAACCACGATGCGCTGTTGGATGACCGACTTGAACTCGTTGTAGACGATGTAGACCGCATCGATCTCAGAGCGCTCGTAACGGGCGATGATATCGCGGGCAATCTCTGCAACAGCACCGAAGTCCGCCTTGAGCAGAAGGTCGAGATGTTCGGCGGCAACTTCAATCTGCTGCGCGCGATGGCGGACCGTCTCGTAGTGAGTCGAAAGATCGTTGTCGTAGTGCTCTTCCGTCTTCTCGTAGTTCGCAGCGGGAAAGCGCTTCTTGTAGAAGCCGATGGCCTTTTTGCCGACTGGCTCGAGGTCGACGTTCTGCCCCTTGCCGGTGCGCTCCGTGATGAACTTCTGAGCCGCCTTACCAATGTTCGAGTTGAAGCCGCCCGCAAATCCCTTGTCGCCCGCGATGACGATGAGCAGGACGTTCTTCTCTTCACGTTCGACGAGCAGCGGGTGGATGATCTCACCCGTCTCGTTGTTATAAAGATCAGTCCGGCGGACCAGCGATTCAAGGACGTTCGAGAGCATCTCCGCGTACGGGCGCGCACGCATCGTGCGGTCCTGCGCACGGCGCAGCTTCGACGCCGAGACCATCTTCATGGCCTTGGTGATCTGCCGCGTGTTCTTCACACTGCGGATGCGTCTGCGTAGATCGAGTACGTTTGCCATGGTTTACTTTGCGGCCACCGCAACTGGCTGCTTCGACTTCAGCCCGTCCAGAAAGTCCTTCTTATAAGCCTTGATGGCATCGCCGAGACGCTTCTTGATGTCGTCATCAAGCGCCTTCTTCGTCGCGATGTCGGTCAGGATGGCCGGTGCCGCTGATTCGAGATACGGATAGTAGCCGTCCTCAAACGCCCGCAGGTCGCGGACTTCCACATCGTCCAGCAGACCGTTCACACCGGCGTACAGAATCGCAACCTGCTTCTCAAACGGAAGCGGCTGGAACTGCGGCTGCTTCAGAAGTTCGGTAAGGCGCTGTCCACGGTTCAACTGGTTCAGCGTGACCTTATCCAGGTCCGACCCGAACTGCGAGAACGCAGCCAGTTCACGGTACTGTGCGAGGTCAAGCTTCAGCGTCGATCCAACCTGCTTGGTCGCCTTGGTCGCAGCCGAGAAGCCGACGCGCGATACCGAAAGCCCGACGTTCACAGCGGGACGAACACCCGAGTTGAACAGGTCCGTCTCGAGGAAGATCTGTCCATCGGTGATCGAGATGACGTTGGTCGGGATGTACGCCGAGACGTCGCCCGCCTGGGTCTCGATGATCGGCAGAGCGGTCAACGATCCGCCGCCGAGTTTGTCGGATACCTTCGAGCTACGCTCGAGAAGGCGCGAGTGGAGATAGAAGACATCGCCGGGGTACGCTTCACGTCCTGGCGGACGGCGCAGCAGCAGCGAGATCTCGCGGTAGCTGGCAGCGTGCTTCGAGAGGTCGTCGTAGATGATCAGCGCGTGCTTGCCATTGTCACGGAAGAACTCACCCATCGCCGTCGCGGCAAACGGAGCAAGGTACTGCATCGGAGCCGGCTCTGAGGCAGTCGCGGCCACCACGATCGTGTACGCCATCGCGCCGTGCTCTTCGAGCGTCTGCACAACCTGCGCAACGGACGAACGCTTCTGTCCAATCGCGCAATAGATGCAGATCAGGTTGTTCTTCGCGGAGTTGATGATCGTATCGAGGGCGATGGCGGTCTTACCCGTCTGACGGTCACCGATCAGCAGTTCGCGCTGGCCACGGCCAATCGGGATCATGGTGTCGATGGCCTTGATGCCGGTCGCCATCGGCTCCTTGACGCCCTGGCGATCGATCACGCCGGGAGCGAGACGCTCCACCGGCAGGGACTCGGTCGTGTTGATCGGCCCCTTGTCGTCGATCGGCGCTCCAAGCGCGTTCACGACGCGGCCAATCATCGCCTCGCCCACAGGCACGGACATGATCTTGCCGGTGCGCTTGACCTGGTCGCCTTCCGAGAGCTCAGTGTAATCACCCAGCAGCACCGCGCCCACCTGGTCTTCGTCCAGGTTCATGGCGAGTCCGGCCACGCCGTGGGGAAACTCGATGAGTTCTCCGGCCATGACCTTGTCCAATCCGTGGATGCGGGCGATGCCGTCGCCGAGCGAGATGATGGTGCCGACTTCGTCGACGGTGATGCGCTGGTCGTAGTTCTCAATCTGCTGGCGAAGCAGTTCAGTTATCTCATCAGCCTTGATCTGTGCCATGTCTTCTCTTTACCTGGTCTTTTCTCTGTGCCCTAATACTTCCGGCACGATTTCTACGCGTTGATAAGTCTCTGCTTCATCTGTTCCAACTGGCCGCGAACGCTGCCGTCATAAACCGTTGAGCCAAGCTTGACGATCACACCACCCAGCAGCGTGGAGTCCTGCAAATAAACGGCCCGAATCCGGCCACCGGCAAGCTTGCCAACTTCCGCTTCCAACTGGTTGCGGTCATCGTCATTCAGCGGAAGCGCCGTCGTAATCTCCGCATCGGAGACGCCGGCATCCGCGTCCGCCGCCTCGGCGTACTCATTGATAATCTCATCGAGTTCGTGCAGCCGCTCGTGCTCTGTAATGACGGCGACAAAGTTTCTGACCTGCGGATACATGCCGATCTTGCCACCGATCGCATCGAGCACCTTCAGCTTCTGCTCTTTCGGCACCGAAGGATCCATCAGGATCTCGCGAAGATCTGCGCTCCCAGCGTATGTCGCCGAGAAATCCCGCAACTGCGAGAGAGCGGCAGCCGGATCCAGCTTGCTCGAAACCACAACCTGCTCAAACGCGTGCGCGTAGCGAAGGGTAATGACAGCCATTAGTTCTGCCCTTCCTTCGAGTCGTCCGCGCCAACCCGGCGCGCGAAGTTCTGAATCAGCAGCCGATCGGTCTCGGCCGTAATCACCAGCTTCTTCGCCGCCTGCTCGATCGCCAGTTCCGCTGCGTACTTCTGAATCTGCCGCTGCGCGTGGGCCGTCGCCGTTGCAATCTCCTGCTCAGCCGAGGCGAGAATCTTCTTCTTCTCTTCCTCGACGTTGGCCTTGATCCGCTGCTCATCCGCCGCGGAGTCCTTATCCGCCTGCGCGCGCATCGCAGCAATCTCGCCGTCCAGCTTCGCAAGCCGGGCCTCGACACCACTCAAGCGGCTGTTCGCCTCTTCAGTCGCTGTACGCGCGTCGACCAGGTCCTTCTGAATCTTCGCATTGCGCCCACGGAAGGTCTTCGGGAGCGCCTTCGCCAGGAACAAACCAATCAGAATCGCCAGCACCGCGAAGTTCGCCACTTCGAACGCCGTGGCGGCCTGGTCCGTACTCATGCCGAGCATCGAGCCAATCTTCTTCACCGAAGCCGAGTGCTTGAACGCCGCCGTCTCGTCTTCTTCCTCTTCAACGCCTTTGCTCTCGCGGGCCGCTTCAGACTCCGGCTTCGCCGACGCCTTCGCGGCCGCAGGCTCCTGCGCCCTGATCGAACGCAAAGGGCTCGCCAGCAAAGCGGCAAACATGACTGCGAAAAATAGCTTCTTCAAACCGAATTGCCTCACTGTACTGCCTCCGGAGGCACGCCGGCCGGGAGGATCGCGCGCAGGATCTGCGTGCTCAGCGCCGCGCTCGCGCCTTCAATCTGCTGCCGCGCCGTCGCTGCGGACTGCTCAATCTCGTTCTTCGCGACCTTCAGGCGCTCTTGAGTCGCCGCACGTGCCTGCTCCAGAATGGAATCTCGCTCGCTGTTCAGCGCCTTCAGCTTCTGCTCGCGGGCCGCAAAGATCTCAGCCTTGGCCGCGCGTAGCTTGTCTTCATACACGGACGTCTCTGCTTCAGCCGCGGAGATCGCTCCACGCGCCTGCTCGACCGCACCGGAAGTACGCGCGCGCCGCTCGGCAAGCACCTTGTTCAGCGGCCCTTGCACCAGCAGACTGTAAGCCGCAATCAGCAATAGAAACAGCAGAATGGTCGGCACAGAGCCGAGCACAAGTCCACCAAGTTGAGTCAGTATTTGTTCCATAGTGAGGTCGGCCAGTGGGTGAAACGATGCCGTTGTGAGTCCTGATTTTGGTCTGGCCAGGACGGGATAGGCGCCAGCGTTGAGTGGAAGAGCTTTATCTACAGTCGTGTCCTTACATTTTTAGCAAAGCATTCGCTGGAGTGTCAATGAACGAGTGATCGATAATCGGTCAATCTTCACGATATCCGCACGCATAAAAATCCCGTGCGGATATGGCAATAACCGTTGACTTTCCCCGCCAGCGGCATAAACTAGTAGTCATCTGAAGGCCCTATGATCTGGGTCGCGCAGGCCGCGTGAAAGGGGACACCACCTCCGCTCCCCCTCAGGCGGCCTGTTCTAATTTCAGGCTACTTTCCTCTTATTCTTTCGCACGAATAGTACACGGAATCCTCTTAACCTGTCAGATAACACCGGGCGCTTTTGCGCGGAAGGCACTACCTCTCCGCAGGAATTGCTGGCTTCCACCATTCAAGACCAAATCTCAGCCTTCTCGGACAAAAATTACAGAAAGCCGTGTGGAACGTCCCGAAAAGGAAGACGGACGCCTCGCATGCAACTAATACCGAGCAGCCTATTCATCTGCAATCAGCGAAGAAGCCAGACCCGAAGCGGTTTCTATGGTTCCCAGCATGCCTGGAGGTCTAGCGATCGAGCGACCCGGCAGCATCAGCGTGCATCGCGCTCGCCGCACCGACGTGGCCGCCTGACGGCACCACCCGGCCATCGGCCTTTTCCGGACGCAGATCAAGATGCATCCCCGCGCGACCGCTCACCACCGTCGAAATGGCGTGCTTGAAGATGAGCTGTTCCTGGCTGTTGTTCTCGAGCAGCACCGAGTACTTGTCGAAGGAACGGATCTTCCCCGTCAGCTTCACGCCGCTCACAAGGTAGATGGTGATGGGGCTCTTATCCTTACGGACCGTGTTGAGAAACGTGTCCTGGATGTTCTGTGCCGGCTTGGAATCCATAGTGCCGATCTCCTTGATTGAAAAAAACTAGGTTTGTATGCGAATCTTGCCAGACCGTAAAAAGTCCGTCTACCTGGCAGTCATTGGCAAGCGCGTTTGCAGTTAATGCAACTGAACGTCATAACAATACGGGGATATACAAGAACTTTCAACTGGAGAGACGGAAACTCTTCAGCAAGGTATGCGATCCGGCAATGCCACTTTCGTGGTTGTACCATTGTACTGTGACCATCGCGACCTCCCTTCCTGTCCCAATGCTCGACTTCAGCCGCCAGTTTTCCGCCATTCGCGAGGAGGTCATGGCCGCCGTCGAAGCGGTCTGTGTCAGCCAGAAGTTCATCCTCGGCCCGGCCGTTTCGAGCTTCGAGCACGCCGCAGCCCAGGCCTGCAATACCCCGTTCGGAGTAGGCTGTGCCAGCGGAACCGATGCCCTCTGGCTGGCCATGGCCGCCGCAGGCGTAGGCCCCGGCGATCTGGTCGTCACCACGCCTTTCAGCTTCTTCGCCACTGCCAGCGCCATCCTGCGCTGTGGGGCGACTCCGGTCTTCGCGGACATCGAACCCATCACCTTCAACCTCTCGCCATCCGCCGCGACGGACGCAATCCGCTTCATCCAGGCAAATCTCCCCGGCAGCCGAGTCGCCGCGATTCTCCCCGTACACCTCTACGGCCAGTGCGCTGACTGGGACGCATTCAGCGCCATAAAACAGGAGTTTTCGCTGCATCTGATCGAAGACGCAGCCCAGGCCTTCGGGGCGACATGGAACGGATCACCCGCCGGATCGCTGGGCGACGCCGCCGCGTTCAGTTTTTATCCCACGAAAAATCTCAGCGCCTTTGGTGATGCCGGCCTGGTCACCACCGTCGACGCCGGCATCGCCGACCGCGCAACCTTGCTCCGCGCCCATGGCATGCGCCAGCGCTACATCCACGAGGAAGTGGGCTGGAACTCCCGCCTCGACAGCATCCAGGCCGCCGTCCTCGAGGTAAAGCTGCGTTACCTTCCCGCCTGGAACGCCGCCCGCCGCGCCTGCGCCGCGCTCTACGATGGACTCTTCACCGCCGCAGGCCTCGCTGCATCGAGCACGCAAGACGGCATCGTCCTTCCCATCACCGACCCTCGCGCCGGACACGTCTTCCACCAGTACGTCATCCGCGCTCCCCGCCGCGACGCCCTGCGCCAGCACCTGACCGACCGCAAGATTGGCACGGAGATCTACTACCCTATCCCTCTGCACCTGCAGACCAGCCTGGCATCCCTCGGCTACAAACCCGGCGACTTCCCCGTCACCGAAACAGCCGCGGCCGAAGTCCTCGCACTCCCCATCTACCCCGAGCTCCGAGAAGACGAACAGCGCGCCGTAGTCGACGCCATAGCCGCCTTCTACAGCTAGGTTCAGAAGAGCCAAAGCTGAAATGAGAAGCGTGATCTCGACCGGACTGCCCTCAAACGAAGTAAAAGCGTCATCTCGACCGAAGCATTGCGGCCTCACCGCGATGCGCAGTGGAGAGCCCCCCCGCATTTCGCAGTTACCGCCGCTTCGCCTTCTTCTTATCCTTCTTATTCTCCGCCGGCTCCGGGTGTGCCAGCTCCGGCAACGCCTCGCCCTGCGGCGGAACCATGCGCCGCGTGATATTCCCCTCCAGGCGATAAGCCTTCGTCACCGTCGCCCCCGGAATGATCGCTCCGGTCATCGGATCAGGCACCACCTGCCCAGCGTCCGCCCGCAGCACCCTGTAGCTGAACCCCGGCAGCGGCGTAGCGGAGTTCGCCGCCTTCCCGCCCACCTCCTGCATCATCTTCAGCTCCACCGGCAGATAGCCCTCGACGTTCTTCTCGCGAAACGCCGTCTCGTACCGGTGCTTCTTCACGTTCCAGATGAACACCCGGATCTGATCAAAGTCATACGGCAGCCCCGCCTTGTACGGACTCAACACCGTCAGATACTCCGGAATGTTCTTGTCATCCTGCGGAGCGTCCGGGTCATAGACCTTCGCCAGCAGATAAGCTCCCACAATCCTCTGCCCCTCCGCATACCGGAGCAGCGAGTCCGGAGCATCCACATCCATCAACCGGCTCAGCATCCACCCAGCATGACCATGAGAGTCCCGCACCAGCCACCAGTCCTCCATCGGAGGCGGCGGTTCTTCTGCAGCCTTTTCGTCAGTAGCATTGGCGGCCTTACCGGCCTTGGCGTCAGGCGCAGCCGCCTCGGCTCCCTTGACCGCAGGCGTGGATCCGACCGCCGGCTTCGGTGTTCCGGTCGGAATTCCCGTCGCCGCTCCCGGAATCGCCGCCTGCTTCGGATTGCGGGCAGGGGCAGCCTTCACATTTGGATTAGGCCCTCCGCCCTTGACCAGTGTCGCCCTCGCGATAAGGCTCAGCCGCTCGCCCTCCGCCAGCCTGTAAAACTTCTCCGTCGCTCGCCCCGGAGCGATATGCAGATACACCTCATCCCGCACCACCGCCGACGCTACCGTCGGGTCCTTCGCATGGTCCTGGTCCAGCTTGGCGAACTCGTCATAAGTCTGCTGCGTCGCGACCGCCTTCTCGTCGATCCACCCGGTCTCGTTCTTGTCCGTCTGAACCCTCAGGAATCTCCGCCCGCGCTCCAGCACCGCCAGCCGTTGCCCATTCTCCACCGTACCCGTCCGGTTCGACACCGCTGCGACCCGGTCTCGCAGAAACGTCTGCTTGGCCGTGACGTAGACGTACACCGCCTCCGGCTTACTCTTGAAACGGGAGCAACCCGACACCAGCAGCACCGAGCAACCCAGAAACAGTCCCCGCTCCACCATCCATCCGAAACGCTTCAATAGGCCTCCGGGCGACGCTCTCGATCGGTCCCGCCCTGAGACTCATTATCTCGCGGCACACAGCCGTCGCGCGTTACTCCACTGGATCATCCACAGAATTCACGCAGCCCGCGCGAAGCCGCATCAGTGCGTCAGCGCCATCGCGACCGCTCCCGCTGGCTCCGTCCCATTGCCCGTCAAGGCTGTCGTCGAGGTGTCCAGATTGCCTACCGTCGTCGCATCGAAGCTGAACATCTCCAGGTCCGGATTCGATCCCGACGTCGTCGAAAGCAGGTAGTCGCCGCTATTGTCATACCCCAGCGCCGTGACCGTCGTTCCAGCCGTAAACGGAGATCCCGCCAGCTTCGTCAACACTCCGCCCGTCCCAATCGTGTATCCCGAGATCGAACCCGCGGTCCGGTTCCCCACGTAGAGGTACTTCCCGGTCTTGTCGATCAGGATCGACGCCGGTCCCGCCGTCGAACTCGTCCCAAGCGAGAAGGGCGCTCCGCTCACCTGCGTCAACACGCCTCCGCTGCCGATCGTGTAAGGATAGACGCCGGCGTTTGTCCCGCTTACCGCAACGTAAAGCGTCGAGCTCGTCGAATCGAAGACCGCAGCCTGATCCGCGCTCGAAGCCGTAGAGGCAGTAAGCTCACCCACCGCTGTCACCACACCCGTGCTCGTATCGAAGCTGAAGTCTACCAAGCCACCCGTCCCAACCGACGCCGCAAGGTAGTCGCCCTTCGGAGATATGGCGAGATTCGACGCCACAATCGAAGCTCCGCCCGTCAGAGCTTGTGTCGCTCCTGCCTCCAGGCTTAGCAGACCCGTCGTCGAATTGATCGCGAACTCGTCGATCACCACTGCGCTCGGGCTGCTATCCAGCCCCAGCAGCCAGTTGCCGTCCGGCGACACCACCATCGAGATCATGTCCGCGTTCGCCAGCGCCTTTCCGCTCGACGCAGTCAGCACCTGCGTCAGCGCCCCCGTAGTCGAGTTGATCGAATAGCCGTAGATCACTCCCGACCCCGCGACATAGAGATAGCTGTTCGAAGGGGTCACCGCCAGCGTCTGCGGCGCAAACTGCAACGTCTCCGTCGCTCCCGAGATCGCAGTCAGGGCGTTTGCGCCAATCGAAAATCCCGTAATCGAGTACGCCGAACTTGTCCCGCTCGAGGTGCTGGTGAAAGAGTTCGCCACATAAACGTAGTCGCCCGTTGTCGATCCCGATCCGCTTCCACTGCCGCTGGTCAGCGGCGGAAAGAAGCCGGCACATCCCGTCATGCAGACTAGACCGGCTACCACCGTGGCGGCGCTGAAAATCCTGCCAAATCTCAACCTTGAACTCAATTGAGCAATCAATTCCTTCACCACCGGCCCACGCTCCTGATCCTGCCTCTCCATCTTCTCAGCCACGGCCACTTCCGGGAAGTCTCCAGACGATGACGCAGTAAAGTAGCGGACGCCCTGTTCGACTCCGGCCGTTCAAAAACGGCACATGAGGACTCATGTGAAAAAGCGGAAAATCGGCTCCTCTTCTTCCCGAAAGAACCGTCATCTCGACCGGAGCCACGCGGCCTCATCGCGTGGCGTAGTGGAGAGACCCCCGCATTTCGCTTCTCTGCCACAACTCCGTGTCGATTTCTGTGCCCCATTCATCGCAGTTACATCGCGATGAGTGGGTCGGCCACAAACTTCACGCCACCCGTTTAGCCGCTCCCCAATACGTCAACTGGGCCTGGGTCTGCACCCGTCCTTCAAGCGAAGCCGACAACAGACTGGCAATATGCTGAATATCGCTGGCCGACCGGTCCGCCGTCTCATAAAGCTGGATGACCGGCTCCGCAATCGCCCGGTTCGGCGACTCTGCTCGCATCTTCCCCCACCGCTCGAGAATCAGCTTCTGCAACAAATCACGCGGTGTCGAAGCATCCACCAGGAACAGCAGGCGGTCCACCGGATAGTAGTCAACCAGCTCCCCTAGCTCATACGCGCACCCCTGCCGCTCGGCCGAAAACCCGCGAAGGTCCATCAGCACCACATCCGCGACCGACAGCATCTTGCGCACCGCAGGCTGCCATACATCGTCGTAGCAGAAGAACGGCGACCCGTGAAAGTCCGTCTCCACGCTCAGCGTCGCCCCTGCAACTCGCTCCACCCCAGCAATCGCCTGCGCGGGCGACTTCAAAAAATGCCGCCAGATGTACGCCAGCATCGGAACCAGAGCGATCACCGACAGGATCCCGTAGAACACCGAGCGAACGCGCATCAGCAATTGATCGGGCGGCAGCGAAGCCCACGCCGCCGGAATCACCTGCGGAAACATATCCGGAGCGAACCGCGCACCCTGATCCAGCAGCGCCGCCAGAGTTCCCACCGTCAGCGTCATACCCAGCGACCGGCCCGCGTTCCCTTTCGCCAACACCGAGAACCGGTGCCGTATATAAGCCGGGTCCACGATCGTGAGAAACGACCCGATAAACCGCCACCGTTCCATCAGCTTGCCAAACGTAAACGCCGTATTCTTGTCCGATCCGAAGACGCGCAGGATCACCAGCTTCCGATTCCCGTCCTGAAGTGCATCGCGGCGCAGCGTGCGCAACTCCTGCACCAGGTAAGCAATCTGCACCACCGCTGGAATCACGATGAATGCCGGAATCTTGTCGCGAAGGCCAAACACGGTGATCGCAACCGTCGCCACCACGGAGAGCACGCCCAGCAACTCCACCGTCCGCGCGCCCTGCAGCCACGTCGTCCACGCATAAAACGCCAGCAAAGCATCGACGGCCAGCAGCGCCGCCGCTCCAATCCCAATCTCCAACTTGTTCGCAGCGAACGCATTCGGCATCAGCCACGCGATCAATGCCACCGAGGACGCCAGCCCGCACACCTGCACCAGTAGCGACAACTCAAGAATCTTCAGCTTGCGCCCGCTCGTCCCCTCAGCGCGTAGAACCCTCGTCTCCGCCGGACCGCTCAGCAGAATGCCGTTTAGCGTATTCATCTCCAGAAAGCCCGGCATCACAGCGGGCTCCGGCCTGGACGCAGATTCGGGCTCCTCAACCGGCGAAGCAGCCGGCTTCGGCGCGCCTCTGCGCATCATGAAGAGATGGACCGTCCGCACCGCGACCTCGCGCAGTAGAAGGAACCCCGCCGCCGGAAGCACCGCGAAGAACACTCCCACCAGGAAGGTGTGAATCTGGGCCTTGAGATCAGGAGGCGGTGGCGCTACAGGACCGTTGTCGATGCCTGAGGCCTCCTGAGTCTGCTGAGACGGCGGAAGGTACGGGCTGCGCGGAGCGTTCGGATTGGCGTGCAGCCCAATCTCCAGCGAAGATCCCGCAGCGCTCCAGTTCTCCGTCAGATCGTCATACCCAGCCGCGTGAACGGTGATGGAGTAAGTGAGCTTGGGGTTCAGCGACGCGGAGATCTTCCCCGCCTCATCCGTCGAGCCGGGAATGGACGCTGTCGCTCCATCCTTGTCCGTGGCCTCGATATCGACCTGGGTATTCGCAAGCGGCTGGTGCGTCGCGCCGTCTTCCAGGATGAACTCGAAGTCCCGATTGTTTCGCAGGCTGGCGAACGGATCGTTCGCCTCGCTCTGGGCAGCACCCGGAGTTTGCTGCTGGCTCCAAGCCGGTATTGAGGAGATACAAAGCAGGCAAAGAAACGCCACGAACAGCTTCATCAAGCGAAACCTCGGCAGATTCAGGTATGGGGCCCAGCCGAAGGCTATCACGCTCGATTTAGTACCCGAGGCGTTAGCCTCGGAGTAGCAGCAGACTTCTAGCCCGCGGCAAGCCGGCGCTTCGCAAGAAAGGGGCTTCAGCCCCGGAACTGTGTCACCAAACCTAGTTCAACCGCTCCCGCTCACTCTTATCGAACCGCGCGTCCAGCGGCTTCCGCTCGCTGAAGTCTTCTTCCAACCCATGCCAGTGCGAGATTCCCGGCTCACCCATCTTCCAGCAGAGCATCACAATATCTCCGCTCACCATGCAGGGAAAGTCCAACAGCCCATCTTCGAGCGACTGTACCTGCACGCCGATCGAATCGATCTCCGCCAACGTCTCCTTCGTCGATTCAATCGACTTCTCGCGCTCACCACGCCGCTTGGCAGCCGCAACGACATCCACATGCATCCCGCCCGACAGAAAGATGCGCTGGTTCAGGTCCTGCATCTCGCGCTCGAGTTCGCCCACCCTCGCCGCCGTCTTCTGCGCGCCGCGCAGAAGCGACTCCAGCACCGGCAGGAGGGTCTGCGCCTCGGACAACGTGAACGTCTTACTCATTTGACCTCCAGCATCCGATCGAGAGCCACCTTGGCCCACTCCTTAACATCGTCATCGACTTTGATGCGGTTCACCACTCTGCCTTCAACCAGATTCTCGAGCGTCCACGCCAGGTGCTGCGGCGAGATCCGGTACATCGTCGTGCACAGGCATCCCGCATCATCCAGCGTAATGACCTTCTTGCCTAAAGGAGCAAACCGCTTCGCCAACCGGTTCACCAGGTGAATCTCGGTTCCCACAGCAAAGCTCGAACCCTCCGGAGCCTTCTCGATCTCCGCGATGATCCGCTCCGTCGATCCGATTGCATCGGCCTTCTGGCAGACCTCCCAGCGGCACTCCGGATGCACGATCACCTGCATCCCCGGCTCTTCGCGACGCACACGGTCGACATGTTCCGGCAGAAACCTCTGATGCACCGAGCAGTGCCCCTTCCAAAGGATCACCTTCGCAGCCTTCAGCCGCTCCGGCAGCACGCCGCCGTTGATCTGGTACGGATCCCAAACCACCATCTCGCTCATCGGAATTCCCATCGCAAAAGCGGTGTTCCGACCAAGATGCTGGTCCGGCAGAAACAGAATCTTCTCGCCGCGAGCAAACGCCCACTCAAACGCTCCCCGAGCATTCGACGAAGTACACACCAACCCACCGCGCTCGCCGCAAAACGCCTTGATGTTCGCGGCAGAGTTCATGTAAGTCAGCGGAATCAATCCACCGTCGTGGGTCAGTCCCGCCCGTTCCAGCGAGTCCCAGCAGTCCTCAACCTGGCCAATCTCCGCCATGTCGGCCATCGAACATCCAGCATTCAGGTCCGGCAGGATCACCTGCTGCCATGGCTTGCCCAGCACATCCGCCGTCTCCGCCATAAAGTGCACGCCGCAGAACAGCATGTACTTCGCCTGCGTCTCCGCAGCAATCTTCGATAGCTTATAGCTGTCGCCGGTATAGTCCGCGAACCGGATCACCTCGTCGCGCTGATAATGGTGCCCCAGCAGAACGACATCGGTTCCAAGCTTCGCTCGCGCCGCGGCAATCCGCGCGTCCATCGTGTGGTCGGGTTGGGAAAGATAGTGGTCGAGGGAACAGTTCTCCCCTGTAGCTGCGCCTTCGGCTATTGCCGGGGCTTCTTCCAGTAGATCGATCAAAGTACTCCGCCTTCAGTCCAGCGAGCCCTGCATAGCTGCAGCCGCTCGAGAACGGGGATGTTGAAAGCATTCACTGCGCGGTTGCAGTGGATTCGCTGTGCCCAAGCTCAAACCACGAACGTGAAACACCCAACCCACGGGGATGTTGCAACCCTTAAAACTCGGCCGGAGAAGTCCAGTGACCTCTGCCGTCCGTACACTTTAGACGAGGTCGCCATCGAAACGATGCACGAATCTGGCACTGCCAGCCTGCCCACTTTCATCATCGCATAATCTTCCGGCAACACTCCTGCCACATTTGTTGAGTCCCTTTCGAACCCGTATCATAGGAAGAATTATGCCGAGTCTCGGCGACAGCGCCGTCATCATCCTTTTAGGTCTTCTGCTCTTCGGTCCCAAGGGCCTCGCCCAGATCGCGCGCCAGCTTGGCAAGCTCATGGGCGAGTTCCGCCGCGCCTCGAACGAATTCCGCATGCAGATGGAAGAGGAGCTCCGCCTCGCCGAGCAGGCCGACCGCCAGAAGGAGATCGCAAAGATCGAGGCCGCCGCGCCGCCGCCAGCGCCGGTACTCGGAACCGATCCTGCAACGCCAGCCCCCGGCACCACGGCGTACGACTGTCCGGAGGACAACCCGCAGCTGCGCTCCATCCCGTCCGACAGCCCCGAAGCGGCATCGATAGAAGCCACCCCGGAAGTCCCTATCGGCGAAGTTGAGCCGCTGCCCATCGCCGTCTCCGGGGACCTGAAGATCATGCCGCCCGCCACGGGCCTGCCGCAGCCGCGCACCACCACGCTCGCCTCATCCTCCATCGCTCCGCTGGTCGACTCCATCCCCCACGAAGAACCCGCTGAAACCGCCGAGCCAGCCGCAGCCGCCGAGCATGAGCATTCTGACCAACGCCCGAACCGCTACACCAACGGCCACACCGACACCGCCGGGCTCACCACGACCGACGCCGCAGCCGAGGAGTCCCTCCATGGCTGATCTCATCGACAAGGCCCGCACCGCCGTCACCGACCGCGCCGAGCTCCCCGGCATGACTCTGATGGAGCACCTCGACGAGCTCCGCAAGCGCATCATCCACTCCGTCATCTATCTGCTCATCGGCTTCTGCGTCGCCTACGCATTCCACGAGCGCCTCTACGGCATCGTCCAGGCCCCGCTCGACCAACTCCACATCCAGCTCAACTTCACCCACCCCACCGACGGCCTCAACCTTTACCTGAAGACGTCGATGTACGGCGGCGCCATCCTCGCCAGCCCCTTCATCCTCTTTCAGCTCTGGCTCTTCATCTCTCCCGGCCTCTATCGCCACGAGCAGAAGTACATCGTCCCCTTCATGGCCACCACTGTCACCCTCTTCCTTGGCGGAGCGTGGTTCGGCTACCACTTCGTCCTTCCCGGAATGCTCCGCGTCCTCATCAACGACTTCGGCCGGAAATTCCACCCCATCATCACCATCGAGGACTACACCGGTTTCTTCCTCGCCATCGTTCTAGCGCTTGGCGTGACGTTTGAGCTGCCCGTGCTGATGTTCTTCCTCGCCCTCTTCGGCATCGTGGACGGCAAGTTCCTGCTCCGGCACATCCGCTACGCCATCCTGCTGATCTTCCTCGTCGCGGCGATCATCTGCCCGTCGCCCGACCCCATCTACATGTGCCTCTTCGCGCTGCCGATGCTGGTCCTCTACATGGTCGGCGTGGTCGCCGCCTTCATCGTCAATCCGACCAAGAAGAAAGACGCCCCCAAGCCCGCATGACCTTCGCCAGTCTTCAAACCTTGTCATCCTTCGCGAAGCGGAGGATCTGCTTTTGCTCCCTCCCCCACGAGACACGTCATCTCGACCGGAGCGCAGCGAAGTGGAGAGACCCCCGCATTTCGCTTTTCCGCTTCACCTCGCCACGTCTAAGCACACTTCGCCAGCTAGCCATCTCCCTCTGCGTCCTCTCGACGCTAGCCTGCTCGGCGCAGAAGCATCCGTCCCCAATCAGCGGCCAGGCCATCTACAACCTCACCCAGCAGTACGTGAACACCGCTCCTCACCGCTACGTCGGCTCGCCCGACCACGCCGCCGCCGAGGCCTTCATCAAATCCCAGTTCGCCCCGGAGATCGCCAAGGGCACCTTCGAGACCGACAGCTTCGTCGCGTCCACGCCCATCGGCATGGTGCCCATGCGCAACTACATCGTGCGCTACCCGGGTAAGAAGGACGGCATCATCGTCCTCGCATCACACTACGAGACCAACTACCCCCTCAAGGACATCAACTTCGTCGGCGCAAACGACGGCGCCTGCACCACCGCCCTGCTCATCGAGATCGCCCACTACCTCCGCACGCATCCACCAGAGGGCTACAGCGTCTGGATCGTCTTCGACGACGGCGAAGAGGCCATCAAAGAATGGTCCGACTCCGACTCCCTCTACGGCACACGTCACCTTGCCGCCAAGTGGTCGAAGGACAGCACCATCACGAAGATCAAGGCCTTCCTGCTGGCCGACATGATCGGCGACAAGGACCTCAACATCCCGCGCGAGGGCAACTCCACGCAATGGCTCAGCGACCTCCTGGCCACCGCCGCAAAGAACACCGGCCACAGCGCAAACGTCTTCAAGAGCTCCACCACCGAGCTCGACGATCACCTTCCTTTCAAGCAGCGCAACGTCCCCGTCCTCGACATCGGCGACTTCGACTACGGCCCCCACACCGCGCAAATGCCCGACGGCTACCACCATACCGCCCAGGACACCATGGACAAGATCAGCGCCAAGTCCCTGCAAACCTCCGCCGATCTGTTCCTCGAGATGATCCATCTCATCAACGAACGCAAGTAAGACTTCTAGCCATGGAACGAAACGGCGTCCCCTTCAGATGGTTTCTAGGCGCAACTCCATCCGAGGTTCCAATCTTGGACTGGATTAGAGAACGTGCGACACCTGGGATGCTGCAGCAAATAGCAGAGGCAGATGCTGGCGAAGACAGTGAAGATCATCTGACCGCCATCAAACTTCAGCTCTCCACGAAGCCGCAAAAAGGATTGCTCCATTGGACTCCTCGTGAGGTTCTCGAACTCACACGCTGGAGTCAGCCCGAAACAGATGCGCCCGCTGGTGATCTCGAAGCAGCTCATACAAAGCGTCTCCTTGCATGCGCTCTGCTGCTGATTTCTGCGGCAACATGCAGCGAAGGCGACACCTACGACTACGCGTACTACAACGAGTGCACTTTCCTCGACAGTTCAGCGGCAACGCTGCGTCAATTCACAGGCAGCGCACTAGCCCTTGGCCCGAAGGTCGCTTGGTATGCTCTTGAGCTGTTGCTTTGGTTTTATGAACGGGTCGAACATGACTCTCTGACCCCGTTCGCTGCCTTTTGCATTCTTCTTCTCGGGCTTGACCCTCTGTCACGGAACGCTCAACCGCAGACTCTTGACGAACTCATCGCGTGGGTCGACAAGCAGGAATCAGATGCGCGCCAATCGCTGGGTGATGAGGTGGAAACATCTCGCTGGCTTTT
Organism: Granulicella aggregans; assembly: GCF_025685565.1. Taxonomy (NCBI): domain Bacteria; kingdom Pseudomonadati; phylum Acidobacteriota; class Terriglobia; order Terriglobales; family Acidobacteriaceae; genus Granulicella; species Granulicella aggregans. The sequence goes on from NZ_JAGSYE010000003.1 coordinate 688,266, forward strand.
AGGATTGAATCCCTACGAAAGCTCCGGTTGGGTTCCGCTCACTACGCAAGCAATTGAGAAGGTGACGTTGCCCGTAGAACATCTTGAGAAGATCAAGAACTTCATACATCGAATGCAAACTCTCTAGGAAAGCGGGATGCAATCTCCACGCGATACCATCAAATAACGATGGACACCCCGCTCAGCCACTGGATCGGCTTTCACATCCTCGTCCTCGCGCTCCTCGCGCTCGAGCTCGTCTACTCGCGCTGGCGAGGCCCATCCAAGGTCCAGTCCACCTCCGTAGCGGCGACGATCCTATGGGTCACCGCCGCCCTCGCCTTCGCCGCCTTCATCTTCCACGCAATCGACTCCGCCAGCGGCGTCGAGTACCTCGCCAGCTACGCCATCGAAGAAGCCCTGTCCATCGACAACCTCTTCGTCTTCCTCCTCCTCTTTCGCGTCTTCCAGATCGAGCCTTATCGACAGCCAAAGGTCCTCTTCTGGGGAGTCCTCGGCGCCATCGTCATGCGCGGAGCCTTCATCTCCGCCGGCGTCGGTCTGCTCGATCACTTCCAGTGGATCGGCTATATCTTCGGCGCAATCCTGCTCATCGCCGCCGTCCGTCTTGTCCTACCGCACGAAAAGGAAGAGGCCACCACGCCCGTCTGGATCAAGTGGGTCGCGAAGCTCCACCCTGTCAGCCTGCGTCAGGATCACTTCTTCGTACGCGAAAATGGCCAGCGCATGATGACCATGCTCTTCCTCGCCCTCATCGCCATCGAGTTCACCGACGTCGTCTTCGCCCTCGACTCCATCCCCGCCGTGCTCTCCATCACGCGCCACCCCTTCATCGCGTACACGTCGAACATCATGGCCGTGATGGGCCTGCGCTCGCTCTACTTCCTGCTCGCAAACATGCTGGAGAAACTCCGCTTCCTCCATTACGGTCTGGCCGCCGTCCTCGCCTTCGCCGCCATCAAGATGCTCGGGGCCGCATGGTTCGAGATCGGCCCCATGATCTCCCTCGCGGTCATCGTCGGCCTGCTCGGCGTCTGCATCGCTCTATCACTGCTGATGCCCGCAAAACCTCACGCCGACGCTAAAATCTAGTCAGACATGACCTCCAAAGCCTCCACGCTGAAACTCCTCCGCCAGATCCATCTCTACTTTGGCGTGTTCATCTCACCGGCCATTCTCTTCTTCGCGATCACCGGCGCGCTCCAGACCTTCAGCCTGCACGAGACCACCAAAGGCAGCGACTACAAGCCGCCAGCGTGGATCGTGAAGCTCGGCCAGTTACATAAGAAGCAGACCCTCGTCGTCCCCGTCCGCAAGCCGCAACCACCCGCTCCCGGAGCAGCCCCAACGAAGGCCGCCGACGCATCGGCACCCGCCGCTTCAAAGCCGCTCTTGCCCGACGCTATTGCTCCCAAGCCGAAGAACCTTCTCCCCATGAAGCTCTTCTTCCTGCTCGTCTCCATCGGCCTCGTCATCTCCACCTTCACCGGCATCTACATGGCCTACAAGTACAACCGCAATAAGTCTTGGGTCACCGGTCTTCTCGTTGCTGGAATCGCAGTGCCCCTGCTGCTCCTGCTCTTCTAACGACCCCCAGCAGAAACGAGGCTGCCGTTGAACCCCATCTCGCGACGCACCTTCTTCGGAGCAGCTGCCGCTGCCGCCGCAACTCCCCTCGCATCGGCGACCACAACGCCGCTCCCTTCGCGGGAGTCCTTCCTCTCTATCCTGCGCTTGCCGGACTACGTCGCCATCTACACCGAGTCAAGCTCCGCTGCCACCCCGCTCACCAAGTCCTCGTTTCGCTGGCAGGCCCCAGGCATCGAGATCCGCACCGAGATCGACTCACCCAAAGAATCGGCCATCTTCGTCTACGCACCAAAGCTTCCTCTCACCCGCATCCACTTCAGGTGGAATGCCGCACTACGTCCCGGCCTGCTCTTCCTCGGCGACGCGTGGGAGCGCAGCTACGGCGATCTTGCCTTCCGCCCCATGGTTCCGGAACGCGTCATGCCCTGGTACTTTGCCACCCATGATCCCTCCACCACTCAGACTCACGGTTATGGCATCCGCACAGGCGCCGCGGCCTTCTGCTTCTGGCAGGTCGATCCCGCCGGCGTCTCGCTCTGGATGGACGTAGGCAACGGCGGCAACGGCGTCCTGCTTGGCGACCGCGAGCTCCACGTCGCCACCATCGTCTCCTGTCCGCGCACGTTCTATGGCTCCATTCACGGTCTGCTCACTTGTCTCTGCAAAGCAATGTGCCCCAGGCCACGCCTGCCCTCCGGCACCATCTACGGCACCAACGACTGGTATTACGCCTACGGGAAGAACTCCGAGGCAGGCATCCTCCGCGACACCGCCCTCGTTGCCGACCTTGCGCCGAAGTCCGGCCCGCGTCCCTTCTCGGTCATCGACGACGGCTGGCGCAACAATCCCGCCTTCCCCGACATGGCGAAGCTAGCCAAGAAGATCCGCGCCCACAACGTCCGTCCCGGCATCTGGATCAGGCCTACGATCGCCACCGCCGGCACCAACCCTAAGCTTCTGCTGCCGCAGAAACATTTTCGCTCTCCCGGCGACGAACTCGCTTACGACATCACCATCCCCGAAGCCCGCGCCGCCGCCATCGCCAAGATGACCCAAGTCGTCGGCTGGAAGTACGAACTCGTCAAGCACGACTTCTCCACCTACGATCTGCTCGGTCAGTGGGGCTTCGAGATGGGAGCCTCACCCACCATCCCCGGCTGGCACTTCAACGACCGCAGCCGCACCAACGCCGAGATCCTCCTGGACTACTACAAAGCCCTCCGCGCCGCCGCCGGGGACCAGACCATTCTGCTCGGCTGCAACACCGTCGGTCACCTCTCCGCGGGCATCTTCGAGATGCAGCGCACCGGCGACGACACCAGCGGCAGACTCTGGGAGCGCACTCGCCGCATGGGCATCAACACCCTCGCCTACCGCGTAGCCCAGGACCGCACCTTTTTCTCCGTCGACGCAGATTGCGTCGGCATCACCAACGACATCCCCTGGCCGCTCAACCGCCAATGGATGGACCTCCTCGCCCGCAGCGGCACTGGCCTATTCGTCTCGCCCAGCCCTGACGCCATCGGCAACGAGCAACGCAACGCCATCGCGGAGGCCTTCGCCATCGCCGCCGCCGGAACCTTTCGAGCCCAGCCCGTCGACATCCTCGACTCCACTACACCCCAACAGTGGAAGTCCACCCAGGATGGCGCCACGCACTCCTACAAGTGGTTCCCCAACGATGGCACCGACCCCTATCCGGTATAAAGAACTAACCCGTAGCCGTCGTCATCTCGCTACAGAAATCGTCATCTCATTTCTTAGAACACGTCATCTCGACCGAAGCCACGTGGCCGTATCGCGTGGCGCAGTGGAGAGACCCCCGCACCTCTTCCCTCACCACCAAAAAACCGTCATCCTGAGCGAAGGCGCTTGCAGCTTCACCGCAAGCGCCGCAGTCGAAAGACCCGCCATGCTGATCGCACCACCACTACCGAGCGAACCTTTCAGCCTCGGAAAGGCCTAAGCCACAAACGACAGCTTCCCCTTCTCCATCACCGAATGCTTCGCCACCGCATCCCTCTGCGGAAAGTCATTCCGATAATGCGCCCCCCGGCTCTCCTCACGCGCCAGCGCCGAAGCCACAATCACAAACGCCACGGTAAACAAACTCCGAGCCTCCACCGCCCTTCGCGAGTACCCCCGCGGAATCCCCCGCACCAGAGCATCCAGCCGGGTCTGCGCCCGCTTCAGCCCTTCAGCATCTCGCAGCAGGCCCGCATCCTCCCACATGATCTTCCGCACTTCAGCAATCCAGACCTCCACCTTCGCAGCGTCCAGCTCAACCAATGGCTCAGCCAACGCAACTTCTCCTTTCTCCCTGATCCCTTCTTCCTGCATCATCGCCTCCGCCGCCAGAGCCCCAAATACCAGCCCTTCCAACAGAGAATTACTAGCCAGCCGATTCGCTCCATGGACACCCGTGCAAGCCGCTTCACCCGCCGCAAACAACCCCGGCAGCGACGTCCGTCCATCCACGTCCGTCTTGATCCCACCCATCAGATAATGTGCCGCCGGTCGCACCGGGATCAGGTCGCGATTCAACTCCAACCCATATCCCTCAAGAAACTTCGAGATCCCCGGAAACCGCGCCTTCATGTCGCGCGTAATATGCCGCATGTCGAGATACACCGGCCCATCGATCGCCTCACGCGTGATCGCCCGGGCCACTACATCGCGCGGCGCAAGCTCCAGCATCTCGTGATACTTGTGCATGAAGCAGTCGCCCTTCGTATTGCGCAGCCACGCACCTTCGCCGCGCAGAGCCTCGCTCAACAAAAATCGCGGCGCGCCTTCCTTTGCAAACGCGGTCGGATGGAACTGGTAGAACTCCATATCGCTCAGCGCTGCTCCCGCGCGGTACGCCATCGCGATGCCATCGCCCGTCGCTACCTTAGGATTCGTAGTGTCGCTGTAGACCTGCCCCGCTCCTCCGCTCGCAATCAGCACCGCGCGCGCATAGACGTTGTGCAGCTTGCCCTCGCGATCGAGCAGCACCGCTCCTACCACCGTCTTCACGCCGTCGATCACCTCCGTGATCAGGTCGACCGTCGTCGTGAACTCCATCAGCGTGATGCCCTTCGTCTCCCGTGCATGGCGCAGCAGCGAGACCGCAATCTCCCGCCCCGTGGCATCGCCATTCGCATGAAGAATCCGCGACCGGCTATGCGCTCCCTCGCGCGTTCGCATCAACTCTCCACCCTCCGCCGCGCTCGCCCGGTCAAACTCCGTCCCCCAAGCCAGCAGCTCCTCGACGCGCCTCGGTCCCTGCTCGACGAGCACTGCCGCCGCCTCTCGATTCACCAGCCCATCGCCCGCATTCACCGTGTCTTCCAGATGCTCGGCGACATCCTCGCCGCCGCCCATCGCCACCGCGATCCCACCCTGTGCATAAGCCGTATTCGACTCCGCCAGCTCTTCCTTCGTCACCACCAGCACCGTATCCACAGCCGCCAGCCGGACCGCCGCGCTCAGCCCCGCGATCCCACCACCTATCACCAGAAACCCAACCTCTTCCATATCAAGATGCTACTCTTTCAGCTCCATCGAATCGCCTGCGATACGATGGAACTACTGTGCCGCAACAAACTTCACGCCGGACCTCCGTTACACTCACAACACCTTCCGCCAGCTACGAGATCGTCATCGCCGCAGGCTTGCTCAACACCCTCGAAATGCGCCTGAAAAAGTTGACCAGCGGGAAGCTTTCGAAGATCTTCGTCGTCACCTCGCCCGAGATATGGGGGCTCTGGTCGAAGACCGTCCTGAGCTCCTTCAAAGAGTCTCCAACAGTCCTCTTCCTTCCACCCGGCGAGCGCCACAAGCGCATGGCCTCGGTCGAATCTCTCGCGCAGCAGCTGGCCGAATCCGGCGCCGACCGCGACTCGCTCCTGCTCGCCCTCGGCGGCGGCGTCATCGGCGACATCACCGGTTTCCTCGCCGCCATCTACATGCGCGGCATCCGCTACGTGCAGCTCCCCACCACGCTGCTCGCGCAGGTAGACTCCGCCCTAGGCGGCAAGACCGGCGTGAACCTCCTCGCCGGCAAGAACCTCATCGGCAGCTTCCACCATCCGCTAGCCGTCCTCGCCGACACCAACACGCTCGCCACTTTGCCCCCTGCGGAGCTGCGGGCAGGACTACAGGAGTCCATCAAGTCCGGCGTCATCTACGACGCCAAGCTCTTCCGCTTCATGGAACAGAACTCCGACGCCATCCTCTCCGGAGATGCAGCCGCGTTGACCCGCGTAGTCACCGCCTCCGTCCGCGTCAAAGCCGACGTAGTCAGCAAAGACGAGCGCGAGTCCGGCCTACGCATGATCCTCAACTTCGGCCACACCCTGGGCCACGCCATCGAGGCCGCCACAGGCTATAAGAAACTCCTGCACGGAGAAGCCGTAGGCTGGGGCTCCATCGCCGCCACGTATGTGTCGCTCCATCGCGGCACGGTCACGCAGAAGGAAGCCGACCGCATCATCTCGACCATCCTGATGTATGGCCCGCTCCCGCGCTTCACCGCCAAAGCCGAAAAGCTGGTCGCCCTTACCTACAGCGACAAGAAGACCCGCAGCGGCAAACGCGCCTTCGTCCTGGCCAAGGGTATCGGCGCAACCGAGATCGCCTTCGACGTCACCGACGAAGAACTCCTCATCGCCGCCAACGAAATGCTCACCCTCATGAAGTCGCAAACCGCATGATCGCCAAGCCCGAACACGAACTCACCACCGGCGCCCGCCCCGTCGGCACGCTCACCGAGACCGACGCCGCCGCAAACGTCCAGCAGATGTTCGACACCATCGCGCCCAGCTACGACAAGCTGAACCACATCCTCTCCGCGGGGATCGATCGCTGGTGGTGGTGGCGCGCGGCGCGCAACTTCCGCGCCGTCCTCGCCCGCCCCGAAGCCGTCATCCTCGACCTCTGCTGCGGCACCGGCGACATGACCATGGCCCTTTACAAACACCGGCCTAAGTCCTCGAACGATGCGCCGATTCTGGCCCTCGACTTCTCGCACCAGATGCTCTCGCGCGGAGCGCAGAAGTTCTCCCCACACAACATCCTCGCTATCGAAGCCGACGCACTCCATCTCCCACTCGCCGACAACTCCGTCGACCTCGTCACCGCCGCCTTCGGCTTCCGCAACCTCGCCAACTACGAGGAAGGCCTAACCGAGCTCCACCGCGTTCTTCGCCCCGGCGGCCAGATCGGCATCCTCGAGTGCAACCAGCCCGAAGGGCTCACCGGCGCGCTGTACTCCCTCTACTTCCGAAAGATCCTGCCCCTGTTAGGCGGCATGATCTCCGGCGACCGGAGCGCCTACACCTACCTTCCCGAGTCCGTAGCCCGCTTTCCGCGCCCGCCACGGATGAAGCAGCTCATCACCGCCGCCGGCTTCACGGACGCGCAATGGACCGGCTACACCTTCGGCACCGCTGGGCTTTATCGCGCCACGAAACCTTAGCCGTAGCGCTCTATCCGGGATTTGCGGCGGACAAAATGCGGGGGTCTCTCCACTGCGCCACGCGATGAAGCCGCGTGGCTTCGGTCGAGATGACGTTTTCGTTATCACACCGTGTGCCCCATTCATCGCGGCTGTACCGCGATGAGTGGGACCGCCACAAAGCTACCCTGAGCGAATCAAGATCGCATCACCGCTGCCACAAGATCTCCCCCGCCTCCAACGGCACCGAAGCCCCCTTGAAATACGGCACAACGCGCGGAATATAAGCCTCCACCGGAAGGTCCGCCGCCACCGAACCGGTAAACACCGTCGCCCCCGCGCTTCCCGTTTCCGTGCTCCTCTCAAGCGCCACAGGTTCCACCGTCACTGCCCAACCCGGCGCGACATATACCTCCACCTTGAAGCTCTCTGGGCTCAGATCCCCCGCGAAGACCTCGATCTTGAACTCATACCGAGTGCCCACGGCCGTCATCTCGAAGGCTCCAAACCGCAGGCCGGCCCACTTCTTATCGATCTCCCCACGCCACGCCACCATCGCAACGCCCATCGCTGAGCCATTCGCTGACCGCTCCGCATATCCATGCGCCGCCGGAATGTAGTGCTCCTCCGTGTACTCCCGAATCGTCCTCGCCGCCGAGAACCGCTCCGTCAACTGCGCCATGCTCTCCCGCATCCGGGCCACCCATCCAGCGGGCGGCGCAATTCCTTCCCGAGTGTAAAAGTCCGCCGCAACCTCAGTCTCCAGCGTCCGGTACATCGCATCGGCCTCCACCGCATCCAGTTCAGCGACCGCCGAATCTCCGGCCTGGTGCTCCTTGCCGTCGCCCAGCGCCCATCCCACCTCGGGCACATACGCCTCGGCCCACCATCCATCGAGCTCCGATAGATTCAACCCGCCATTGACCAGGATCTTCATCCCGCTCGTGCCCGAAGCCTCCCATGGCCTCCGCGGCGTGTTGATCCACAGGTCGATCCCCTGCACCATCTCCTTGGCCACGCGCATGTCGTAGTCGCTCAGAAAGACGATCTTCGACCGCGCATCCTCGCGCTTCAGGAACTTGTTCCACTTCTCGATCAGCGCCTGCCCCGCCATGTCCGCCGGATGCGCCTTGCCCGCAAGGACAAGCTGCATCGGCCGTTCCGGATTTGTCAGCAGCCGCAACAGACGCTCCGGGTCATGCAGCAGTAGGTCAGGCCGCTTGTAGGTCGCAAACCTCCGCGCAAATCCGATCGTCAGCACATCTTCGCGAAAGATGAAGGCAGCCTGTGCAGGATCTTCGCCGTCCAGCGCAAGCTGCCGCGCGTACCGCTCCCGCAGCCATTCGATCAGACCCTTGCGGCACTCCGTCCTCATGGCCCACAGGGCCTCGTCACTCATGCCGCGTATATCTTCCTCCTTGCAAGGAGTGCCTAGCCAGCGCTCATCCCCGCAGGAACCGCTCCACAACTCATCCGCCGCCTTCGACTCCCACGTCGGCACATGTACCCCGTTCGTGACCGAGCCGACCGGCACCTCTTCCTTCGGCCAGCGCAGAAACAGCGGCCCGAAGATCTCCCGGCTCACCTCGCCATGCAGCTTGCTCACCGCGTTCGCCTGGCCGCTCCCGTGCATCGCCAGGTACGCCATGTTGAACGGCTCCTTCGAGTTCGGCGGCTCCGGAGCTCCGGTGTTCGCTCGCCCCATCGCCAGCAGCTCGTTGATCGAGATCCCCAGGCGCGAAGCATACGTTGTCATATAACGCCGGATCAGCTCCGGATCGAAGCGGTCGAAGCCCGCCGCAACCGCAGTGTGCGTCGTAAACAGGTTTCCCGCCCGCGTTACGCTCAACGCCACGTCGAACCCCACGCCGTGGTCCTGCATGTAACTCCGCGCCCGCTCCAGCACCGCGAACGCCGCATGCCCCTCGTTCAGATGGCACACCTCCGGCTGGATGCCGATGGCACGCAGCAGCCTCCATCCACCGATCCCCAGCACTAGCTCCTGCTTCAGGCGCATCTCCGCGTCGCCGCCGTACAACTGGCTGGTGACGCAGCGGTGCTCAGGAGCGTTGGCGAAGTCATTGCTGTCCAGCAGGTAGAGTTTCGCTCGACCAACCGAAACCTCCCAGCAGCGCAGCCAGATCGTCACGCCCGGAATCGGCACCTTCAACCTCAGCCACTCGCCGTTCGCCCGGCGTAATGGCCGGATCGGCAACTGCCCCGGATCGTTCACCGGATACAACGCCCGCTGTCGCCCCGCGCTGTCGAACTGCTGGCGAAAGTATCCCTGCCCGTACAACAGGCCAACTCCGACAACGGGAACGCCGAGATCGCTCGCAGCCTTCATCTGGTCGCCGGCCACATTCCCCAGGCCGCCCGAATAGATCGGTAGCGCTTCGCTCAACATGAACTCCATGCTGAAGTAAGCCACCGCATTCAACCCCGAATCCCTGTGCGTCTTCTGAAACCACGCGTCGCCCTCGTAAGCCGCGCGGTCCGACGCAAGCACCTCGGCCAGCCGCTGTGAGAACTCGGGCTCGCCCAGCGCCTTCACGATGGTCTCCTTCGAAACCGTCTGCAGGATCACCCAGGGGTCCTGTGTCGCCTCCCACAGCTCCGCATCCAGCCGCTCCCAAAGCTCCTCCGAAGCACGGCTCCACGACCAGTGCAGGTTCAACGCCAGGTCCTTAAGATCCCCAAATCCCTTACGTTCCAGATCCCCATTCACGACTTCATTCGTCTTCACACACCCTCACAATCCCCACTAAGTTCAGCAAAAAAAGTCATCTCGACCGGCTCACTTCTACTATCCACATGAACCCGTCATCTCGATCGAAGCATTGCGGTCTCATCGCGATGCGGAGTGGAGAGACCCCCGCATTTCGTTCTTCTCTCAACTTTCAAATCGGCAATACTCCCCATTCAGCCAGAGCACTACGATACAGAAGCCACATGATTCTCAGCCCCTCTCTTTTTTCACCCTGTAAACTCAACTCTATGGAAGTTGCCGTGCCACCGGACAAACTCGCGCCGAAGCCCCCGGTAACTTCGCCGGAGTCGGAACGCGCTGCCCAAAAGCGCTCCGCCGCGCTCGGCTCGGTCATCGCCGCCCTCGGCATCACCCTCCTGAAGCTCGTCACCGGCCTGCTCACCGGCTCCCTGGGGATGTTGTCGGAAGCCGCCCACTCCGGCATCGACTGCGTCGCCGCCGCCCTCACCCTCTTCTCCGTCCAGGTCTCCGACCGCCCCGCCGACGCCGACCACAACTACGGCCACGGCAAGGTTGAAAGCCTCTCCGCCTTTGTCGAAACCGGCCTCATGCTCGCCTCCTGCCTCTGGATCATCGTCGAGGCCCTCCGCCGCATCATCGCCCGCGAGCACCTCGCCGTCGCCCTATCCGTCTGGCCCTTCCTCGTCCTCATCCTCTCCATCGCCGTCGACTTTACCCGCTCCCGCAACCTCCGCAAGGTGGCCCGCCAATACGGCAGCGAGGCCCTCGAAGCCGACGCCCTCCACTTCGGTACCGATATCTGGTCCTCCTTCGCCGTCCTGCTGGGCCTCGCCGCTACGGCTGCAGGGGAGCACTTCCACCTCCCCTGGCTCGAGTTCGCCGACCCCATCGCCGCTCTCGTCGTCTCCGTCATCATCGCCAAGGTCTGCTGGCACCTGGCGACGCAAACCGTAGACGCCCTGCTCGACGCCACCCCCGCCGATGCCAGCGGACAGACTCGCCGCGAAGTCCGCGACGGCCTCATCCGCGATCTCGCCGCCATCGACGGCGTCCTCTCCGTCGACCGCGTCCGCACCCGCCGCTCCGGCTCCAGCTACTTCGCCGACCTCACCCTCGGCATGCCCCGCAACCTCACTTTCCAGCGGTCGGAACAGATCACCATGGCCGCCACCGAGGCCGTCCAGCGCGTCCTTCCCGGCGCCGACGTCGTCGTCCACTCCGTTCCCATGGCCTCGCTCGCCGAAAGCGTCCACGACCGCATCCGAGCCGTTGCATCCCGCGCCAACCTCAACATCCACGACGTCAGCATCCAGCAGTACAACCACGCTCTCCACCTCGAACAGCACCTCGAAGTCGATGAGACCATGACGCTCTCTGCCGCTCACGCTCTCGTCACCCAGCTCGAATCCGAGATTCGCAAAGAAGTCCCAGGCATCGCCACTATCCTCACCCACATCGAGAGTGAACCCGCCACAATCGAGCGCCCCGCTTCGCTCGAACGCGACCGCCAGCTCGAAAGCCGCCTCCGCAACGTCGCCCGCGCCTTCCCGGAGATCCTCGACATCCACGAGGTCATCGTCACCCGCCTCGGCGGCACCTCCAGCCCCAACTCCGATGGCATCCACGAAGACATCGCCCGCGTCCAGGTCACTTGCCACTGCACCCTCCCCGACGACCTGCCCATGTCCCGCGTCCACGCCGTCATCACCGCGCTCGAAAACGACTTCAAGCTCGACTCCCCCGAGGTAAGCCGCCTCCTCATCCATCCAGAACCCGCCACCGACAACCAGCGGTGACCGTTGCTTAACCCCTTGTCATCCTTCGCCGCAGGCGGAGGATCTGCTGTTGCGCTTGCCTTTGCCTTCACTCCCCCAAAAACCGTCATCTCGACCGAAGCGCAGCGAAGTGGAGAGACCCCCGCATTTCTTTTCCTTAGCGATAAAATCCGTGCCCATTCATCGCGACTCTGAGATGTGGAAAGAAGAGCGTATCCGTCCCACAATCATCCGCCCCTAGCGATCTTCATACTCGCGCATCGCATCACCCCACCCGGCACGATATCCTGAACCCGACCATGCGTCGCTTCTTCAACATCGCTCTCGGCGCTCTCGCCATGATCGCCGTCGCTATGATGTCGGCTTTCATCACCATGCGCCTCGCCATCCACGGCCGCGAGGTCGAGGTGCCCAGCGTAGCCGGACTCACCGTGGACGAAGCCCGCTCGCTGGCCGAAGGCCTCGGTCTGAACATGGACCTCGAAAGCCAGTTCTACTCGACAACCATCCCCTCCGGCCACATCCTCTCGCAGTCCCCCACCCCCGGCACCAAGGTCCGCCGCGACTGGGTCCTGCGCGTCGCCGAGAGCATCGGCCCGCAAAAGGTCTCCATCCCCAACGTTGTCGGCCAGACCGAACGTGAGGCCACGGTCACCATCCGCCGCCTCGCTCTCGATCTGGGCACCATCGCTTACGTCCCCTCACCAGGGCCGCCGGGCATCGTCGTCTCGCAGTCCCCCACGCCCGACGCCGCCGGCGTAGACGGCCCGCGCATCAGCCTCCTCGTCAGCGAGCCCATCCCCACCCCCAAACCCCACGTCGCCACATTCGACGACGCCCCCGGCACACCCAGCACCGCACCGGCCTCGAGCGACGACAGTGACTCCGCATCCACCGACACAACCTCAGAGCCCAACGCCGAAGCCTACGTGATGCCCGACCTCATCGGCCTCACGCTGACTGCTGCCTCATCCCGCGTCGCCGCCATGGGGCTGAAGATCTCCAGCATGAATGTTGTTCCCGCCAAGGTCAAAGCGGTCGCCCCGATAGGAGGCTTCACCTCCCCAGCTCCCACGCTGAACGGTCAGCCAGCCCCCATCCGTCCCATCGCGCCGATAGCTCCCATCACCCCCATCGACACCGTCATCGCGCAAAAACCCGCCGCGGGTGCCCGCGTCACCGCGAACGACAAGATCCACATCACCCTAAGCCACTAGACGGCTACAGAACGCTCCACCACCACCGCATAAAAACCATCGCACCCATGCACGCCGGGCAGAGTCCTAAGCGCGCCATCCCGCACCACCGCGCCCAACTCCCCTGAAACCACCCCTGAATCAAGCAAAGAAGTCACCAGTCCCTCCATCGGAACCCGTCGAAATTCGCTACCAGCAAGCACGGCCTCCACCACCCGCTCGTTCTCCTCCGGCTCCAGCGAGCAAGTTGAATACACCAGCCGCCCACCCTCCGCCAGCCGCGACAGAGCCCCCTTCAAGATCAGCTTCTGCCGGTCGGATTGCCTTAGAAACTCCTCGGGTTTGAGGCGATGCCGAATCTCCGGATTCTCCGCCAGCGTCCCCGTCCCACTGCAAGGCACATCGCACAGGATCAGATCGAACTTCTCATCGTTCTTCAACACCGGAACCGCGGCATCGAGCACGAAACACTTCACCTTCTCCGCCAAGCTCGACCGCTTCATCCGGCTCTGCATCTGCGCCGTCCGCTTCGTGCTCACATCCGTCGCGAAGATCTCCGCCTCCGGCTCGCGCATTGCCAGAATCAGCGTCTTCCCTCCCGGGGCCGCGCAGCAATCCCAAACCCGCTTCGCTCCTGGTACAGCCGCCGCCGCAAGCTCCGCCACCAGCCGCGACCCATCGTCCATTAGCGGAATCTCACCGCCCACCTCGGCAAAGATCGACCCCGCCGGATGCTCCAACTGGTCGGCCTCGCAGATCTTCAGCGCAGCCTCGCGCCCATACGCCGCGACCCAACGCTCCACCAGCCACTTCGGATGCCCGAGCCGCTCGGCAAACGCCGCCGTCGACTCAAAGATCCTCGCCGAAGGCTTCTGCGCCGCCGCAACCTTGCGCAGAATCGCATTCACCATCCCGGTCGCATGAGGCTCACCCGCAGCCCGGCAAAGCTCCACGCTCTCACTCAAAGCCGCATGGGCCGGAATCCGATCCATATGCAGCAACTGAAACGCGCCCATCCGCAGAGCCAGTGCGACAGGCTCCGCCAGCCGCTGGTCGGGCCGCTGAAGCAATGTTTTGATGCGGGCATCGAGCGCGATCTGCCACCGGAGCACGCCCATCACCAGAGCCGTCGCAAGATTGCGGTCCTCGCCCGACAACCCATCCGTTAGCGCCGAGTGCAGCAGCTCATCGCTATGCCCCTTGTTCTGCCCCACCAATGTAAGAATTTCGAAGGCCGCCCGCCGCGCCGGTGTCACCTTCGCCAGCGCCTCCTCAGACGAAAGCGTGGGCCCCGCGCTAGCCGGCCTCCCCCGCACCGGCGGTTTTGGCTTCCCTACTCCCTTATCCCGGATCCCTTTTCCCTGCTCTCTCATCCCAGCCGCTCGCCGCTCTTCACCTGGTACCCGCGCAGAAACTCCGCGGCGGCCATCCGCTTCTTGCCTTCCATCTGTACCTCGATCAGCTCCAGCGACGTGGTCTCGCCGCACCCAACAATCAACCGCTCGCCGTCGACAAGCAGCTCGCCCTGCGCAACGTTCACGCCCTCAGCCACCTTCATGCGATGCACAATCAGCTTCTTTCCACGCAACGTCGTATGCGCTCCAGGCCACGGCTGAAACCCACGCCACCGGTCGTAACTCTGCTTCGCCGTCCGGGCAAAATCGATCAGCCCATCCTCCCGCGTCAGAATCGGCGCAAGCGTAGCCAGCGAGTGGTCCTGCTCCACCGGCTTCACGCTGCCATCCTCTAACCCAGCAAGTGTCTCGACCATCAACTCAGCCCCAATCGCCGCAAGCGACACAAACAGATCTTCCGAAGTCTCTTCCTCCGCCACCGGCACCGACCGCGCCAGCAGCATCGGCCCGGTATCGAGCCCCGCCTCCAGCACCATCGTCGTCACGCCGGTCACCAGCTCGCCGTTCGCGACAGCCCACTGGATCGGAGCCGCGCCCCGGTACTTCGGCAACAAAGACCCATGCAGATTGATGTTCCCGAACCGCGGCAGCTCCAGCATCCACTGCGGAATGATCCGCCCATACGCGACCACAAGAATCGCATCCGGCGCAATCCCTTCAAGCCGCTCCCGCAGCTCCAGATTGTTCTTGATCTTCTCCGGCTGCACGACCTCGATGCCATGCTTCAGCGCCGTCACCTTCACCGGCGAGAGATGCACCTCAAGCCCACGCCCTGCCGCGCGGTCCGGCTGCGTCACTACCAGCGCCACCTCATGCCCGGCAGCGATCACCGCCTCCAGCACCGGCACCGCAAACGCCGGCGTCCCACAAAATACGAGCCTCAAAGCAGTGCCTCGCAGTCTTCTCCCTTATCCCTGGGCCCTTCTCTCTGCACTATCACCACTCGCCATTCTTCTGCATCTTCTTGATCTTCCGCAGCACCAACTCGCGCTTCAAACGGCTCAAGTGATCAATGAACAAAATGCCGTCCAAATGGTCGATCTCATGCTGCATACACCGCCCGAGCAGCTCCGTCCCTTCAATCTCGAAGGTCTTGCCATCGGCATCCTGAGCTCGCACCTTAACCCACTCCGCGCGGCTTACCTTCTCGCGGATGTCCGGCAGGCTCAGGCATCCCTCTTCCTCGAGCTGCTTGCCCGTCCGGTCCACAATCTCCGGATTGATCAGCACGATCTTGTCCTTCGGGTTCTTCTTGAAGCTCACGTCGATCACGGTAATCCGCTTCGAGATATTGATCTGCGGCGCGGCCAGCCCAATCCCCTGCGCGATGTACATCGATTCAAACATCTCATTGACCAGCTTCTTCAACTCCGCGTCAAAGACCGTCACCTCCTCGCCGCGCTTCGCCAGCACGGGGTCGGGATACTTCACCACCTCATGAATCTTCACCGGATTCTTCGCCATCTTCTTCGTCGTCACTTTAGAAATTCCGTATCTGTTCGCAATACCCGTCGTAGTTCCGCTTCAACTCCCGCAGCGAATCCCCGCCAAACTTATCGATCACCAGCCGGGCAATCGTCAGCGCGACCATCGCCTCGGCCGCCACTCCCGCCGCCGGCACCACACAAACATCGCTGCGCTCATAAGCCGCCTTGGTCGCCTCGCGCGTCTCGAAGCTCACCGAACCCAGCGGCCTGCGCAGCGTCGAGATCGGCTTCAGATATCCACGCACCACAACATCCTCGCCATTCGAGATCCCGCCTTCAATCCCGCCAGCGTTGTTCTTCTCCCGCGAAAACTTCGTAAACCCTTCCGCCTGGCCCTCATACGCAATCGCATCATGCACGGTCGAGCCCATCGACTCCGCCGCCGTCACTCCGCGCCCAAGCTCCACAGCCTTCACCGCCTGCAGACTCATCACCGCCTGGGCCAGCAGCCCATCCATACGCTCGTCCCAATTGACATGAGTCCCGACTCCGGGAGCCAGCCCATGCACCACAACCTCGAACACACCGCCAACCGTATCGCCCGTCCGCAGCGCGACATCCACCTCAGCCTTCATACGAGCCTCGGCCTCGGCATCGACGCAGTTCAGAAAGACCTCTTCCTTCGCATTCGCCGCCGCAATCTCTTCCCACTTCGCGTCGCGCCCCAGCTCCGCCTTACCCACGCGGATCACATGCGACCCAACCTCGATCCCCAGTTCCCGCAGCAGCAACTTCGCCAGCGCCCCGCAAGCCACCCTGGCCGCGCTCTCCCGAGCCGAGGCGCGCTCCAGCACGTACCGCGCATCCTTAAAGTCATACTTCAGCGCCCCAGCAAGATCCGCATGTCCCGGCCTCGGCGAAGCCACGGCCTTATGCTTCTCCGCATCGCCCGCTTCGACCGGCAGAATCTCCGTCCAGTTCTTCCAATCGTTATTGGCCAGCGTCATCGCCACCGGCGACCCGATCGTCTTGCCATGCCTGATGCCGCTCAAAATATGCGCCGAGTCCCGCTCGATCCGCATCCTTCCGCCGCGCCCATAGCCCTGCTGCCGCCGCCAAAGTTCGCGGTCCACAAACTCCTGCGCTACCGGAATCCCAGCCGGCAGCCCACTCACCAACGCCACCAGGCTCTCCCCGTGGCTCTCTCCCGCAGTCGAAAAACGAAGCATCGATCTCCCGTGCAACTTATTCAGCCAAACGTAAATTGTAACAACTCGGACAAGACCGCTCGAAGCCTCCTATCACTTCCACAATCGCCATCAAGCCAGTCTGGTAAACATTTACGTAGAGGTCTCATGCCCACCATCCGCGCGTTTGCCCTGATTCTGTTTGCCTCGACCCTTACCGTCACCGCCCAATCCGAGGACAAGCCCGTCCGAGTGGTCGCCGATCGTGCCGTTCCCGTTACCCTTGCAGGTGGAAGCGCACTCTTGCCCGTCAACATGACACTGGACGGACGAAACATCGATCTCTCCCACGTTCAGCCCAGCGTCACCCGCGTCATCATCCTCTTCCACGGCCTCAAGCGCAACGTCGAAACCACCAACACCGCCGGACTCGACGCCATCGCCGACGCGGGGCCTGAGCGGCAGACCACTCTGCTTATCGTTCCCCAGTTCCTTGAACAAGTCGACATCGACGCGCACCATCTTCCCGGCAACATCCTCCGCTGGGCACCCGAAGCCTGGATGAACGGCGCCGACGCCATCAACGCCCCGGTCAGCACCTTCACCGCCATCGACAGCCTGCTCGCCCTCGTCGCCAACCGGGCAGTCTTCCCCAACCTCAAGACCGTCATCGTCGCCGGCCACTCTGCCGGCGGCCAGCTCACCCAGCGCTACGCCGTCGCCACTCACGGCAATGATTCCCTAACGCGCAACGGCGTCCATCTCCGCTTCGTGATCGCAAACCGTTCATCATTGGTCTACTTCTCGCCCGAGCGGCCTGTCCTCAGCAACCTATCAGAGTTCACCTTCGCCATTCCCTCCGCAACCTGCTCCGGCAAGTACAACCACTGGAAGTACGGCCTGGTTGATCCGCCGCCTTACCTCGCCAGCGAAGATCTCAGCCAGCTCGAGTCACACTACATCGCCCGCGACATCATCTACCTGCTCGGCACTGCGGACAATGACCCCAACCACCCCGAACTCGACAAGAGCTGCCCCGGAGAGCTCGAAGGCCCCTATCGCTTCTATCGCGGCAAAGCTTATTTCCGCTATCTGCAGGGCCGCCACCACGACCTGACCCAACAGTTGTGGACCGTCCCCGGCGTCGCGCATGACAGCGCAAAGATGTTCGGCTCCGTCTGTGGCCTCGCCGCGCTCTTCGACTCCGGAAGTTGCCCAACATCTTTGCCCGATCCAAAACCTTGAGCCCCCGCCGTCCTTCGCAAACTCCGCCCGGACTTTCTACTCGCTCAATCAAGACGTCACCGCGACCGAAGCCTAGCAGCCTCACGCGAGAGGAGCAGCTGAAAGGCCCTCGCAGTTCGCTCCAACCCGTCACAATCCCCAAACGAAAAGGCCGGACGCTCCCAGCGTCCGGCCCGTTCCCTATTGATTGAGCAATTCCTCAATCTTCGGAGCGTCCGGAAACACCGTCGACAGCGTCAGCTCGCGAAACTTCGCCGCCTCCTCCGCGCGTTCCGTCTCGACGTTATTTACGCGGCTCTCGGCATCCTTCCCAAGGATCAGCCGCTTCGGAACGTCCTCCGAGTTCGCCAGCTTCAACACCACCTCGGCAATCCTCTTCGGATCGCCCTCGGAATGGCCTCGGACCTTGGCCAGCAGTTTGTAGATCATGCCGACCGAAGCCTCATAGTCCGGCATCACCTCCGGCGACTTCTCGGCCGCCTTTGCCGCCCAGTTCGTGCGAATCCCGCCGGGCTCAAGCGTGCACACTTTCACACCAAACGGAGCGACCTCACCCGCCAGCGAGTCGCTGAACCCGCCAACCGCCCACTTCGCCGCGTGATAGGGCGTGTTGCCCGGCATCGCCATCCGGCCACCGACCGAAGACACCTGGAAGATGTGCCCGCTCTTCTGCTTCCGCATCACCGGAACCGCCGCCCGCGTCGTGTACACCACGCCGAACAGGCATGTCTCGATCACGTCGCGGAACTCCTCCGGGGTCATCTGCTCAAACGGCGCAAAGTGCCCATATCCGGCGTTATTCACCAGCACGTCCAGCCGGCCATACGTGTCCAAAGCAGCTTGCACCGCAGCTTTCGCCGCCTCTTCCTCCCGCACGTCGAGCTTCAACGGCTTGATGCGCGCGCCGTACTGTTCTACCAGGGGATTCAGCTCTTCCAGCCGCCGCGCGCCCGCAACCACGCTGTCTCCCGCCGCGAGCGCGGCCTCCGCGATGTCGCGCCCCAACCCATTTCCACTTCCCGTAATCAACCAGACTTTAGCCATTTCTTGGCCTCCTGAAGATCAGATTCATAAATGAGCGAGTGGTTGCTCATTTATTAACGCCAGCAAGAAATTATTTGGCCATCCGCCAGAACGCTTCAAATCCTTTCTCTACCAGCAGCGCCCTCTGCCGCGGCTTCCGTGCGACCGTATCCATCACCGCCTCCTGCATCGCCGCCATCGCCGAAGACGCAAACCCTGCCGGAAGCTCCTTGAACACTCCTCGCGTCTCCACCTCGTTCATCGTCTGCTCCAAAGCTCCGCGTTGCGATCCAATTCGTTCCCGCGTGGCCGCCGTAACCACGTCCGAGACGTTCAATTGCACCGACGCCCTGCGCTCTTCCGGCCTATCGATCGCCCAGGATAGATACTCCGTCCAAATATGCCGCGCACGTTCCCGCAATGCGGCCTTGTACGGAAACTCCGCATTGATCCGCCGGTATGCCTCGCCCTTCAGCTCCAGGTACAGCTCATTCAGCAGTTCATCCTTCGTTGGGAAGTAGGTGAACAAAGTGCCTTCAGCCAGATCCGCGCTCTTGGCGATCTTCGCCGTCGAAGCCCCCAGCCCTGAAGCCGCAATCTCGCGCGCCGCCGCCTGCAGAATCGCCTGCCGCTTCTCCGGACTCTTCGCCCTCGCCATAAGACGATGCTATCCCAGCCACCCCTCTGTATTCCCTTCTGTGCCCCATTCATCGCGGCACCATCGCGATGAGTGGGTCTCGCCACGACTACCGGCTACTCCTCCGCCAGAAACGCCTTCGAGTTCAGCAGCGGACGATCCATGCTCCTCACCCACTCCGTCATCCCCGAGCCGCTCTTCCCATTCGCCAGCTCCTTTGCGAACTCCGCCCGCATGTTCTGCATCTTCGCCTCAAGATCATCGAGCGCGCTCAACAGGATCGCCTCCGGAGTCATCGGCAGCTTCGGCGACCCGAACTCATACTTGCCGTGGTGGCTCAGAATCATGTGCTCCACCAACACCCGCAGCTTCGCCGGAAACGGCTCGAGACCGATCAGTTTCTCGCGCAGCATCCCCTGCGCAATCGAGATGTGCCCGATCATCTGTCCTTCCAGCGTGTACGAGAAACTGCTCTTCCAGGCCAGCTCCTTGATCTTGCCGATGTCATGCAGAATCGCCCCGGTCACCAGCAGGTCCGCATCCACCTCGGGATAAAACGGGACGGTAGCGCGGCAGACGCGAACGAGAGTGAGCACATGCTCCAGCAGGCCGCCCAGCCACGCATGGTGCAGCGACTTCGCCGCCGGAGCCACCCGATACGCTCCGCCAATCTCCTCATCATCCAAAAAGGCAAACACCAGCCGCTTCAAATCCTCATTCGCGAACGCCGAGACGTACCCACGCAGCTCCGCCCACATCTCGTCCACGTCATACCGCGTCGAAGGCTGGTAGTCCCCCGCATCGATCTCCGACTCCGCCGCAAACCGCATCTTCTGCAGCGTGATTTGATACTTACCCTGGTACTTCGAAATCTGCCCCTGCACCTTCACGTAGCAGCCCTCGGCGCAGCTGGCCAGCGCGTCGGCGAACTCGTCCCACATCCGCGCTTCCATCGTGCCGGTCTTGTCCGAAAGCATCAGCGCCAGGAACTGTCCACCCTGCTTCTTCTCCCTCACCTGCAACGTCGACAGCACAAAGTAGCTCGTCACCATCTCGTTATCGAACTTCGCCGCATCCGCAATAAAAAAATCTTTCATAGAGGAACAGGATAGTTCGTTTTCTACAAAAACATCTCAGTCGTACCGGACTACTGAAGATAAGGATCGGTATCAGCTTTGGAAAGAGATTCCCACTCTGCATGAAAGCCGTCGCGCCAGCGCAGTAGTGTGTCATAAAAATCGTCTTGAGCGAGCCAGACGTCGCGCAGGCTTGCTGGGTCAAAGAGAGAATCCGCACGTCGACTAAACGCGATCAAGCGTACTTTATCGTCAACATCGAACTGCAACACGTTACTTGAGTCATCGAACGCCTCGTCACCGTCGGGAGCCCAAACAAGTCGTCTGGAATAAACCAGCTCTTTGAACTGAAGGTCGTACATCCCCAAAAATAACTCGTCCCGATCGTGGTCAGAATAAATTGCCCGGCTAAACGCCATCGCTACATCTTCTGCATGTGCATTGGAGATGGCCGAAGCCTCATGTGTCCCGCGCGCAGCGATCCTTCGGCCCACCTCGTCAAACGAGCATGCAAGCAAAGTCGCGTCCCATGACTTAACTCCATAGCTCCGCCCGCCGACATGTAGGGCGAAGAACCCAAGCGCACGATGGCTCAACCGCTCATAGGCGATGCTTATCTCTGACTCTATGGCCAAGGTTTGGGGGTTACCGACAATCAATTAAGGCTCTCTTCGGATATCTAAAACGACTAATGCTCTCTTCGGATATCTACAACGACAACACCCTTGGTCGGTTTGGCTAACGCGGAAGGCCCTGCTTCTCGCGCACTTCCGCAAAAGAGTCAGCCAGAGAGCGAACACGACCGGCCTTGAAGTCCGCGTATCCACGCCGGATGCCTTCTACCGCCTCTTCGCGATCCAGACGTTCCCAGTCCAAAGCATCGGCCACAATCTCATCGAGGACGGTGCCGGGATCCTGCCCATGACGCTGCGCGTAGTCGGTAAGCTGGGCCTGACGCTCGGGCGAGAGTTGCAATTCCGTACTTCGAGCGTAGGAACAAGCGCGGATCGTGTCAAACAAATTCCACGCGCCGAAGTCCTGCCGTCAGCAAAATCGTCGTGGGTGCCCCATCCATCGCGTCTCTGTTCTTCGCGATGGGTGGGTATCGAGCGCAGCGAGACCGCGATGGGGCATCCGGCGCAGGGGTGACCCGGAGGCCGAGAGACAGACAAATGCGGTGGTCTCTCCACTTCGCTGCGCTCCGGTCGAGATGACGGGTCTAAGAGCTTGTTCAATAAGTCGAAACAAGGCCGAAAAGCGTACCTCAGCGGCTAAAGCCGCATGGCAATCGCAGCACTTACGGCACGGCTAAAGCCGTGACCTTAAGCAAAACAGGTTTTTTTCAGTAAGCTCCTAAGCGTCCCGAGCGGAACCAGCGCACCAGCGATATCCCTGTATCCTTAAGCTTACGACCACAATGAACCGACATCACCGCACAAACCTCCCTGCT
The DNA here is from genome assembly GCF_025685565.1 of Granulicella aggregans. Taxonomy (NCBI): domain Bacteria; kingdom Pseudomonadati; phylum Acidobacteriota; class Terriglobia; order Terriglobales; family Acidobacteriaceae; genus Granulicella; species Granulicella aggregans. Next base: position 710,458 of record NZ_JAGSYE010000003.1, read on the forward strand.
TTGCTTCTGCTCTTCGTTCTCGCGACTGCCGCGCTCGCCCAATCCACTCCGCCACCCGCACCGGGCCAGCCCCGCCCCCGAGTCATCGTCTTCGTCCACGGCATCCACGGCGACCGCAACAGCTTCCGCGCCCCCAACGGCGCCTACTGGCCCGACCTCATCCGCTCCGACCCCCGCTTCGCCTACTCCGACGTCGAGGTCGCCGAGTATCCCTCACCCGCCTCGAACGGCAAGATGTCCAGCGTCCAGCTCGCTGACCTCCTCTGGAGCAACCTCCAGAAAGACCACGTCTGGGAACACCGCGAGGTCGTCTTCCTCGCCCATAGTTTGGGCGGCATCCTCGTTGAAGAGATGCTTCTCCGTCACCCCGCCGACGCCGCAAAGGTTCGCTTCATCGTCTCCTACGGCACCCCGCACGAGGGGTCCACCGTCGCGCGAATCGCCTCGCTCTACGACAAAGATCCCTTGCTCAACGACCTCAGCGACGCCAGCAGCAACAACTTCCTCACCCAGCTCGAACACAACTGGCGCAGCCACGACACCGTCAACGGGATCCATCGCTTCTGCGCCTACGAGAACCAGGACACCGTGGACGACGAGGGCTTCATCCGCTTCTTCAAGCCCCACACTCGCGTCGTAAGCTACTTCAGCGCTACCTACGGCTGCGACGTCACCACCCCGCCGCAGGAGATCCCCGCCGACCACATCAGCATGGTCCGCCCCATCAACCGCGCCACCGCCGCCTACGACTTCTTCCGCCGCGTCTACCGCGACAACCCCGTCCTCGAAGAGCAGGTCGTCACCCGCGACATCGTCGTTGGCGGCCTGACTGCAACCTGCACCCAGCCCAGCCAAAGCCCCGACCTCCAGGTCCCCGTCGCCATCGACCCCACCTTCCACGAGCGCGTCGTCTCCGCAACCGCAACGCTTATCGACACGGTCGACGTCCACGACATCAGCCCCAGCCCACCCGTCGTCACCCACATCGACCCCAACGGCGTCGCCCACATCAACTACAGCTTCAAAGGCCCCAGCAAGAAGCTCCTGGTTTGCCTCGGGACTGCGCGTGCCTCGCTGAAGGTCACATTCTCCATCGACCGCCAGGTCCCCCTCCGCGAGCCCCAGAGCTGAGCATCAGACAGCCACCACTCCGGGTGCCCCACATCAGGCAGTTCCACCGCCAGATGTGGGATGGAGCGCCGCCCCTCCTTCACGACAGCGCCACCTAGGCATTGCTAGAATTCCCCCGTCGTCAAACTCGCAAATCTCATCACCCTCAATGAAGGCCGTACAAAGGGAGTTCATGCTCAAGCACCTCATCTGCTGCATCTCCGCCACAGCTCTAGCCGGAACCGCTCTCGCCCAGACACCCCCCGCGAAGCCGCCAGACCCCACCCGCCCCGGCTTCACCAGCTTCTCCTCGCCCAAGCCCGATCTCATCCCCGGCAAGCCCATCGACCATCGCGACCCGGAACTCAAGGGTGACCACCCCGCCTTCCCCGGCCAGACTCGCGCGCCCTACGCGCCGACCACCGCGCCGAAGGTCACCCTCATCACCGACCAGCTGCACAGCCCCTGGGGCCTCGGCTTCCTTCCCGACGGCAAGATGATCGTCACCGAAAAGGAAGGCAAGATCCGCATCGTCTCGCAGGACGGCACCCTCTCCGCCCCGATCACCGGCGTCCCTGAAGTCCTGATGCGCGCTCAACTCGGCCTGCTCGACATCGAACTCGATCCCAAGTTCGCATCGAACCACACGATCTACTTCACCTTCAACGAGCCCGAACCCAACGACACCAGCGCCGTCGTCGCGGCCCGCGCCAAACTCGACGAAGACAAACTCGCTTTGACCGACGTCAACGTCATCTTCCGCGCCAAGCCCGCTCTGCCGCGCGATCACGCCGTCAACGCCGGCAGCCGAATCGCCATCGATCGCCAGGGCAATCTCTTTGTTAGCATCGGCGACCGCTCACAATCGCCGCCGTGGGATTACGCCCAGAAGCTCGACAACGACCTCGGCAAGATGATCCACATCACACCCGAGGGCAAGCCCGCGCCGAACAACCCGTATCTCCACACTCCGGGTGTGCTGCCGGAGATCTGGTCGCGAGGCCACCGCACCCCGCAGGGCCTGACCATCAATCCCGCCACCGGCGAGCTATGGGAGGTCGAGCACGGTCCTCGCGGCGGCGACGAGATCAACAAGCCCGAGGCCGGCAAGAACTACGGCTGGCCCGTCATCACCCACGGTATCGACTATCCCGGCGACCTCATCGGCGCTGGCATCACCGAGCAGGCGGGCATGGAACAGCCTCTTTACTACTGGGACCCCGTCATCGCCCCGTCAGGCCTGCTCTTCTACACCGGCGACAAGTTTCCGCAGTGGAAGAACAACCTCTTCGTCGGCGGCCTGCGTTCAGAGATGCTTGATCGCATCGTCCTCGACGGGACTACAGTCGTCTCCGAGGAGCCGCTGCTGCTCGACCAGAACAGCCGCATCCGCGACGTAAGACAAGGCCCCGAAGGCTTCCTCTACGTTCTCGGCGACAACGGAAAGCTATTCCGCCTGACCCCGCAGTAAGCAAAGAACCGGGTAACCCATCCATGCGGTCTTATCGCATGGGTGGGTTGGCTAACAGCTCAGGACAGCTCATACTCCAGATCGTAAGAGTGCTTTCCCTCCGCGATCGTGATCACGAACGTGCCGGAGATCCCCTTCAACTCCCCCGTCCCCGACCCCGGAACCACCACTACTTCCATCTTCATTCCGCTCGAGCTCATCGTCGCCATCTGCTGCAAGGCAAAGCTCCCCTTTTTGCCGTCGAGCGTCCCGGTCACAACCTCAATCGCCACATACCCCGCCGTGCCCGCCTTCGGATCGCCCCCCGAAAACATCTCGCCCTTGGTCGTGGCCTCGAGATCCCCATGGATCTCCTTGTCGATCGAGAACCGCGCCAGCCCCTCCGCCGGTGCCGGAGTCAGCGGCACGATCTTCACCGTAAACGTTCCCTTTGCGTGATGTATTGCCATGTCCCGAATTCTACTCGGCAGGCCTGCCGTCAGCGAGCAACGAGTTGCGTTGTCCTCCGCCTACCTCGAGATGATCTTGTAGGTCTGCGTCGAAATGGAGACGCTGTTGTTCGATAAAAACGGAATGTTCAGCTTCTGGTTCCAGCTCGCCTGTACGCACACCACGTTGCCAACCACGTTCAAGCTGCTGTTCACCGGGGGGAGGCAAAGATTTGTCGAGCTGGACGAGAGATTGCTTGCATTGAAGTAGTTGACCGAGATCGTAGGCGTGATCGATGCATTCAGGAATAGGCCAGACTGCACCATCGACTGGATCTGCGGCGATGTGCTGGGAGCGAGGCTTGTCGTGCTATGCAGGCTGGCGTAACGCGCCGCATTGCGACAGGCATAGGTGGCGTTGCAATAGGTCTCTAGAAGCAGCGAAGACTGGATCACCCCGAAGACAATGGCGAGGAAGAGCGGCATAGCGAGTGCCAGTTCAAGCGCCGCCTGGCCCGTCTCCGCTTTCAGCCCAGCCAATCTAATGCAAAGCTTCCCACTTCCGTTCCAGGAAGAGGCTACGTGTGCAGTCTGGTTTAGAGGTCCTCTCATGGCGTCACTTCCACCCGGTAGGTTGCTGATCCGCCCAGAGCAAGGCTTGATGAGATTCCACGAAAGCCCAGCAAAGCCCCCTGGGTCGCGCTCGTCGTCACCTTCACGTAGTGGTAAGGAGCGCCGGTGGGGCAGGAGGTCGTCGCCGTCACCTGGGCACCGCCTGGGGAACACGTCCAGAAGTTCGTCGGGGTGACAGTAAACCACGCCGCCCCGCTCGTCGAACCGGTGGCGATATAGTTCGCCAGACTCGTCATCTGGGACGTGTTTGCCGCCTTGCCCGGCATCGCGCCATACGCCGCCGCGGCCATGGCAGCGTCTTGCAGTTGCATCGCCTTCTGTATCCATAAGGCGTAATCCACCATGTACGCCAGCATGAGAACCAGCGGCGGCAGGAGCAGAGCGAACTCGATCAGGATCGATCCGTCTTCGGATTGGGACAGCTTCTTCATCTCGCTTCGCAAGCAGGCTATCCCAAGACCAGAACGGGGGTAACTGACGCTTCCGTTCAATCGATATCACTCAAGTGTCATTTGACCTTAGTCCAGGCGGCAGTAAAGGCGTTGCGAATGTAGACCTTCGTGGTATCACCGAGAGTTTACTTTAGCGATAAAGTAATGGACGGAGAGAGCCACGAGCCATGCTCGAAACAGTTTCCAAGATGAGGGAATTTCCGCCTCCATATAGGGAGGGGCGATGATCCCGCTCTACGCGGTCGTTCTGCCTGTCCTTGTCCTCTTTTGCGGACTCTCCATCGACATTGGCATGCTTGAACTGAAAAAGCTGCAGATGCAGTCCGCAACGGACGCCGCTGCGCTTGGCGCAGAGCTTGAAGCCGAACGCGGCACGAACAACTGGGTCAACATCGGTATCGCCGAAGCGGGCGTCAACGGCTTCACCAACGGATCGAATAACACCACGGTAAGCATCGTGGAGCAAGCCACCTCTGGCGCCTATAACGGTCGTTACGACGCCATCCAGGCCACCATCACTCAGAGTGTCAACACCATCTTTATGGGCGCGTTCAACGGGGGCAAGTTCACTCTGACCACACAAAGCTCCGCTCTCATGACGCCCTGCGTCTACACCCTTGGCAACGGCACGCTCCAGAACCAGAGCCTCGAGGTCTACACCGGCTCCCTGCTCGGCGACAGTTGTCCCATCTACGCGACCACACTGGACGACGAGTCCAGCGGCAATATCGCCGTCGAATCCGTTGACATCTCCGGCTCCTCCAGTACATCGATGGTGGGTGGCTTCGTCTACCCGTCCCCTGTCTACAACGTCCCCACGCTCACCGATCCCCTCGCATCCACCGCATCGCCCACCGCCTTCAACGGAACCTGCAATCACACCAGCTACAGCATCACCAGCGGCTCTGCCACACTCAACCCTGGTAACTACTGCAAGGGACTCAATATCTCGAACGCGACCGTGACTCTCAATCCAGGCCTCTACACCATCACCGGAGGGGCAAGCTGGTCGGGTGCCACGGTCAGCGGCACTGGAGTCACCCTGTTCTTCACCACGGGCGGCGGAGGGGGATACGGACAGTTACTCGTCCTAAGTGGCTCAACCGTCACCTTGTCCGCCGCAAACGATTCGTCCACCGGTACGATTCCTGCGACCCCCGCGATCCTCGTCTTCGCCGATCGCAACTGGACCACCACAGCCGCACAGGACTTCCAGGTCAGGAACTCCAGCTTCACGGGCGACGGCATCTGGTACATCCCGAAGGCAGGACTCAATGTCTGGTCTGATACCGCATTTACCGGAACGAACTACCTTGGCATCGTCGCCGACAACCTCTTTACCGGCGGCACCCAGATAAAGCTCCTTAACAACTACTCCTACATCACCACCGGAAACCCGTTCCGCAAGCTCGGCACGCTCGTTCAATAGATCGAAGCCAGCATCCTTCGCGTGCTGCTCTCCGTGCCGTCTCATCGCAAGGATGGGACATCGGCGCGACGCACGAACAACTCTCGCGATGCAACTTGGCCGGTTGGCCTATCTTCGCGACGGCTTCATCGTCGCTAAGGAGAGACATTCGTGCGCAGCACGAACCGTCTTCATCACCAACCCGCACCCGTGAACCCTGTATCGTTCTTACAGGCATCACCCGGAGCTCCCTTGCCCTACATCTACATCGACAAGATCCTCAACGAGCTCCGCTCCGAACTCCTCTCGGCCATGCACGCCGCCGTCGACCGCGAGGTCCGCGCGGGCCAAAAGGTCGATGTCCAGCGCCTCTACCGCGCCTTTACCCGCGCCGCTGTCGGCCAATGCGCCAACCCCGTCCGCGTCTCCGAGAAATGTGTCGAAACCAACATGTCGCGCCCCAACAAGGGTGCCGGAAAATCAGGAAGCCATGACCACGAACTCTAAGCCCACGAAGTCTAAGTCCTCCAAGTCGATCGCCGCCGTTTCCGAAGCCCCCACCGCCACGCCGGACTCGACACCGATCCCTGCGCTCCCCGGCCACACCACCTTTCGCACTGCCCGCGAGCGCATGGCCCTTGGCCAGGCCCGGCGCAAGCAGATGAAGCGCCTCGCCCACGCTCTCTGGTCCGCCAAAGACCGGAAGCGCGATCCCCTCGACCTGTTGAGAAAATCCACGCAGGGCCGCGTCCCGAAGCTGGTCGCCCTCAAGAACGAGCGCATGGCCTGCTCGCCCTTCGGCTACTTCCGCGGAGCTGTCCCGGTCATGGCCTACGACCTCTCGCTGATCCCCAACACCGGCCTTCTCACCCAGCTCTGCGGCGACGCCCACGTCCGCAACCTCGGCGCCTACGCCGGTCCCGACGGCCGCCTTGTCTTCGACATCAACGACTTCGACGAAACCCTTGTCGCCCCCTTTGAGTGGGACGTCAAGCGCATGGCCACCTCGCTGATCCTCGCCGGCCGCGAAGCCGCCGTCGGCAACCCGCACTGCCGCGAGGCCGCTGCAGCCTTCCTCGCCCGCTACCGGCGCATGATGCACCTCTTCGCCACGATGCCTGTGCTCGAGGTCGCACGCTACCAGGTGCATCGGTTAGGCGAAGTTGGCCCCGTCTCCGCCATCCTGCTCGCCGCAAAGCGCAGCACGCCGCTCACCAGCCTCGCCAGCCTTACTCAGCGCATTCCGGCTCATCCCCAGCAGCGCATCTTCAACCACAACCCGCCCGTGCTTGAGCGCATCACCGGCAAGGAAGCCGATCAGATCGTCGCCTCTCTCGTTCCTTACGCCGAGACCCTCCTGCCCGAACGCCGCCGCTTCCTCGCCCAGTACCGCGTCGTCGACGTCGCCTTCAAGGTCGTCGGCACCGGCTCTGTCGGTCTGCGCGATTACTGCGTCTACCTCGAAGGCAACGGCCGCAAAGATCCCCTGTTCATCCAAATCAAAGAGGAAGCCGTCTCTGCCTACGCCCCTTACGTCACCCGCAACGCGCTGAAGACCTACCATCAGGGACGTCGCGTTGTGGAAGGCGAACGCTCCATGCAGCTTCAGTCAGACCCCTTCCTCGGCTGGACAAAGATCGAGGGCCGCGACTACCTCGTCCGCCAGCTCAACGACCACAAGGGCTCGCTCGACATGGCCACCCTGAAGCCCTCCGGCCTGATGGAGTACGCGTCGGTATGCGGAGAACTATTGGCAAGAGGCCATGCCCGAGGCGGCGACTGCGCGCTCCTCGCCGGCTATATTGGCAACTCTGAACGCTTCGACGAAGCCATCCTCCAGTTCGCCTCCACCTACGCCGACCAGACCGAAAGAGACCACGCCCAGCTCGTGAAGTCCCTCAAGGCCAAAGCATGAAGGTAGTGCAGGCCGTCTTCGGCGTCTTCCATCACTTCGAGCTGGCCCACCAGCTCCGCCGCCGAGGCCATCTCCAGCGTCTTTACTCCACCTGGCCCTGGGCCCGCCTCAAACGCGAAGGCCTGCCGCACTCTCTCGTCCACACATTTCCGTTGCTCCATACGTCCGAGTACCTCCTCGGCCGCACCGGCCACGCCCCGCCAGGGCTGCTCTCGAAGCTCGCTGCCTGGAATGCCCTGGCCTTCGACCGTTACACCCGGTCCCAGATCCCTCGCGACCCTGACGGATATCCCGACGCGTTCATCGCCATCTCTGGCGCCGGACTCCTCACCGGAGCCGATGTCCAGCAGCACGGCGGTGTCTTCATCTGCGATCGCGGTTCAACCCACCAGCGCTTCCAGAACCAGGTCGTCCACGCTGAATACAAACGCTGGGGCCTTCCACTGCCTCTCTCGAAACCCCACATTTTGGCCCGCGAAGAGGCCATCTACGCCCAGGCCGACGCCATCACCGTCCCCTCCACCGTCGCCAAACGCTCCTTCATCCAGATGGGCGTTGCCAGTGAAAAAGTCCACGTCATCCCCTACGGCGTCCGCCTCGACAAGTTCATTGCGGTCGCCGAGCCTCCGTCACAAGATGCCTTCAATCTCCTATTCGCCGGCGGAGTCTCGCTCCGCAAAGGTGTCCCGTACTTGTTGCAGGCCTTCGCCGCCCTTCGTCACCCGCGCAAGCACCTCGCCGTCGTCGGCCATATCTCGGACGAGATCCGCGCCCTGCTCCCCCGCCTGCCCACCGAAGACGTCACCTTCACCGGCTCGCTCCCACAATCCGAATTAGCTCGTCTCATGGCTCGGAGCCACGCCCTCGCCCTGCCGTCGATCGAAGAAGGTCTTGCCCTGGTCCAGGGTCAGGCGATGGCCTGCGGTTGCCCGGTCATCGCCACCGCCGCTACCGGCGCCGAAGACTTGTTCACCAACGGCATCGAAGGCTTCATCCTCCCACAATCGGACGACCCCACCCAGGCCCTCACCGCCCGCCTGCAGCAGCTGGCCGACGACCCCGCCCTCCAACTGGCAATGCGCTCCGCTGCTTTGGTTCGAGTCCACCAGCTAGGCGGCTGGGACCACTACGGCGGCCTCTGGGAATCTCTTCTCCAATCCCTTACCCGAGCCTGACCCACCTCATTCGCCACGCCCCTGTCATCCCGGGGCCGCCCGCCTCATCCTTCGCAGAGCGCCCTTGTGATCCTTCGCGAAGCGGAGGATCTGCTGCTGCCCTTGCTTTTACGGTTGTTCGTTCTTACCCTCTTTGAATCCGTCATCTCGACCGAAGCGAAGCGCAGTGGAGAGCCACCCGCATTTGCATTGTCTGCCTATCCACCCGCAATCGGATCCAGAGCACAAGCCCTTGTCAAGCCCAAACCCTTCCAAAACCTCTCATAAACCCCTACATATCAGCCACTTACCATCCAAAGAAAGTTGCCCAAAGGATCACCTCAACCTGATAGCCTTAAATGAGGATTAGGAAAAAGAAAAAGTGCTAGGAGCTTGCGCCTTTCAGTTTCAGCAAAGCCTTTAGTATGAGCAACTTGAAATAACTCACTCACTTTCAGTCACTTAGAGGCCAGGAGATCCCCTAAGCCTCTATTTTTGAGGACTTTACCCCAAAAATCGCATTTTTTTATTTTTTTCGCCGTCAGCCCGATCTCAGCTTGCCCGGATTGAAATGAAAAAGGGCCAACCCATACCGGATTGGCCCTACTCCTTTTCACTTTCCCCCGCCTTAGAAAGGATTGATCTTCGCCAATCCCTTCTTCTTCTTATGCTTATTCGACGACTCCTCGTTCTTGTCGAACTCCGGCTTCGCCTTCTTTCCGTTCGCCGGAGCAGCAGCCGCAGGCGGTGCCTGTCCAGGTTGAATGTCGTTGACCGTATCCGGAGCATCCGCAGGCTTCTCGATCGCCGGTAGCGGAGTGCTGTCCGCCGGTCCCTTCGGCTTCATGCCGTCGATCGGCGCGGACGAGCCAGGGCTTACGATTTCGATGCCTGTTGAAGCTGCCGGAACTCCGCCGCCGCTCGTCACCGGAGCGACCGTCATCGTCGAACCCGATGCGCCTGTGCTAGTACCGGCTGTTGGAACATCCTGAAACGCCAACGGAGCTGCTGGAGCTTCACTGGCCGGAGCCGTACCCGATCCGTCGGTCACCGGAGCCGCCGGTGTATCCCCAGCAGCGGCTGCCGGAGCGGGCCGCGCATTCGGATTCATCGCCAGCGTAAAGTCCTTCACAATCTGCCGCGTCACGTCCGGCGCGACCGTTGGCTTCGGGTCCACCAGCGTCGGCTCGCCCGTCCTGGCCGCCGTTACCACGTCCGGCTGATGCATCACCAGCAATCTCGCGCGGTCGGAGATTTTATACTGAGCGCGGCTATTTTCAATCTCTTCGCTCCGCGCAATCTGCTCTGCCGTCGGCTTCGGAATGTCGGCGTGAAGCGCGATCAGGCGGTCCTTTGCGTCCTCGACTCCACGCGAAGCCGCGTGCTCGGTCACAATCTTCGAGTACGCTGCGATCGCCTGGTCGTCGTACACCTTCTCCAGCCGCGCCTTGCCGGCCTCGGGCAGCTTCAGGCTGCGTACATACTTCGCTTCGGCCTCGTAGCCATCGCCCAGCCCCAGCAGCACATCGTCCATGTGGCTGTACTGCGGATAGGTGTCCGCCACCGTCTGATACCGGGCAATCGTTGCCGGCCAGTTCGAGTGCGTCGAATAAAACTCCGCAATCGAACTCTCACGCGTCGCCAGAACCTCCTGCACCTCGCGCAGACGCTGCTTCGCGTCCGGCACCAGCGTCGAGTCCGGGAACTGCTGGAGCATCGTGCGGTACTCCTGCTCCGCGTGGACGGCCTTCGCGTAGTCACGGTCCGGCTTGTCCATCTGCCGGAAGTAAATGTCGCCCACGCGCATCTGTGCTTCGGCCGCTTCAGGAGCGTTCGGGAAGAAGGTGATGAAGTCCTTGTACTCCTGCTCCGCCTGGGTCAGGGCCGCGGTTCCGCCCTCCTTGTACCAGGAGTCCGCAATCGCCAGCTTCGCGCGCATCTGGTACTGCGAGTCAGGATAGGTATTCAGCAGCGTCTGCAGATCGAGGCGCGACAGGTCGAAGCGGCCATGCTTGGTCGCATCGAGCGCCTTGTCGTAAAGCTGCTTGTCTGGGAGGCTCGCGTCTTTCCCGGCGAGAGGATCAATCTTCTTGCCCTTCTTGAACGCCGCGCGCGTGTCCTTTGACTGGACGACCTTGTTCGCCTTGCTGTTCTCTTCCTTCTTCTCCGCCTTCTTCTCTTCCTTGGCCTTCTTCTTATCCGCCTTGGTCGTGGGGACGATCTGCCCGGGAGCGGAAACTGGTGCCAGCGGCGCATTCGCCGCCGGAGCCTGGGTCGTAGCAGGAGCCGGCGCGGCATCCTGCGCCCGCAATACGCCCGAAGCGCTGATCATGCCTGCCACGACGAAGCCTGCGGAAACTGCCGCTCGGAAGCTGGGAAAGAAAATACGGCGGCTAGGGAAAAAGGTACGGGAACTCGTCATCCAATCCACTCCATCTGCCCCGCGCGTCGGCGCGAAACATGACACCATTCTAATCGTCCCAGGCAACTCGTGCCTGCCACAGCCCGACGAAAGGCTCCCAGGCCACAAACTCTCTTCTCGGCCGGTTGCCCCATATCTGGCAGCTTCATCGCCAGATGTGGGAACCCAGCCACCAGGGGGTGCCCCATTCATCGCGGTAGTATCGCGATGAGTGAGCCGTCACAAGCCCTCACCCATGCGAGTGCTCGTGTTCGTCTTCTTCATCCATCCGGGCCTCAGCCTCTCTTGCCGCCGCCAGAAAACTTTTCCCGTTGGCCTCTGCCCCGCCCGGACCAAAGATGGCCGACCCCGCCACCAGCATCTCCGCTCCTGCTTCGACGACCGAGCCCACCGTATCGTGAGCCACTCCACCATCGACTTCTATGCGGAAGTTCAACTCCATCTCATGCCGCAACTCGGCGAGATACGCCATCTTCTCCAGTGAAAACGGCAGAAACTTCTGCCCGCCAAACCCCGGGTTCACGCTCATCACCAGAACGTGATGCACCATGGGCAAAACCTCGATCAGCGAGTCCACCGGCGTCCCCGGATTGATCACCACCCCGGGCTTCATCCCATGGTCGGCGATCAACTGCAGCGACCGATGCAGATGCCGGCAGACCTCCTGGTGTACCGAGATCATGTCCGCCCCCGCCGCCGCAAACTCCGGAATGTATGCGTCCGGATTCTCGATCATCAGGTGGCAATCGAGTGGCAGCTTCGTCACCTTTCGCACAGCCTTCACCACCGGCGGCCCAAAGGTGATGTTCGGCACAAAGTGCCCATCCATCACGTCCACGTGCACGATCGTCCCACCACCCCGCTCCGCCGCGGCAATCTCATCCGCCAAATGCGCAAAGTCCGCTGCCAATATCGAAAACGCCAGCTCAACCATCGTCTCTCACCCCTTCAACCTCTACCGGCAAAGTGTATCAGCGCCGCGTCGCTGGAAACTTTCATCAACACCGAAGCGCAGATCAGCGAGTATGGTCGCGTCACTCTACAGTTATGGGCGCTCAACGGGCACTCCGGAGGCACACAAGTTTCGCCCTGAAAAGCGAAACGCCGCGGGGAGCAACCCCGAGGCGGGTTATCAATACTCTGCTATAACCGGTTCACGATGAGGTCCGAAACAATCACACAAGAGAGAGTCGCCCAGATCGACTGGCACGACGATTGCTACCTGTATTGTATTTTCCGTGACTTTGAAATCTGGCCGACCGAGATCGATTCAATTTTCAACAGCTGCTCCTTCGCCAATCTCGACTGGTATGCAGGGTTGTTCAACTGCTGCGTTCTAATCGAATGCACCTTTGAGAATTGTCTTTTTCAGGGCACCGCTTTCACGGATTGCAAGTTTGTTTAGTGCTGTTTCACCAACTGCCGTTTCGTGAAAGACAATATGGATTCCGATTGTCACTTCAACGGGTCAGTCGCATATGCCTGCACATTCAACAATAATGACGGATGCAACATAGCAAACGGATAGACCCTTCGCCCACATCCGGCATGGCAGAAATCTACGACATCGCCATCCGGTAAGCGCGACCGCCCCCACGCGGAGCACTCTCCGAACTGGCGCCATCCACCAGCCGCCCCAGCCCCTCAGCCAGCATCCGCATCTGCTCCGACTGCGCATTCAACTCTTCCGCACCTGACGCGCTCTCTTCCGCCGCCGCTGCGCTCTTCTGGGTCGCCTGCTCCATCTTTACCAGAGCGCGGCCGATCTGGTCGATCGCCTGGCTCTGCTCCCGGCTGTTGCCGACGATCTGCTCCACCAGCGGCTTCATCTGCGAGAAGACCGAACTCACGCTCTTGCTGGCATCCGTCAGGACGCCGATCTTGGTCTTCCCCGCCGCCGCATTGCCCAGCGACTGCTCGATCAGCACGGAGATCTCTTCCGACGCAGCCGAGCAACGCTGCGCCAGGCTGCGCACCTCATCGGCCACCACTGAGAATCCCATTCCCGCCTCACCGGCGCGCGCCGCTTCAACCGAAGCATTCAACGCGAGGATGTTGGTCTGGAAGGCAATCTGAGTAATCACCTGCAAGGTCTTCGCGATGTCGTTGCTGGATTGGCCGATCGCGTTCATCGCAGCGTTGCAGTCTTCCATCGCGCGGTCAGTAAACTCGATATTCTTGACTGCCTCTACGACGAGTCCGGTAGCGGCCCGCGCACTCTCCGCGCTTTGCGAAGCCATCGCGCCGATCTCTACCGCCGATGCAGAAGTCTCCTCAATCATGGCCGCCTGCTGCGAGGCATCGCGAGCCACATCCTGGCTCACTGCCGCCACCTGGGTGGCCGCGTCCGAGACCTGCTCCGATCCGCCTCGCAACTCACTCGTCAACGTGCGCAGGCTCGAATTGATCTGTCGAACGATCACCGCAGCCATCAACCCGGAGACGCAGAACCCAGTCAGGAAGATCACCAGATTGCTGGTCATCGAACTCTGCAGGCTATCGATAATCGACTTCCTCGAACTCCCGCTGACCGTCGAGCACAGCACCTCGAGTTTGCCGGCATCGCCAACCATGATCGCGCCCTTGGCCGCCCAATCCTTCACCTGTGCATCGTACGCATCGCCATGCAGCGTGCCGGACTGGACCATCTTCAGGGTCGCTTCAAGCGCCGGCCTGTAAGCATCCAGATCTCTACCCAGTTGCTCGGCGCCCGGCCGCAGCTCACGCAACTCCTCGCTGCCATTCACAAACGTCAGCAGGTCTTTTTGCTGCTTCTCCGCCTGGTTATATCGTTCCCAGCCCTTGTCCAGAGAGCCGGGCTTTTGGATCGTTACGAAATAGATGAAGAAGATGCGGGCGTTCAGAACGTCACGCTCAAAGTCCGTGGCCATCTGCGTCGCAGGCACATAGCTTTTGGCGTGCGCGTTCTCGCTTGCCAGCACCGAACGCATCGTATGGATCGCCAGCCCGCACAAGCAGGCCATGAAGACCAGCACCAGAGCGAAGCCGGCGGAGATACGAAGCGAGATAGACCAGTTTTTCACGAATCTCTATCGGCACTTTTGCTGGGATTTTTCAGCTCGAGCATCAGTATTCTTCGGCAGAGCCCCTATGAATCCAGCGTGGCATCTATCTTCCGCCCGACCTGCGGCTGGTAAATGGCTCTAGCGACGGGACTTTTTTCAGCGACCTCGACCACCCGCTCCACATCCGGCCTCCCTTCGTGGAGCACCTTGATCTTCGCTCCAGCGTTGATCTTCTTCGCCCCTTCGCGGTCGGTCTCGGCCATCGCCATGGGCTCGCCCAGGGCCATCCGTGCCGCGCCACGCAGAATCCGACGCACCGGCCATCCGCCGTCCGCATAGGGAAAGAACACCTCGCCCGAACGCTGCTTCTCCGGACGGTAGTACCACCGCCGCAGCAGGGAGAGATGATCGCTCAGCAATGCCATATCCGACGGCACTCCCGCCTTGGCTTGGAGCCGCGCCAGCACTTCGCTCGCCCGCACCTCTGGGCTCTCCACCGCCTCAGTCGCTGAGCCCTCAAGCGGCACCGCCTGCAACATCAGCGGCTGCGCAAACAGCGAGCTACCCACGCTCGTCTGCTCCTTGACCGCGCGAACGCCGAGGGTCGACATGCGCTCCGGCCCCGCGATGCACCCCGCCTGAACCATGAAGACCGCAGCCTCCTGCAAGTCGTCCGCTTCTGTCCTAGCAGGCGCTGCCTTTTGCACCACTACCGCCCGCACTTCGAGCACGGGCCTGACGAGTTCGTCCGCCAGCGCGGCGGCCGCTTTCACCTTCTGATACTTCTCGTGCAGAGCCGCCGCCTGTTCGAACTCCATCGCCTCGGCTGCGACCTCGCGCTCGGCTGCGATCTTCGCCATCAGGCTCTCGCCCCGCGTCGCGAAGAAGGCGTCCACCGCGTCCGCTTCCGCCTTATACTCCTCCGCCGTGCAGGCGATGTTGCACGGCGCGAGACACTTCTTCATCTCTTGATACACACAACCAGGATGCTCTGGATAGGGCTTCAGATCCTCATAACACCGGCGAATCTTGAACAGATCAAGCACCGCATCGCAGTACCGCTCCGCAGCCGCACGCGAAGGAAATGGCCCATACATCTGCGCCAGCCCGCGCTTGCTCAAACGGTTCGTCGCGTAGACGCGGGGAAACGCGTTCTCCGCCGTGAACCGCAGAAAGTATGGCGTGTGCAGCTTCAATCTTCGCCGCGCCTCAGCAAGTCCGAAGAGTGCCGCAGCGGCCTCATACAACACCAGCGACGACTCGAACTCCGACCCGGTCACGGTGTACTCGATCCGCGCCACGCGCTCGCGAAGATTCAGGCGCTTCGACTGCGACTCCGGAGGGTCGAGCAACCGCCGCATCCTGCGCCGCAGGTCCGCTGTCCGGGTAAGGTAAGGTTCGTCTGTCTCCTTGAATCCACGAAGAGCGAACACCCCCGGCCCAGCCGGTACGGAGCGCAGAATCTCCTCAGCCCGCGAAGGTTCGAACGATGCCGCTACCGCGAATTGAAAGCTCGCCGCCACAGACAGATTGTAGCCGCGCGACCATTTCGTCGGCGTCGGCGATAATCTCCACCAGCGTCGACGGCGGCATACGGTTTGGCGTCACGGACCACTCCGCCAGCGTGGGAACCACTTTCGGTCTCATCCTTGGCAGGAAATTTCGCGGCAAATCCTATTAATTTTTTGTATCCAATCTCGTCTACAATTCTCAGCATGGTTGAAACTGTACCTGCGCCGAGCCGAGTTCGCGCCATTGATTCCCATACCGAGGGCGAGCCGACGCGCGTCATCGTCGAAGGCGGCCCGGATCTGGGTACCGGCACTCTGGCCGAGCGCGTACAGATCTTCAAGACGCGCTTCGACCACTTCCGCTCGGGCACGGTCTGCGAGCCACGCGGTTCCGAAGTCGTCGTCGGGGCTCTGCTCTGCGAACCTCAAGACCAAGCAGCCGTCGCTGGAGTCATCTTCTTCAACGATGTCGGCTACCTGGGCATGTGCGGCCACGGGACGATGGGAGTCGTCCGCACGCTGGCGTATCTTGGCCGCATTGGGCCCGGCAGTCATCTCCTCGAAACGCCCGTCGGCATGGTGCAGGCAGAGCTGCACAGCGACATGAGCGTCTCGGTCCGCAACGTTCCCAGCTATCGTTACCGCGCTTCAGTACCGGTTGAAGTGCCCGGCATCGGCCCGTTGCCCGGCGATATCGCATGGGGCGGAAACTGGTTCTTCCTCATCGGCGAACATCCCTTCGAGCTGGTGGCCAAGAACCGCGATCAGCTTGTCGGAGCGACCAAGGCGATCCGTTCCGCGCTCGAGCAGCAAGGCATCACAGGCAAGGACGGCGCGCCCATCGACCACATCGAACTCTTCGCTGCGCCCGTTTCATCGGTAGCCTCAAGCCGAAACTTTGTACTCTGTCCCGGAGCGTCCTTCGACCGCTCGCCCTGCGGCACCGGCACCAGTGCAAAGATGGCCTGCCTCTACGCCGATGGAAGGCTGGCAGCGGGCGAGGTGTGGCAGCAGGAGGGCATCCTCGGGACATGCTTTACCGGTTCCGTGCAGCCCGAAGGAGATTGCGTGCTGCCCACCATCACTGGCCGCGCATGGATCACAGCGGACACCACCCTGATCTTCGATTCATCCGATCCCTTCGCGGGAGGCATCGACTTCTGATGGAATCACGCGTTGCTATCGAGACTTTCGACGTCCTGATTCTAGGGGCAGGCATCGTCGGTTCAGCCTGCGCGCTGGAGTGCGCGCAGGCGGGGCTTCGCGTTGGCATCGTGGAGTGCGCGGTCCCCGGCGGCGCGACTACGGCTGCCGGCATGGGCCACGTCGTAGTGATGGACGACTCTTCCGCACAGTTCGCGCTTACCTGCTACTCGCGCAGTCTTTGGCAGACACTCGCTCCACGCCTTCCGCAAAACGTGGAGTACGAGCAGTGTGGCACGTTGTGGGTAGCCAATGACGACGAGGAGATGGCCGAGGTCGAATCGAAGCATTGCGCTTACCGTCGCTGCGGAATTACCGCAGAGATATTGACCTCGGTGGACGTGGCGCAGGAGGAACCGAACCTGCGCGCGGGCCTCGCGGGCGGTCTTCTGGTGCCGGACGACGGGGTGATCTATCCTCCGCCAGCAGCGGAGTTCTTTCTTGCCTCTGCTCAGCTTCTGGGCGCGGTCCTGCTTAGGGGTAAAGCCGCTGC
The DNA here is from genome assembly GCF_025685565.1 of Granulicella aggregans. Classification (NCBI taxonomy): domain Bacteria; kingdom Pseudomonadati; phylum Acidobacteriota; class Terriglobia; order Terriglobales; family Acidobacteriaceae; genus Granulicella; species Granulicella aggregans. The sequence continues at coordinate 727,684 of NZ_JAGSYE010000003.1, forward strand.
CGCGCTCGACGCCGGCGACGTCGTCCTCGAAGATGGGACACGGCTGGCGGCCAGGCAGATCGTCGTCGCGACAGGCACGGACCTCCGGCTTCTGCCATGGCTGCCGCTGCAGAAGCGTAAGGGGCACCTCGTCATCACGGACCGCTATCCGGGATTTGTCCGCCATCAACTTGTGGAGCTTGGCTACCTGAGGAGCGCGCACAAGTCGACCGCAGACTCGGTTGCCTTCAACGTGCAGCCGCGACGCACCGGACAGTTGCTGCTTGGCTCGTCGCGGCAGTACGGCGATGAAGATCCGGGGATCGACACGGGCATCCTGAACCGCATGATCGAGCGCGCGCAGAGCTACATGCCCGGGCTCGCCAACCTCTCGAGCCTGCGCGTGTGGACTGGCTTCCGCGCCGCCACTCCGGACAAACTTCCGCTGATCGGGCCAACGGATGAGCCGGGTGTCTTCGTCGCCGTTGGGTTTGAAGGTCTCGGCATCACCAACGCCCCGGGAGCAGCACGGCTGTTGACCGATCATCTGCTGGGGCGGCCATCGGTGATCGACCCGACGCCTTACCTGCCGTGCCGTGTGCATGCGATGGGGGCGAGCCATGACTAAACGCGCCGTCTTTACCGTCTGGCTGAACGGCGCAGCAGTCCGCGTGCCGGCAGGGACGATGGCGAGCTCAGTATTTCTAAACTCCAGCACCCCCTCGCGCGTCTCCATCCTTGGGGAGAGGCGTGCGGCCCTCTGCGGCATGGGCATATGCTTCGAGTGTCGCGCGGTTGTCGATGGCGTTCCGCATCGTCGTACCTGCCAGCTTCTGTGTTGTGAAGGCATGAGGCTGGAGTCGCAGCCATGACCGCAACTGTGGCCTTCGCGAGAGAGGTGGATGTACTGGTCGTGGGCGCAGGTCCGGCAGGACTTGCCGCCGCGACGGCTGCGGCTAACAGCGGGGCCGAGGTGCTGGTGCTCGACGACAACTCTGCAGCGGGCGGACAAATCTGGCGTAACGGTATCGACATCTCAAAGAAGAGCGGCTCGTCTCTGCGTAGCAAGACCATCGCGGAATTTCAACGCTCGGAGGCTGAAGTTCTCTATGGCAGAGCGGTCTTCGACGCGCCCCATGCGAAGACGCTGCGGACCTACTGTGAGGCATCCGGCGAGATCGAGACATACGTGTGGAAGCGGTTGATTCTTGCGACCGGAGCGCGGGAGCGTTTCCTTCCCTTCCCCGGCTGGACACTGCCTGGGGTCTTCGGCGCGGGTGGTCTACAGGCGCTGGTGAAGGGCGGCTACTCGGTTGCGGGAAGGCGCATCGTCGTAGCGGGCACCGGGCCGCTGCTACTCGCGATCGCTGTCTATCTGCAGGATGCAGGAGCGGAGATCGTCGCCGTGGCGGAGCAGGCTAGTCTGAGCGCTCTTGTTCCATTTGCCGCCGGTTTGCTTGGCCAGCCTTCAAAGCTGTTACAGGGGGCGCGCTATCGTGCCGCACTTGGCAACGTGCCGTATCAAACCGGCTGTTGGCCCGTCGCCGCAGAAGCCAACACTGCGCTAAGAGCTGTACGGCTTACCGATGGCAACGAGACATGGACTGAGCCCTGCGATCTGCTCGCGTGCGGCTTTCACCTGGTTCCCAACACGGAGCTCGCAGTGATGCTGGGATGCGCTCTTGCCGGGGACTTCGTCGCGGTCAATGACACGCAAAAGACGTCCCAGGAGCCTATCTATTGCGTGGGAGAGCCAACGGGTATCGCCGGCCTTGATGCGGCGCTGGTGCAGGGACGGATCGCCGGTCTGGCCGCAACTGACAAGCTCGACGAGGCGACAGCACTCTATGGACTCCGTGACCGCGAGCAGAGCTTCGGCCGTAGACTTGACCGCGCCTTTACGCTGCGCCCGGAGCTTCTCAACCTTGCGCAGCCGGACACCATCGTCTGCCGCTGCGAGGACGTCCGCTACAAACAGCTTCAGCCCTATTCCACATGGACGGACGCGAAGCTGCAGACACGCTGTGGCATGGGCCCGTGCCAGGGGCGCATCTGCGGACCGGCGGTGCAGACGCTCTTCGGCTGGCGCAACACCTCGGTGCGACCACCTCTCTTTCCTATCCCTCTTGCGGCGTTGACGACCTCCGCCTCTACAACATCACACGAAATCACTGAACTTCAGGAGACTTTATGAACTGGTACGGCGTTATGCCCGCAATGACGACTCCCTTCAACAGCGACCTCACCGTCGATCACGCCTTCCTCGCGCAGCACGCCGCATGGCTGCTGGAGAATGGCTGCACTGGCCTGGTCATGCTGGGCTCGCTTGGCGAAGGCGCGACGCTTGAGCATGAGGAGAAGCTCGCCATTCTGAAGACCGCCGTAGAGGTCTCCGAGACGACGAAGACGCCGGTCGTTGCGGCGATCTCAGCACTGTCCACCAAACATGCCGTGCAGCTTGCGCGGGAGGCTGAAGCGGCCGGATGCAGCGGCCTGATGGTGTTGCCGCCTTATGTCTACACCTCCGACTGGCGCGAGATGAAGCACCACGTCTCCACCGTCATCGCCGCGACGAAGCTGCCTTGCATGCTTTACAACAACCCAGTCGCGTATAAGACGGACTTCCTTCCCGAACAGATCCTTGAACTTGCGAATGAGCACGCCAACCTCGAAGCCGTAAAAGAATCGAGCGCGGACGTACGCCGGGTTGCCGCCATTCGGTCACTGCTTGGCGATCGCCTCAGCATCTTTGTCGGCGTCGACGATCTGCTGGTCGAAGGCGTCGCAGCGGGAGCCGTGGGCTGGGTCGCGGGGCTGGTCAACGCCTATCCTGCGGAGTCTGTCGAGCTCTTCAACTTGGCACGCGCGGGCAAGCATGACGAGGCGTTCGCTCTCTATCGCTGGTTCCTCCCGTTGCTGCGCATGGACACCGTGCCGAAGTTCGTGCAGCTTATCAAGTGGGTGCAGGGCCAGACCGGCACGGGCACAGCGACGGTGCGCGCTCCCCGGCTTGAGATCGCTGGAGCAGATCTAGAAGAAGCACAGGCAGTGCTGAAGGCTGCGCAGGCGAATCCGCCCGCGATTAAGTCCACACCGTTGGCCGCATTGCAGGAGGCATAGCCATGAGCAACGCAATCGCAGCAGAGCTTCAAGGAAGATCGTTGATCGCCGGGGAGACGGCACAGGCAGGCGGCGCTGCTTTCACTGGATACAATCCCGTGGATGGCCGCGCGCTTGAGCCATCGTATCTCTCCGCAAGCACCACAGACGTAGACAAGGCCGTCGCAGCGGCCACGTCAGCCATCGACATCTTTGCGAACACTTCGGGTGTAGAGCGGGCCGCGTTGCTTCGCGCCATCGCGGATGGCCTTGACGCTGCCGCGCCGGAGTTGATCACACGAGCCAATCTTGAGACTGCTTTGCCAATCCCTCGGCTCACCGGCGAAGTCGCACGCACCAGCGGGCAGATGCGGCACTTCGCAACGGTGCTTGAAGAGGGATCCTGGGTGTCGGCGCGCATCGAGACGGCTGATCCCGCGCGGACGCCACCGAAGCCAGACCTCCGCTCGATGCTGCGTCCGCTTGGGCCGGTAGTTGTCTTCGGTGCCAGCAACTTTCCGCTGGCATTTTCAGTCGCGGGTGGCGATACCGCATCGGCGCTTGCAGCGGGCAATCCCGTCATCGTCAAGGCACATCCCGCGCATCCCGGCACCAGCGAACTCGCGGGCATCATCATCAACGAAGCTATCGAGAAGTGCGGGCTACCCAGTGGCGTCTTCTCTCTGCTCTTCGACGCGGGACACGATGTGGGAGCGACATTGGTGCAGCATGCGGACGTGAAGGCTGTCGGCTTCACCGGCTCGTTTCGCGGAGGACGAGCACTGATGAATCTTGCGGCGAAGCGCACCGTGCCTATCCCCGTCTATGCGGAGATGGGCAGCACCAACCCGGTGTTCATCCTTCCGGGCGCACTTGCCGAACGCAGAGAGGCGCTGGCCAAGGGGCTGCATGGATCGTTCACGCTGGGCGGAGGGCAGTTCTGCACCAAGCCGGGGCTGGTCTTCGCCGCGCAGGACGAGGTCTTCACCACGACGCTTCGCGCGAGCGTAGAGTCGACAGCACCGTTCTCTCTGCTGACCAAGGGCATCTCGCAGAACTTCGCGACTTCCGTCGAAGAACGCGGCGGTCTTCGCACATCGCACGGTTCACAGGCAGGAGAGGGCTTCTCCGCGCAGGTTGCGCTACTTGAGACGACGGGGGATGTCTTCCTCGCTGATCATTCTCTCGCGGAAGAGGTCTTTGGGCCGGCTACCTTGCTGGTCCATTGCAGCGGCAGCGAACAGATGCTCGAGGCCGCACGTAGCCTTGGAGGTCATCTCACAGCGACTGTTCTCGGCACTGAGCAGGACTTAGCCGATCGTGCAGACTTACTGCGTGTGCTGGAGACGCGCGTGGGCCGTGTGATCTTCAACACCTTCCCCACAGGCGTCGAAGTGAATCATGCCATGGTGCACGGGGGCCCGTACCCGTCTACCTCCGACGGACGCTCCACCTCTGTTGGCAGCCAGGCGATCTTTCGTTTTACACGGCCCGTTTCCTATCAGGGGCTGCCGCAGTCGGCCCTGCATCCCGCGTTGCAGGACGGCAACCCGCTTGGCATCCTTCGCCTGTGGAACGGGGCGTGGCAGAGATGACGATCCCCCCGGCCAGGGTCACCGAAGGGCTTCCGCCGCAGAACAATCAAGCCACTCCGCAATTTGTAACCGGAATGGGACTTTATTCGGCGACCGCCATCGTAATGGGGTCGATGATCGGTTCGGGCATCTTCATCGTCCCGGCAGATATGAGCCGGACGTTGGGTTCGCCTGTGTTGTTGATCGGGGCGTGGTTGCTGACCGCGGTGATGACCCTCATCGGGGCTCTCAGCTATGGCGAGCTGGCGGCCATGATGCCCAAGGCAGGCGGGCAGTATGTCTATCTGCGCGAGGCGCTTGGGCCGATCTGGGGATTTCTGTACGGCTGGACGCTCTTCCTCGTGATTCAGACAGGCACGGTCGCGGCGGTGGGCGTGGCCTTTGGCAAGTTCCTAGGCGTCTTCTTTCCCGCAGTGAGCAAGAGCAACTGGCTTTGGCATCACGGTACGGGCAACGTCGGGTTGAACACGGCGAATCTCGTCGCCATCGCCATGATTACGCTGCTCACACTGTTGAATACCTTCGGTATAAAGTTCGGCGCGCTGGTGCAGAACATCTTCACCTCGGCCAAGGTATTGGCGCTCTTCGGTGTGATCGTGGTGGGGCTCGTCGCGCGCAATGCCACAGCGATTGCGTTGAACTTCGGAGCAGGATGGCAGCAGTTCTGGTCGGGCGCGGGATGGCATACGCTTCATGCGGTGCAAGTGGGAGAGCACGGCCCGACCGCGCTGGTTGGGCTCCTAACGGTGGTTGCGGTCGTGCAGGTCGGCTCGCTCTTCTCTTCGGACTCATGGCATAACGTCACCTTCACGGCGGGCGAGATCAAAGACCCGAAGCGCAACCTGCCGTTGTCCCTGGTTATCGGCACCGGCGTCGTATTGCTGCTCTACCTGCTCTGCAACTTCGTTTATCTCGCTGTGCTGCCGTTGGCGGGCGATGCCCACGCAGCTACTATCGCCGGACGCGGCATCCAGTTCGCCACGGAAGACCGCGTTGGCACTGCGGTGATGGAATCGGCGTTCGGCAGCATGGGCGCGAGGCTGATGGCTGCGGTCATCCTCGTCTCGACCTTCGGCTGCATGAACGGCCTGCTACTTGCCGGGGCGCGTGTCTACTACGCGATGAGCCAGGATGGTCTCTTCTTCAAGTCCGTCGGCAGGCTCAGTCCGAAGTCGAAGGCACCGGTCAACTCGCTTTGGCTGCAGTGGGCGTGGACGTGCCTGCTGTGCCTGAGTGGAAGCTACAACGATCTGCTGGACTACGTCATCTTCGCTGTTCTGATCTTCTACATCCTCACCATCTTCAGCTTATTCGTTCTGCGCCGCACGCGGCCCGATGGGCCACGGCCATACCGGGCGATCGGCTACCCTGTACTGCCCGCGGCGTACATCGTGATGGCCGCATGGATCTGTTACGTGCTGCTGCGCTACAAGCCGCAGTACACCTGGCCGGGGCTGATCATCGTGTTGCTGGGAGTGCCGGTCTACCTGCCGTGGAAGTGGCGCATCTCCGCAAAGCTCGCGGCTTCGCAGGAGCTGCGATGACAACACGCAAAGGCAACCTGCCCGCTTTGAAGAGCAGGCCGACCCGAACTGCGAAGCAGCCCGCGAAGGCACAGCACGGCACCAGCCTGGCCACCGCGTTCCGCGATATTCGTGATCTGATCGTGCACGGCAAGATGTCGCCGGGAACGTGGATCGTCGAGTCAGATGTGGCCGAGCGTCTGAATATGAGCCGAACGCCGGTGCGCGCCGCCATCCAACGACTACAGCGTGAAGGTTACGTGATGGAACATCGCAATGTGGCCAAGTCTCGGATGATCGTTGCGCCATTGACGAAGGAGGATGCGAACGAGCTGTATACGATCGTTGGTCACACGGAGGGCGTCGCAGGACGGAACCTCGCACAGATGCCTGTCGCCGCGAGACGAGAGATTGCGGCGAAGCTGAAGGCGATCAACGAGAAGCTGCTCGCGATTGCAGAGGGACGCGGGGGCAGGCAAGGTGAGATCTTCGAGCTTGATCGCGACTTCCATAAACTGATCGTCGAGGCCGGCGCAGGTCCGCGACTCGCCACGCTTCACGCTGCCATCATTCCGCAGACCGAGCGCTACTGGCGGCTCTACGCGAGCTCCATCATCAACGATCTTCACCTTTCGGTGGCGGAGCATGCGGGCATCATCGCGGGCGTGGTCGCAGGAGACGCGGACGCGGTAGAGCTCGGCCTGCAACAAAACTGGATCAAGGGCGCCGCGCGGCTCGGCCGTGTCATCGATATCTTCGGCGAACGCGGAAGCTGGTAGACAGGCTAACGCGCAGAGGCCGCCTCAAAGGGCGGCCTCTACGCATGGATTGAAGCGGGTTCGTTAGTAGAGAAGCGGAGAGATCGAAGCCGAAGGATCGATCGGGCCGGAGTTGTCCTTGCCCCACAGAGCGGTTGCGGCATCGGGCGTTCCCTTACCCCAGAGAGCTGTCTTGCCCCAGAGAGCGGTGAAGGCGTTCGGATCTTCCTTGCCCCAGAGGGCCGTCTTGCCCCAGAGTGCCGTCTCACCGTTGACTGTCTCAAAGGCAGTCGCGCCGTAGACGCTTGACGCGCTCCAGATGTCAGCCTTGCCCCACAGAGCCGTCTTGCCCCAGAGAGCCGTCTGGTCCGTGATGATGTAGGTGTTGCCGGTGTTGGGATCGAAGCTGGCGATGGGAGACATCGCGGTGCCGGAGGGAACGTTACCATTGTGGACACGAGCAGCGTTGATGGCCGCGTTGATGTCCAGGTAGCCAGCGCCGATGGTGAAGATGTCGTAGTTCGCCGTGTAGAGAACGCCGCCATCGGTAACGCTGCTGGTCTGCGGGAAGTAGGAGCGGTCTGCATTTTGCATCAGCAGTGCCTTCACCTGGTCGGGACCGAGGCTGGGTGCTGCCTGGATCATGTCGGCCACGGCGCCGCTGGTGACGCCTGCAGCCATGCTGGTTCCGCTCAGCGGGAAGTAGGTCGCCGACGGAGTGGTCGCACTGCCGTTGCGCTCATAGAACGAGAGCGGCGTGATGAACGTCGGGTTCGCGATCGAGAGAGGATCGTTGGGGAACTTGCTGCTGATGACCAGGTTGCCCGGAGCGACGATGTCCGGCTTCACTACCTGGTCCATGAACGACGGGCCCTTGGAGCTGTAGCTCGCGATCAGGTCGTCCTGCACGGTGGGAGTCTGCATGGTGCGCATCGCGCCCACGGTGACGACGTAAGGATCGTTGCCCGGAGCGTTGATGGTGCCGTAGCCTTCGGGGTTGAGGTTCAGGTCGCGGCCATCGTTACCGGCGGCGACGACGACCACGATGCCAGCCTTCCATGCCTGCTCCACCTCCTGGCAGAGGGGGTCCTGGGTGTAGCTTTCGAAGATGGGGCGGCCCAGCGAGAGGTTGATGACGCGGATGTTGTAGACATCCTTAAGGGCGATGGCGCGGTCGATGGCGGCGATGACCGAAGAGTCCGTGCCTTCGCCGTTGGCATCGAGAGCGCGAAGGTTGATCAGGTGCGCGTTCGGAGCGGAGCCGAAGAAGGTGCGGAAGTAGCGGAGACCAAGCGAGTTCGAGCCATTGCCTGCAATCAGGCCAGCGACGTGGGTGCCATGGCCGTACATGTCGTTGGTCGTGTTGTCCGTAGTAACGAAGTTCTCGTTGTAGACGACGCGATTGCCGAGCAGGTTGTTGAGAAATGCCGGAAGTAGGGGGCTGAGGGAGAGATCGTTGACGGCGTTGATGCCGCTATCGATGACGGCGATGCCGACGCCGGTGCCGATGTATCCCTTGGCCCATGCCTGAGGCGCGTTGATGGGCTCGATGGTGTACTCGGGCGCGGCGAAGGGGACTTCGCGGGCGCTGACCTTGCGGTCGATCGAGATGTAGCTGACCTCGGGATCGTTCGCGACGGCAGCCAGCATATAAGCAGGCATATCGGCGGAGATACCGTGGATGAGGTGCATCTGCTGCTTTACGGAGCCGCCGTTCAGGCGAATGCTGTCGGCTTGCGACTGGGTCGTGTCGTGCTTGTACTGAATGATGACCGGGACCTTCTGGAAGGGTGCGGCCGAAGTCAGGTCACGGGAGAGCTTCGACGCCTGAACGCCCTGGCCGAACGCAATGGCCGCCGATGGGAGAGAGACCAATACAGTCATGGAAAGGAGAAGACGCTGCAAGCGATTCATAAGTGCTCCTGAATTTCTCATTCGGATATCTGATTTCGGATATCTGATTCGTCGTGTTGATCTAAGACGTTTAAGTTTGCTTGCTGCACGCACTGGAGTGGCCAGTTGCGCATTCAGCGGCGCGGCATGGCGACAGTTAGAGATCGCAACTTACCTATTCACCAGGCAACGAATGAAATCGTTTGCAGTTGCTCCTACCTGTTGCACTTTAGTGCATGCCTATTGGTGCGACCAATGGCTCCGAGGTGGGAGCACCACCCCGAAAGGTGTAAGTCCTAACTATTTTTGGGAGATTGCGGGCGAATTTTATGCGGACTTAGAGAGTTCTTTCGCGCCGCTCTGTCCCTGGCACGTCAGGAGGACATCGACGGGCACGGGAAGAGCGCCAAGGAGTGCGCGCGTCATAGGATGACGCGCCAGCCCAAGGTCTTTTACCGCAAGCGTCTCTACGATCTCTCCGGCGTCGAGCACAGCCATCCGGTCGCATAGTTGAACTACAGAGACTAGATCGTGCGAGATATAAAGCAACGCGGTTCCGTGCAACCGCGTGAGATGCCGGAGAAGCTCGACGATCTGGTTCTGCGTCACCGGATCGAGAGCGCTGGTTGGCTCATCGGCGATGATGATCGCGGGCCGATGCAGCAGCGCAAGCGCAATCAGGATGCGCTGCGCCTGTCCCACGCTGATCTGTGAGGGCCGGCGCGAGAGAAACTCCGCGTCGGTGGGTAGCTGGACCTCCGTGAGCACGGTAACGAGACGCTGCTTGAAGACCGACTGGCCGCCCTTGTTGTGAGCCTTCCAGGCATGGCTGAAGTGGTCGAGCAGACTGAGCGCGGGATTCAGTGCGGATAAAGGACTTTGCGGGATGAGAGCGATGCGATAGCCGCGGCGCTTGCGCCACTCGCGCTCCTTCAGCGTCAAAAGATTAAGACCGTCGAGAAGGACTTCGCCCTTCACCGTGCCTCCTCGCCATGGAAGCAGTCCCAGCAGCGAGAGGACGATGGTGCTCTTGCCTGCGCCGCTTGTTCCTACCAAAGCGAGTGCTTCACCCGGTTCCAGTTCGAACCGAACATCGTTCAACACAGCGCGATCCCCATACCGCGCCTGCAGGTCTACCTTTAGCAAGAGATGTCGCTTCATCGCGCCCCCTGCAGGTGGAGGCTTTCCACATTCCACACCACGCCGGGCTTCAGCACCGCTGGCTTCACGCCTTCGAGCTTCGGTGAGATTGCGTAGAGCGCGTTCGGATAGACAAGGTAGATGAAGGGCTGCTGGTCGGCAACGATCTGCTGGACGCGATCGACTGAGCGCTTGCGACCGGCCTCGGTCGGCGAGGTGGCCTGCTGCTGCATGGCCTTGTCGATCTCGGCCTCCCATGGGGTTGCGGGCGTCTTCTCAGAAGGGTTCCATTGGTGGTTTGGAGAGGAGCTCAACCACACGTTCATCATAGCGTTCGGGTCGGGGTCGACGTTTGAGATACCAAGCAGGCACGCCTCATAGTCCTGCGTATGCATCATGCGCTCGATGAGGGCGGGAAAGTCCAGGGCGACGACGGTCACGCGGATGCCCAGCGCGGCGAGGTCCTGCTGGATAAGCGTCGCCATCTTCATGCGCGCGGCGTTGCCTGAGTTGGTGAGGATAGAGAAGGCGACGGCGTGGCCCGTTGCATCCTCCAAATGTCCCGCGTTCATACGGAATCCGGCGTGGGCAAGGCCTGCCTTCGCCGCGGCAACGTCGAAGTGCGGCGCCGAGACGCTGCGGTTATACCAGGTAGCGTTTGCGGGCGAGATGAAGTTGTAAGCGGGAGTCGCGTGGCCTTCGTAAGCTACGCGCGCGAGATCTGCGCGATGGATCGCCTGCGAGATGGCAACACGGAAGGCCTGGCTTTGGAACCACGCCTTCTCCCATGCGGGGATGGGCGCGGCCGGGGACTGGTTGAACCAGATCTGTTCCGTGTTCAGCGAGGGTCCAAGATCGCGAACGCTTGAAGGAGACTTCTGTTTCAGCAGGTCATAGTAGTCCGGGGCCAGATCGTTGATGACGTCGTACTCTCCGCGTTGGAAGAGCCTGATCTCTTTCTCTGCGTTGTCCAGCACGTCGAGGCGAATGCTGCTCGCGGCTGCGGGACGGTCGCCTTCTTTGCCTTGAAAGTGCTCGTTCCTGCGCAAGCGAACGTACTGCGAGCGGCGATAGTCAGCGACTACATACGGGCCAGAGGTGACGCGGCCTTCGCTGGGGCGGTTGGCGGGTTCGATGGCAATCTCATCGAAGACCTTGCCGATGCCAACAACGGGCTTCGGGAGATGAACGACGACGGTGTGATCATCAGGCGTTGCGACCGTGACCCCAGCGGGCTCGACAAACTCTTCGGCGACCGGAGCGGCAGTTGCGGGAAGCAGAACGCGACGGATCGACCATGCGACGTCGTTCGCGGTGAGTTTGCTGCCATCAGAAAAGGTGAGATTGGGGCGGAGGACAAAGGTGATGTTCTTGCGATCCGGTGACAGGCTCCAGTTCTTCGCAAGCTGCGTCTCCACCTGCTGGTTGTAGCGATTGAAGCGAAGCAGCACGCCGGCGGTGAGATAGCGCACCTGCTCGGACTCTTCTTCATCCACCTTGGCGGGATCGAAGGATTTGGGATCGTAGCCGATGGTCCAGGCGAGTTCACCGGGCAGTCTTGGCGCGGCCTGCGCGCTCGCGACTTGCGCCACAGTTGCGGCTGTAAGCAATAGAGCGACGGAGCGGCCGAAGCGGAGAGCGTGCAACATCATGCCTCCCTCGCGGTGGATTCGAGAAGCAGCAAGGCCATGACGAGAACCGCAATGGGGAGATAGACCCAAGCTGTCCGCATCAGGATGGCGGAGTTGCCGAGTTCAAGCAACATGCCTCCCCATGACGGGAGCGGTTCGCCAACTCCAAGGCCGAGCGTGCCAAGGTTCGCCTCCGCGACCACGAAGGCGGGCACGCAGATGAGGAACTGAGGCAGCAACAGCGGCAGCAGGTTAGGCAGAACCTGCTTAGGAATCTGCCGAAGACGCATGCCGCCTGCGCGCGCATGGATCATCCACTCGGAGTTTCTAAGGCGCAGCGCTCCCTGATAAACCGCGCGGGCGCATGCCGGCCATCCAAGCGCGGCCAGAACTACGAACGTGATCAGGGCAGAGTGAGCGGGAGATGTGCTCAACGGCAGCATCGATCGCACCATCATCAGCAGGAAGAGCCACGGCAGCGCGAGAAAGACATCGCAGACCAACATCGTGAGTGTGCCGATACCTGCCGTGCTGAAAGCTGCAAGCAAACCCACACCCGCTGCCGCTGCAGTCGAGATGAAGGATGCAGCGACCGCGCCGGTGAGGCTCAAGAGAAACGCTGCGGAGACGCGAACGAGTCTATCGCGGCCCAGGGTGTCGGTGCCCGCGAGGTGCTGATGCGAAGCTCCTTCGAGAAGAGCGTTGCGGTCCTGCTCTGAGATTGCCCGGCCTGAGAATGTAACGATTCCAGTTGCAATCAGGATCATGGCGAGAAGCAGCCAGCCGGCGATGGAACGGAGTTTCATGCGCTCTGCCACTCCGTCGCACGACGCGATCCTGTACCGAATCCGCTGGCCGTAACCGCGATGGCCATCATCACCGTCACCGCAAGCAGGACGGGGAGGTCGCGATTCATCGCCGCGTTCCACGCAAGTTGCCCGATGCCCGGCGTGCTGAAGATCACCTCGACCGGGACCATCGCGCCGAGCGCCGTCAGGATCGAGAGCGTTGCCAGCGAGCCAAGCTGTGGCATGATTCCAGGCAATAAGTGAACGCGAATCAACTCCGGCGTGGGCACTCCCTGGGCGCGAGCGTGCAGCAGATGGGGATCGTTCCAGGCCTTGCGCAACATGCGGTCGAGAAACTTGAAGTCGCGCGCGGCAAGCAGCGTGGTCAAGACCAGCAGCGGGCCGCCGCTGTCTGCCAACAGGCAGACCGTTGCCATGGCACCGATCGGGACAGCGAGTAGAAGTGTGGATGTGAGGTGGCAGAGTCTGCCCGGAAGCGAGACCGGCGATCTTCCCCAGTTGGAGATCGTCGCGGTGCATCCGGCGATAAGCCATGCCAGAAGCATTGACTTCAGAAGCAGGCCTACGGTGACCGCCAGACGGGGCCGGACCAGTTCGACAACGGGGACCTCATACTGGCGTGAGACGCCAAGGTCCCGGCGCAGCAGACCACGTACTTCCGACCACAGCATGCCTCCGACCGAAGCACTGCGGGCCGCCTCTGCGGCAAGCTCATTGCGCGCGCCGTCCGCGTAGCGGGCATCCATCTCACGGGCATCGCTAAGGTAACCGGGAGCAAACCGCACCAGGACAATGGATCCAATCACCACCAGCAGGACTACCGTGGCCATGCGAAGCAGGCGACGAAGGAGGGTGCAGATCAGGTTCATACTGCGACGACCGGCTCCAACACAGCGCTTCGTTCGTCTGTTGAGCGGCTCCCGTGGAAGGCCCGTTTACTGCGGTACATCTTGCGATCGGCGACGCCAAGCAGCTGCTCTGCGTTCTCTCCATCGGCGGGGTAAGAGGCGAGGCCGATGCTGACCGAGACATCGTTATAGAGCTTGAGATCGATGCAGGCGCGCTGCACTGCCTTCTCCAGCATGTCGGCACAGGCCGCAGTCGAAGCGCCGTCCATTGCCGGGAAGAGGAAGACGAACTCGTCTCCGCCCATGCGGACGACGGTGTCCTGGTCGCGGCAGCACTGGCGGAACTCTTTCGCTACGAGCTTGAGCAGATCGTTGCCGACGAGATGTCCGTGGCGATCGTTGACGGCCTTGAAGGAGTTGAGATCGCATACGACGAGGGCGAAGCTTTGCATACTCAGCTGCGCGATCTCGATCTGCGCGTCCAGCTTCTGGAAGAAGTGGCGCATATTGCCAAGCTGCGTGAGGTGATCGACGTTCGCGTCCGACTCGGCAGAGCGGAAGCGCAGAGCGTTCTGCAGCGAGAGCGAGAACTTCGATTCGGTGGCCTGAAGGATACGGAGGTGGTCCTTGTGAAATGCGGCGTTGCCTTCCGCGTACAGCGAGAGCGCTCCAAGGACTGACCCATCGAGGTTGAACAGCGGGATCGAGATGGCGGAGCTGGTCGCGGTGAAGAGGCCGGTCTCGACGATGTAGTGCGGCTCGACGGTCGGATTGCCGTTGATGATCGGCCGCTGGTTCTCCGCCACCCAGCCGGATAGACCTTCACCCATGGGGACGAGCTGGGAGGTGAAGGCGCGGGCGAGCTCGCCATCCATATATTGCGTTGTCAGGAATTCATCCTGTCTGATGTAGACAGCGAAGCAGTTGAACGGGATGAGCAACCGGAGCTGCGTCGACATCATGGAGCTGGTCTCACGCGCACTCAACGAGCTTCCGAGCACCTGGCCCAGTTCGAAGATCGTGCGGGCCTCGCGGCTTGCGGCGGCGATGAGATTAAGCGAGTTCTGATGGTTGCCGGCAGCTTCGCGGATCTTGGAGTTCTTTTCGGCCGCGATGCTCTCCGCCTGGGTCGGCGCAAAGCCAGCGCCCGGCGCGAGACCGCGCGCGATCACGAGATCGACATTCAGCGGGGCCATGTCATGAATCTGCTGCCGCGCCATCTCTTCGAGCTGCAGATAGTTGGCATCGAGCAGGGCGACGATCTCCGGATCGAAGTGGATGCCGGCCTTGCTTCTGACCAGGTCCATGGCCTCGTTCAGCGGCAGCGGCTTGCGGTAGGGGCGCTCGGAGGCGAGCGCGTCGAAGCAGTCGACGACCGAGAGCAGACGAGCGCCGATGGGAATATCTGTCCCCTTCAGGCCGTCGGGATAGCCGCTTCCATCCCACGCTTCGTGATGCGAGCGCACGATGGGCACAACGGGATAGGGAAAGCGCACGCGCTCGAGGATGTCCGCACCCACGACGGGGTGGATCTTCATCTTTTCGAACTCTTCGAAGGTCAGCTTGCCGGGCTTGTTGATGATGTGCTCGGGCACCGCAAGCTTGCCGATGTCGTGCAGGAACGACGCGGTCAGCAGGGCCTGCATCATCGAGTGCTCGAGCTTCAGCATCTTGCCCAGTTCAGAGACATAGACGCGGACGCGCATCAGGTGGCGATGCGTGTTCTGGTCCTTGGCCTCGATAGCCATGGCGAGGCCTTCGATGGTCCGCAGATGCAGTTCCTCGGTGTCGATAGCGTGCTGTTCTCGATCGCGGATAATCGCCATCTGCGCGTTGTAGGCGCGGAAGATGGTGTAGACCATCGGGATCAGGAGCAGCGAGGTGAGCCAGCCGAAGCGCTCGCCGATGATATCTGCTGCGAACGCCAACATCGCGCCCACAAGATAGAAAGGAAGGTACCAGGTGAAGTTATTCCGCCACATCGTGTAGGGAGCTTCACGGAGATCCCAGGCGATGATGAGCGCAACTGGGATGGTATTGGCGAGAAAGTAGACCACCGCAGCGCAGGTGAGCGACGGAGCGATAGCGATGTGCCGCGCGAAGAGCTCAGAGTAGGTTACCCGGGCAAGTGCCGTGGCGGTGATTACGTTCGATACGTTGAAGACAATCTGGACCAGGGTGAAGGGCTTGAGAACTTTGAAACGGCACTGGGCGAGCACGCTCATCATCGCCAGCAGTAAAGCCTGCATGGGAGAGAGCTGGATGATGCCCAGGAAGATGAACGGGAAGTTCACGGACATGGTTCCGTCGGAGTTCGGCATCCCCACCTTCATGCCGGAGCTGAGAAGGACGGCGACGAGATAGACGGAGAAGTAGATCCAGTCACCGCTTGCGCCCCCACGGAACAAGTAGAGGCTCAGGCCGCCACTTGCGACGATCAGGGTCAGAAGAATCTTGGCGCGGAGCAGCAAGTCACACCTCGGGGAGTTCGTGAGACTGAGATCGTTATCGCGCCACCCTATTCCGGCGGCACTGGACGGCATATTCAGGCGACGAGGCAAAGAGCCTTATAGCCCTTAAGAAAAACACATAGGGTCACCAATTCGAATGTTTCTTTAGTTGTAGGGTGTACCGCTGGCGACTGACCGCCGGGTAACGAAACTGGCGGTAGCGGCTGTCTCCGCTCCCCGCAAACTGCTGCTGCACGTTACACTTATGGCATCAAGACGAACTTCAGACTGGAACCCCGGCGCGTAACTCCTGCATGGGGCTGATCTTCTTTTTTCGGGGCGAAAGCATCCCGCTGGAAATCATGGAGCGAATCATGTCACGTCGTCTGCCGCACGTCGTCTCTCTTCTCGCAGCCTTCATCGCTATCACAAGCTCCAGCTTCGCAGCTCCGCCGGTGCTGCTACGCAATCCTTCGATGAACAAGGACAAAGTCGCGTTTGTGTACGCCGACGACATATGGACAGCGCCGCGCGATGGCGGCGAGGCGGAGCGGCTTACGGTCGAGGGCTCCGTCACGGCTGGGCCGTACTTCTCTCCGGATGGAACCCGCATCGCTTACTCGGCGCGCGTGGGCGGGGCGAGCGATGTCTACCTGATCGACGCCAGCGGCGGCGTGCCAAAGCGGCTAACCTGGGACCCGGCGGGCAACCTCGCCAAGGGATGGACCGCGGATGGAAAGAGCGTCCTCTTCGCATCCGGCCGTACCAGCTATAGCGATTTCCCGCGGCTGTTCACCGCACACGCCGATGGCAGCGGCGTACCCGATACGCTGCCGCTACCGAGCGCCATCGACGGCTCCTACTCCGGCGATGGCAGGGCGATCGCCTACGTGCCGGTCGCACAGTGGCAGAACGCCTGGAAGCGTTATCGCGGCGGTCAGACGACGCCGATCTGGCTGATCGACCTGAAGTCGCTCGACCTGGTGAAGATTCCTCGCGAGAACTCGAACGACAGCCATCCGGTGTGGGTGGGCGATGTCGTGTACTTCCTCTCGGACCGCAACGGGCCCGTTTCGCTCTTCGCTTATGACACGAAGAGCAAGGCGGTCACCGAGTTGGTGCATAACAAGAGCTACGACATGAAATCGTTGAGCGGCGGCGCTGGCGGCCTGGTCTACGAGCAGTTCGGGTCGCTGCACATGTTCGATCCGGCGTCGAAGCAGGACCGCACCCTGTCAATCACGCTGCACGGCGATCTGCCGAAGCTGCGTCCGCACATCGCGGCGATTGCACCGCAGGAGATCAATAATGCGGCGCTCTCGCCGACCGGAGCTCGCGCGGTGTTTGAGGCGCACGGCGAGATCTTTACCGTGCCCGGCGAAAAGGGCGACACGCGCAACCTGACGCGGACGTCAGCCGTTGCGGAGCGCGATCCGGCGTGGTCGCCGGATGGCGAATCGATCGCCTACTTCAGCGACGCCTCGGGCGAGTATCAGCTCTACATCCGCGACCAGAATGGGCTGGCCTCTCCGAAGGTCATCGACCTCGGCCCCGATCCTTCGTACTTTTACAACCTGTCGTGGTCGCCGGACTCCAAGCGCATCGCCTATACCGACAAGCATCTTCGCCTCTTCTACGTCGACGTGGACGGCGGCAAGCCGGTTAAGGTGGACACGGCGATCTATGGCACCTTCGACCGCCCATTTGGCAGGGTCTCCTGGTCGCCGGACTCGAAGTGGATTACGTACTCTCGCGACCTTGAGAACCAGATTCACGCGATCTGGCTGTACTCCTTTGAGACGCACAAGTCGACCCAGGTGACCGATGGCATGAGCGACGCGCTGCGCCCGGTCTTCGATCCGAACGGCAAGTTCATTTACTTCCTTGCTTCGACCGACAATGGCCCGTCGACGGCGGGAATCGACCTCTCCTCGCTCGATCGCGCGACGACGAGCAGCCCGTACGTTGTGGTGCTGAAGAAGTACGGCACCTCGCCAGTTCCCCCGGAGAGCGACGACGAGAAGGACAAGAACGCGAAGAAGGACGACGACGGCAAGAAGGACGATAAGGCCGGCGATAGCGACAAGAAAGAAGGCGATAAGAAGGATAAGGACTCCAAGGACAAAGAGAAGGATTCCAAAGACGCGAAGAAGGACGACAAGCCGGTAGAGGTGGAGATCGAACTCGAAGGCATCGGCAATCGCATCCTCTCGCTGCCCGTGCCGGCACGGAACTATCTTGACCTCGCCGTGGGCAAGACCGGGGTTCTCTATCTTGGCGAAGGTGGCCCGGTCGGCCGGTCCTCGAGCGAGGACGATGCTCCGAACCTCCGTTCGTTATGGCGCTTTACGGTGGAGAAGCGAGACACGGAGGAGTTGCTGCGGAATCTGGACGCCTTCAATGTCTCCGCCAACGGGGAGAAGGCGCTCTACTCGCGGCATGATGGGTGGTTTGTCGTTTCCACCGGGGAGCTGAAGCCGGGATCACCAGACGGTTCCCCAGGCAAGCCGCTGAACCTCGGCGGCATGACGACCGAGATCGATCCCCGCGCGGAGTGGAAGCAGATGTATCACGAGACCTGGCGTATTGAGCGGGACTTCCTCTACGACCCGAAGACGCACGGCCTGAGCATCCCGAAGATCGAAGCGAAGTATCAACCTTATCTCGATGGCCTGTCTTCGCGCTCGGAGTTCACCTATCTCTCTGAGGAGATGCTGGGTGAGATCAGCATCGGCCACATGTTTGTCGGTGGCCCGCATGTGCCGGACAAGTCGCCACGGGTCGGCTTGCTGGGCGCCGACTATAAGGTCGAGGGGGATCGCTACAAGTTCGCCAAGATCTACAACGGCCAGAACTGGGAACCATCGCTGACCGCACCGCTCACGCTTCCGGGTATCAACGTCCGGGAGGGGATGTATCTCTTTGCGGTGAATGGGCGAGAGCTGCACGCCAGCGATAACCTTTACAGCTTCTTCGACGGCACGGCCGGCAAGCAGACCGTGCTGCACGTCGGCTGGAAGGCGGACGGTACCGGCGCGCGCGATGTGACCGTGGTGCCAACAGCGTCGGAACATGGCCTGCGAAATCTCGAGTGGATTAACGAGAACCGGCGCAAGGTCGACAAGATGAGCGGCGGCAAGGTCGCCTACATCTACATGCCGAACACGGCGGGCGCGGGTTATACCAACTTCAACCGGTACTTCTACGCACAGTTGAACCGGCAGGCGCTGGTGCTGGATGAGCGCTACAACGAGGGCGGCCTCATCGCCGACTACGTCACCAACGTACTGAGCCAGAAGCCACTGAGCGGCGCGATCGAGCGCGACGGCAAGCCGGTACACGATCCTGTCGGCGCGATCTTCGGGCCGAAGGCGATGATCATCAACCAGTCAGCGGGCTCGGGTGGTGACGCCATGCCGTGGTACTTCCGCAAGGCCAATCTGGGAACTCTGGTCGGGGTGAGGACCTGGGGCGGACTGGTTGGCATCGGTGGCTATCCTCAGCTGCTGGATGGCGGAGGCGTAACCGCGCCGCGATACGCGATCTACGGGCTGCACGGCGATTGGGAGGTAGAAGGCCATGGCATCGCGCCGGATGTCGAGGTGGAAGAGCTTCCCAAGGAGGTTGCCGCAGGCCACGACGCGCAGTTGGAGAAGGCGGTGCAGGTAGTGCTCGACCAACTGAAGGAACATCCCGTGCCGGAGATTCCGATCCCATCAGCGCCCAACTATCACCCCAACGACGGACTAGGAGTGCAGTGACGCTGGAAACGTTTCCGGAGGACAATTTCATCGAAAACTTTTCGGGATTTTCAACCGGCGCGTGACGCAAGTCACATCTGATGGCAGCGAAGGAGTTTAGACTGTAGACATAACTTCGTCTGTTTCTTCGTTGCTACCTCCACCCTAACCGGCTTTGTGGAGATATATGCCGATTCATCCAGTGTCGTCCGGCCTTGCGTTCGCCGTCACCTCGGACTTCCTGCAGAGCCCTACCACTACCTTTGCGCCTGCAGGAACGCCGGCTCACTCGGTCGTTGGTCTATCGTGGTTGGTCTATGGGATTACGGGCGGCATCTTCCTCGTCGTCGGCGGGCTGCTTGTCTACGCTCTCCTTCGGTTTCGGCACCGCCCCTCCTCGCCGAACGCGGATCAGGAGCCGGCGCAGGTGTATGGCAGCAACCAGATTGAGCTCTCCTGGACGGTCATTCCCATTTTGATCACGGTGATGCTCTTCCTGGCGACGACGCGTGTCATCTTCAGCACGGAGCACGCCGGGAAGTCGCCGGAGGCGCTCGACGTCACGGTAATCGGACACCAGTTCTGGTGGGAGTACCGGTATCCCAAGCTCGGCATTGTGACCGCGAATGAGCTTCACGTGCCGGTCAGCGACCCGAAACATCCGACGCCAACGTACCTGACGATGTCGTCGGCCGACACGGACCACAGCTTCTGGATTCCGCGGCTCGCCGGGAAGATGGACCTGATCCCGAACAAGGTTAACACCATGTGGATCGATCCAGAGGTGGCGGGACTCTATCTTGGCCAGTGCGCGCAGTACTGCGGCACGCAGCATGCCAAGATGCTGCTGCGGGTCTATGCGGATACGCCGGAGCAGTTCGCGGCGTGGGTCGCTCACCAGCAACAGACCGCTTCGCAGAGCCCTGACGCCGTCGAGGGCAAAGCGGTCTTCGAGCATAACGCGTGCATCAGTTGCCACACGGTCGCAGGCACGGTTGCGAACGGCCGGTTCGGGCCGGATCTGACTCACCTGGCCAGCCGCGACACCTTCGCCTCGGGCGCTGTTCCCCTCACCCGCGAGAATCTTCGGACGTTTGTCGACGACCCATCGCACTTCAAGCCCGGGGTTCTGATGCCGCCGATGCACCTGAACCAGCACGATCTTGACCTTGTGACCTCGTACCTCGTCACCTTGAAATAGTCGCTGAAGAGAAGTAGACGTTGAAGAAAGGAAGCCCATGGCCACGCAGACTCCAGTACCGGCAGCCGTAGACCAGACTACAGAAACGGCTCCGCGCCGCCTTGTATTCGAGGTATTGCAGGACTGGATCTCGACCACCGACCACAAGAAGATCGGCATGCTGTACATCGGCTATTCGCTGATCTTCCTCGTCATCGCTGGATTTGAAGCCATGCTGATGCGCATCCAGCTGGCGTTTCCGAACAATCACGCGGTCTCGCCGCAGGCCTTCAACCGGCTGTTCACGATGCACGGCACGACGATGGTCTTCTTCGTCGGCATGCCGATTCTGTTTGGCTTCGGCAACTATCTTGTGCCGCTGATGATCGGCGCACGCGATATGGCGTTTCCCCGGTTGAACGCCTTCAGCTTCTGGATCTCTGCGTTCGGCGGACTGCTGCTCTACTTCAGCTACATAGGCGGCGACGGCATGTATGGGGCGGGCAGCGCTCCGGATGTGGGGTGGTGGGCCTACGCACCGCTGACGGCGCATGCGTTCTCGCCGGGTCACAGCACGGACTACTGGACGCTGGCCGTCTTCCTGAGCGGAATCGGAAGCGTGGGCACGGCGCTGAACATCGTCACCACCATCATCAGCATGCGCTGCCCAGGCATGAAGATGAACCGGCTGCCGCTGCTGGTCTGGCTCTACCTGAGCATGTCACTGCTCACCTTCGTCGCTGTCGGCCCCTTGACCGCAGCGCAGATCATGCTGATGCTGGACCGCTACCTAGGCTCACACTTCTTCGACGCGCAGGCGGGCGGCTCGGCGGTGCTGTGGATGCACTTCTTCTGGATCTTCGGCCATCCCGAGGTGTACGTGCTGGTCATGCCGGCCTTCGGCTTCGCCAGCGAGATCATCCCGGTCTTCTCGCGCAAGGCCATCTTCGGCTACACAGCGATGGTCGCCGCTTCGATCGGCATCTGCTTCGTGAGTCTCAGCGTCTGGGCGCACCACATGTTTACGGTCGGCCTCGGACCTGCGGGCAACGCCTTCTTTACGCTCTCGACGATGGCCATCGGCGTCCCGACCGGCATCAAGATCTTCAACTGGCTCGCGACCATCTGGGGCGGCAAGGTCCACTTCACCACCGCGATGCTGTTTGCCGTGGCGTTTCTCTTCCAGTTCATGCTGGCCGGTCTGACGGGAATCATGCTCTCGGTGGCTCCGCTGGACTGGCAGCTTGGCGGCTCCTACTTCGTCGTCGCCCACTTCCACTTCGTACTGGTCGGGGCGATCCTGTTCATGCTCTTCGCCGCCTTCTACTATTGGTATCCGAAGATGACCGGTCGCCTGCTCAGCGAGAAGATCGGCAAGTGGCACTTCTGGATCTTCCTCATCGGCTTCCACCTCTGCTTCGACCTGATGCACATCCCAGGCATGCTCGGCATGCCGCGCCGTATCTATACCTACGAAGCCGACCGCGGCTGGTTCCTGCTGAACTTCCTGGTCTCCACCGGTGCCGGCATTCAGACCATCGGAACGCTGATCTTCGTCTTCAACATGGTCTGGTCGTACTTCAAGGGCGAAGTCGCCGGGCCCGATCCATGGGACGCCTGGACGCTCGAATGGGCCACCGCATCGCCGCCACCAGCGTATAACTTCGCCACCACGCCCAGCGTCGCCAGCCGCCGCCCGCTGTGGGACCTGAAGCATCCTGAAGACACCGACGGCCAATACGAATAGAGAGGAGGTACCCCCGCATGAGCCAGAGCGAAGCTGCAGTCATCCCGCAAGCACAAGTCGAAGAGTGGAAGCTGCCCTCCAAAGGCGTCGTTGGCATGGCGTGCCTCATCATCGCCGAGGCGGCCATCTTCATCATCTTCGTGGTCGCGTATCTCTATTACGTGGGCAAGAGCCTCAGCGGACCGACGCCGAAAGAAGTCCTCGAGATCCCGATCCTCACCAGCATCTGCCTGCTTTCGAGCAGTATTACGGTGCATTATGCCGTCTCTTCGCTACATAAGAGCGCACGCGCGGCGACCTCGCTGTGGCTGGCGCTGACCGTACTGCTGGGCGGCATCTTCCTCGCGGGCACGGGCATGGAGTGGTACAAACTGATCGTCCATGATCATCTGACCATCCGCACGAACCTCTTCGGCACGACGTTTTACTCGCTGGTGGGCCTGCACGCGAGCCACGTCGTCATCGGTCTTATCATGCTGACGCTGGCGTTGATCTTCTCGCTCACGGGCAAGCTGAACAGTATGCACACCGAGAAACTCGAGGTCCTGTCGCTCTACTGGCACTTCGTCGATGCTGTGTGGATTATTGTCTTTCTCGTCGTTTATGTATTCGGTCGCTGAGGGCTCTGTCTTCGGCCGCTAGCTTCACCAGAAAGGAGGCGCCTCATGCAGCACGATCCTCACGCACCAGACACGAACGTGATCCAGCTTCCCGCGCCCACGGCCTACCCGATGGTGATGTCGCTCGGCATCACGCTGATCTGCGCCGGTCTTGTGACCAATATCGTCATCGGCATCCTCGGCCTGATCCTCACGGTCTGGAGCGCAGTCGGCTGGTTCCTGCAAGTCTTCCCGCACGAGGCCCACATCCCGGTCGCTGTCGAGATTGAGCCGATCGAGATCTCGACGACCCGCACCCTTGGCAGGCGTGCTCCGGCATCCGAGAAGCCACGACTGGTCATCCCGGTCGAGACCTTCCAGATCACCACCGGCATCAAGGGTGGCATCGCCGGGGGTATCGCGATGACTGTTCCGGCGGGCATCTTCAGCCTCATCAAGTACCACAGCTTCTGGTACGCCACGAATTTGCTGGCCGCCGGCGGCTTCGTGAGCTGGGCGGGCGCGAGCGACGCGTTCCTGAGCGAGTTCCACCTGCGCGGAGCACTCGCCGCTCTGGTCATTCACGGCCTGACGTCGCTGCTGGTGGGGCTGCTCTACGGAGCCATGCTGCCCATGTTCCCGCGCTGGCCCATCCTCACCGCTGGCGTGGCAGCGCCGGTGATGTTCACGGTCATCCTGCACTCCGGCATCAACGTCATCAGTCCCATCCTGAACCAGCGCATCGATTGGTTCTGGTTCTTCATCTCGCTGATCGCCTTCGGCCTCGTCTGTGGATACGTGGTGAACCTGCATACCAAGGTGCGGACGCCGCAGTTCCGCGCGCTTCCCTTCGCGGTGCGCGCCGGTCTGCACACCGACACGTTTCCTGTGATCCACGTCGCCGCACCAGAACACGAAGCCCAAGAGCAGAAAGACAAGGACGCCCAGCAATGACGCAACGCTCCATCCTGTGCCTGTTGCTTGCCGGCTCGCTGGCCGCTCTTGCTACCGGCTGCAACGCTCCCGGCAAGCCACGCCTCGGTGCCGAGGAACAGGTCCGCCCTGAGCAGCAGCTCGAGTTTGCCACTCTCTATAAACAGAACTGCGCCGCCTGCCATGGGGCGAACGGTCAGCTTGCCGCCGCCATCTCGCTGAACAACCCGACGTACCTAGCGATCGCGGGGGAAGCGAACATCACGCACGCAATCTCGGCTGGCATTCCTGGCACGCTAATGCCGGCCTTCGGCAAAGCTGCCGGAGGGATGCTGACCGATCAGCAGGTCGGAGTCATCGCTCACGGCATCGTCTCCGAGTGGGGCAAGCCGCTGCCGGCTGGATCGCCCGCGCCCCCGCCTTACGCCGCCACGCTGACCGGCGATGCAACCAAGGGAGAACAGGCGTTCAACACATTCTGTGCAAGCTGCCACGGAGCAGGCGGCATGGGCAAGGGACACACCGGCCCAATCGTCGATCCAGCCTATCTTGCGCTGGTGAACGACCAGTTCCTGCGCAGCAATATCCTCGCCGGCAAGCCGGAGAGCGGCATGCCTGACTGGAGTCAGCATACGGTCTCCGGAGCGAAGCAGATCATGACTGACGCCGAGGTCACCGACATCGTCGCCTGGATCGCCAGCCATCGCATCGCCACTCCCGGCCAGCCTTACCAGCAACACCAGTAGTCCACGGAGAGCCCCTTGTCTGAACAAAACCGGTTCGATCAAAATTCGTCCGAAAAAGACCCGCTTGAACAAAGCGTCTCAGAGATCCTCCCCCACCCCGGAGAATCTGAAAATAACGACCTGTCGCCCGAGGCAAAGGCCGCCGCGCACTCCCGCCGGACCTTTCTCTTCAAGCTATCCGTGCTGCTGAATGGCGCGGTAGGCGCGGCCCTGGCCGTGCCGATAGTTGGATACCTGCTCGGTCCGGCGAGCAAGAAGGCGGAGGCAGAAGGCGCGTGGGTTGGGCTTGGTCCGGCCGATAACTTCCCCGTCGGCGAGACTCGGCTAGTTGACTTCGAAAGCCCGGTGAAGGGCCTCGGCGATGGCCAGACCGGCAAGGTCGCCTGCTGGGTGCGCCGGATCTCCGCGTCGCAGTTCCAGGTCTTTGCTATCAACTGCGCGCATCTTGGCTGTCCGGTCCGCTGGTTCTCGGAGTCGAAGCTCTTCATGTGCCCCTGCCACGGCGGGGCCTACTACGAGAACGGCGATCGCGCCTCCGGGCCGCCCGAGCGCGGGCTCTTCGAGTACAAGTACAAGCTGACCAGCGATGGCTTGATGATCCACGCAGGCGACATGCCAACGCTTGCGACACAGGCATCGTGCGCCGGCAAAGACAAGCCGCTGATCCAGATTCAAGCCGCAGAGACAACCCAGCGCGAGGAGGTCTAAGCCATGGCAAGCATAAAGGACCGCGCAACCGAAGCCGGCCTCGGCGTCTTCAACTGGGTCGAGAGCCGGCTCGGTCTCTTCAAGACGGCGTGGGGTTTCGCCTCGCATCCCACGCCGGCGAACAACGCAAGCTGGTGGTACGTCTTCGGCAGTGCTGCGACCGTGCTGCTTATTCTGCAAGTGGTAACAGGCATCCTGCTCGCGCTGATCTACAGCCCCACGGCCGGGGATGCGTGGAGCTCGCTGAACGTCCTGAACCACAACATCGCGCTGGGCTGGTACGTGCGCGCGCTGCATGGCTGGGGATCGGACTTCATGATCGCCATCGTGCTCATCCACATGGTGCAGGTCTTCCTCTTCGGCGCGTTCAAGTTTCCACGCGAACTTACGTGGATCGTCGGTGTCCTGCTTCTGCTGCTGACGCTGGGCATGGCGTTCACTGGCCAGGTGATGCGCTTCGACCAGGACGCCTACTGGGGTCTCGGCATCGGTGCTTCGATCTCTTCGCGTGTGCCGTTCATTGGAGCACCGCTGGTGCACCTCGTCCTCGGCGGGCCTACTATCGGAGCGGCTACGCTCTCACGATTCTTCACGCTGCACGTCTTTGTCATCCCTGGCATTCTGCTGGCCTCTGTCGGGGTGCATATCTGGATGACACTCTTCCACGGCGTCAGCGACTGGCCTGTGCCCGGTCGCATCGTTCGCAAAGAGACCTACGTGAAGGAGTACCACGAACTGACGGCGAAGACCGGCATCCCCTTCGTTCCCGATGCCGCATGGAAGGATGCGGTCTTTGCTGCCGCGATCATCTTCGCCGTAATGGCTTGCGCCTTCTTCTTCGGCCCGTTCGGGCCTGGTGGCCCGCCTGATCCAACGATCATCCAGACCGCTCCCAAGCCTGACTACTTCTTCCTCTGGATCTACGCGGTGCTGGCCTTCCTTCCGCCGTCGATCGAGACGCCCGTCATGCTCGTCGCCCCGGTGATTGGCATCGCAGCGATGCTGCTTCTTCCCCTGGTCTCCGGCGAGGGCGAACGCCACTGGGCCAAGCGCCCGGTCGCTGTGCTGATGGTCTCGGTGATCGCGGTCTCGCTCGGCATCTTTACGCACCTTGGAACGTACACGCCTTGGAGTCCCATCATGAACGCGTGGTCGAGCGACCCGGTTCCGGCGAAGTTTCTCGCGCACCGCACGCCACTGGAGCGCCAGGGCGCGATCGTGCTGCAGAACAAGCAGTGCCGCAACTGCCACGCGCTCGATGGTGTTGGCGGGGAGCGTGGTCCGGCGCTCGATGACGTTGCCTCGCGCATGACGGAAGACCAGATCATTCGCCAGGTGTTGCAGGGCGGAGGTAACATGCCGGCCTACGGCAATGCGCTGAATCCATCGGAGACGAAGGCACTGACGCAGTTCCTTGAGAGCCTGCGCGGTAACGACCTCGCACCCGCGATCGACGCTTCGCGCGAACTCACCAAGACCAGCGAGATGAAGGCTCCCGCAGAACCGGCCAGGCACTAGAGGCATGTCCGATGCTGCACTTGCTGTCTTTCGCGCATGGGAGCTTCCGGTCTGGCTGACCGCCTCAATCGTGCTTACGGGCGTGATCTATGTGCGCGGCTGGATCGTCATTCGCAGGTCGCGACCGCAGCAGTTCGGGATTGATCAACTCGGGTTCTTTTTTGCCGGGCTGGTGGTGTTGTGGCTGTCTATCGCTTCGCCTATGGACGGCTTCGCCGACACCATGCTGACGGCACACATGATCGAACACCTGATGCTGATGTCAGTGATACCGCCGCTCCTGCTGCTAGGCCTTCCCGCAGTGCCGCTGCTGCGTGGCCTGCCTCGTACAGTGGTGAAGTTTGTGGCCGCGCCGCTGATCCGCGCCCGTCCTCTACGCCGGTTCAGCCACTGGCTGGTGACGCCGCTCGTCGGCTTCCTGGCGATGAACATCGCGTTCCTCGGCTGGCACGTTCCCGCCGCGTACGACTTCGCGCTGGAGCACGAGTTCTGGCACGATGTCGAACACATCTGCTTCCTGCTCACATCCATTCTCTTCTGGCACTGCATCATTCGACCGTGGCCGACGAAGTCTGGCCGTCGCGACTGGGACGTCATCGTGTACATCTTGATGGCGGAGTCGATCAATACCCTGCTCTGTGCCTTCCTCGCGTTCTGCGGGCGGCCGGTGTACCAGTTCTACTTCACCACGACGAACCCTTTCGGCATGGCTGCGGTCGAAGACCAGACTCTCGGCGCGGTCATCATGTGGGTGCTGGGATCGTTCGCGTTTATGATTCCCGCCATGGGCATCACGATCGAGTTACTGAGCGGCAACAGGCGGCCATTAACTCGTCATCGCTAATCTTCCTCATGCCGTCTTTACTCTTTGATTGAGCCTCTTGCAGAAGGCAAGCCGCCCGCGGCCGGCGGGAAATCCCCTGTCGAAATGGCACTTTCGTTGCATCTCGACTAACTATCGTTGATCGTTCGCCGTGCCATGCTGAAGCTATACTCGCGAAACTGACAGCGCATGCGAGCGCGTTGGTCATCTGCTGCCATGCAAGACTTCGCGGGATCTTCCGCATGAACCATTTGGAGGCGAGAGTGCTGCAACGGAACCTCAAGATTCGATCACTGCAACCTCATCTGATCGCCTGCATGCTCCTGATCGCCGCGCTTTCGCTCAGCGGCTGTGCCACAGGGCTCGCTCCCGGCTTTGCATCGTATATCGCTTCCCCGACGAATACTCTGCGCGTCAACCAGACCGTACAGCTTGCGAACAACGCGGCCTTTACGGGATCGCCCATGGTCTATTCAGTCAATGGCGTTGTCGGCGGTAACGACAAGCTCGGGACGGTGGATAGCAACGGGGTCTATACCGCTCCCGCGATCGTTCCAGTCCCCAGCAATACCGTGGTGATCACGGCGCAGGCGACGAACTATCCGAAGGACACGCCGGGCTCGGTCACGCTGAATGTATGGAATCCGATTCCGATTATCGGCTCGGCCACGCCCGCCAACTTTGCAGAGGGCACTCAGCTCGTCACGGTCACAGGCTCGCAGTTCGTCTACGGCTCGCAGATCTTCTGGAATGGCGTCGCGGTACCCACGACTTATGTTTCATCGACTGAGCTTGCCGCGACGCTGGCCGCGCCGACACCAGGCAACTACGGCATCCACGTCACCAACCCAGATCCCGGCTCCGCTCAATCGTACGACCTCTCGGAGTTGGTAAAGCCGGGCCAGGTAACGCTGGCCGTGCAGACCAACGAGACCACGGTCCGCGTGACCAACAGCCTCTACCTTGGCGTGTCGGTGAACGGAACGAGCAATACCGGGCTTACGTGGAAGATCAACGGCATGGCGCAGGGCAACGCGGTGATCGGCACGATCGCTCCGGGCCAGTCTGGCGGCGTGATGTACACCGCCCCCGCGGTGGTTCCTACGCCCAACAATATCGTCCAGTTGACGGCAACCAGTGTCGACGACCCAACTGTCTCGATCAGCCAGAATATCTCCGTGTTCAATCCGGTCCCGATCCTCAATTCGGCGACGCCGATGGCCTTCGACCCCGGCCCCGCCACGGTGGTGCTGCAAGGCAGCGCATTCATCACCGGAGCGACTGTGCTTGCAAATGGCGTGCCGGTGCCGACGACGTTCAACAGTGGCAACCAACTCACCGCAAGCCTAAACCTCACCGATCCCCGCAACCTCGACCTCCAGGTATTGAACCCCAGCCCCGGCCCGGCGACCTCTACCGACCTGATCGCGCAGATCAATGGCACACCCTCGACGCTCGCCGTCTCGTCTACCGACGCTTCACGCTTCCTCGAGCAGGCCACCTTCGGAGCGACCGATGGCGACATTCATCATCTCTCGAAGGTCGGCTACCTGGAGTGGTTCAGCGAACAGTTTCTGACCCAACCTACGCTGCACATGACCGACGTTGAAGAGAAGTTGATGATCAACAATCCCGCATGCGCGGCCAACGATGTGACGTGCAACGCCGCGCTCTTCACGCAGAACGGGAATGGCCAGAACTACGTCGCGGAATCGTTCTATCAGCAGGCGATGGCCGGTAACGACCAGCTTCGGCAGCGCGTGAAGTACTCGCTTTCGGAGATGTTCGTCATCTCCAGCACCAACGGCGCCGTGGGCAACATGCCGCGCGGCACCGCTGACTACTACGACATGCTGGGCCGGGACGCCTTCGGTAACTTCCGCCAGCTCCTCGAAGACGTGACCCTGCACCCGATGATGGGAGAGTTTCTCTCCATGCAGGGCAACGACAAGGGCGATGCGAATCGCGACCCCGACGAGAACTATGCGCGCGAGGTGATGCAGCTTCTGACGATCGGGCTGTATCAGTTGAATCCGGATGGGACGCAGAAGCTCGACGCAACGGGCAATACCATCCCCACCTACTCGAACGTGGATGTGATGGGGCTGGCCAAGGTATTTACCGGATGGAGTTGGAACGTGCCGGGTGATTCCAGCGACAAAGCCTGGTCCAACTGCTGCTACTACGTGGGTCCGGGCTTCGGTGAAGACATCCTGCCAATGCAGCCGTTCCCCGGCCACCACTCGACGGACTCCAAGAGCTTCCTTGGAGTGAGCATCGCGGCAAGCTCGAACCCCGATCCCGTGGGCGACCTGAAGATCGCGCTGGACACGCTCTTCAACCATCCGAACCTGCCGCCGTTCTTCGCCAAGCAGATGATCCAGCACCTGGTAACCAGCAACCCCAGCCCAGCATATGTGGGACGCGTGGCCGCTGTATTCATCGACAACGGGCAAGGCGTGCGGGGCGATATGAAGGCCGTCATCCAAGCGATCCTGCTGGACGATGAGGCGCGGAATGCCACTACTGCGGCGGACAATGTCGGCTACGGCAAGGTCCGCGAGCCGATGCTGAAGTACATCGAGTGGGCGCGCGCCTTCACGGCGCAGTCGCGCGACGGCGTCTACAACATGGGCGACGTGGAAGATCCCGTCTACGGCATCGGGCAGATGACGCTGCGTTCGCCGAGCGTCTTCAACTGGTTCGCTCCCGGATTCTCGCCTCCTGGCACCAGCATCGTGAATGCGGGGCTAGTAGCTCCGGAGATGGAGATCACGAACGTCTCCACGGTAGTTGGCTACATGAACTTCATGCAGTCGGCGATCAGCGCGGATGCGCACAATGGTGTCGATGTCTATTCGAGCTACTCGACCGAAGTTGGGCTCGCTGCTACACCCGATGCGCTGATGGACCGGCTCAACCTGCTGCTGATGGCCGGGCAGATGGACGGATCGCTGCGCAGCAAGATCATCGGCGCGATCTCGTCGATCGACATACCGAGCGGCGACCAGGAAGCGATCGATGCGGCGCTGCTTAATCGAGTGAAGCTGGCGGTGTATCTGACCATGGCGTCGCCGGCGTTCAATGCGCAGTTTTAGTGAAGCAGCAAGTTAGCTGATATCGAGTTAGCGGATAGCGGAGACAGGATATGAAGATGATGAATAAGCGGCAGCAATCAAGACGGCAGTTCCTCCGCACCGCCTCCATGGCGTCGATGGCCGGCCTCACCGTCAGCCCCTTCCTGCTTGAGCTGAACTCGGTCGCGGCGATGGCGCAGCAGTCGGGCACGCCGGACTATAAGGCACTGGTCTGCATCTTCCTGTCGGGCGGCAATGATGGCCATGGAACTGTCATCGCGACGGACGCTGAATCCTTTGCGTCGTTCACGCAGGCGCGCTCGGGAGCTCCGGGCCTTGCTTATCCGCAGAGCAGTCTTCTGCCGGTCACGTTGAAGACGCCGCAGAGCGGTCGTACCTTCGGACTGAACCCGAACCTTACCGGCGTGCAGAACCTCTTCAACGCTGGGCGCGCCGCCATTATCTCGAACACCGGCACGCTGATCGCTCCGGTCACCAAGGCGCAGATCCAGGCGAACTCCGTGCCTCTGCCCGCGTCGCTCTACTCGCACTTCGATCAATCGGCTGCATGGCAGGCGATCACGGCCACCAGCGGCAGCGCTGTGCATGAGGGCTGGGGCGGCGCTATCGCCGACATTCTCGGCAGCCAGAACGCCAACTCCAATGCTGCCTTCACCTGCATCTCCACCGCCGGCACCGCGCTTTTTCTCTCCGGCGAGAACACCTACCAGCTGAACGTCACCTCGGCAGGCCCGATCCCCATCTATGGTCTTTCGAACCCCATCTTCGGCACCTCGGCGGGAACGTCAGCGCTCTCGTCGATCCTGAGCGCGGACGAGACCAACCTCTTCGCCAAGGAGTACGAAGCGGTCGTGCAGCGGTCGATTGCGGCGCAGGCGACGCTTGCCACTTGCATGCTTCCCGCTGGACCGACGGGCGTGGCGAACCCGCCGCAGTATCTCGATCCCACCACGAACAAGCTCACCGACAATCCCCTTGCCAGCTCGCTCCAGACCGTTGCCCGCATCATTGGCGGACGAGCCGGTCTTGGCGTGACACGGCAGATCTTTTACGTGCAGCTTGGCGGCTTCGACATGCACGACAACCAAGCACCGCAGCATGCACGGTTGCTGACGCAGCTTGGGTCGGCGCTTGAGTACTTCGATTCCATAATGACGACGGCTGGTCTGGGAAACAACGTGACCGCCTTCACCGCATCGGACTTCGGTCGCACCCTGACCGCGAACAGCGACGGCACCGACCACGGCTGGGGCAGCCACCACTTCGTGACCGGCGGCGCGGTGAACGGGCAGGACATGTATGGCCAGTACCCAGTGGTCGGCTCGAACCAGGCGAACGATATGGGTGCGGGACGACTGATCCCGACGGTCTCGATCGAGCAGTACGCGGGAACACTGGCGAAGTGGTTTGGACTCTCCGACGGCCAGATACGATCCGTCTTTCCAAACTTCGGCAACTTCGGCTCGAACCCGTACATGAACTTCATGGCCTAGCGAGCAGGCTCGCACCTGGTGCGTCTGCCATTCGGCGGCAGCGTCGCTCTGCGCGGTTGCGCTCGAAGCAACAAAGCGTTCGCGATTTGAATACGACCTGCGGCCCGCTTTCAGCGGATCAACAAGGAGTGGAATTCAACGGCGAAAAGTGCCGAATTGCGCCCGAAAAGCGCGATTGTAACCACCATTTCACCTCCCGTTCACAACTCCGCAAGTAGACTCCACTCACTACGAAGCAAGCCTTTCTCCTTCAGACACTGGACCGATGGTCCACACGTGTGTCTCGTCTTCCACGATTCCGTGCCAGAGCCGTTCAAGACCCAAAACGACGCCACGCAGATCGAAGCACTTCCGAGAGGTCCATCATGCCAAGTCACATCGCCGCGCGCGCGAAATCAGTTTCCTTCCCCATCTACGCAGCTCTCGTACTCTTTGCCGCCTCGCTCTTCACGAGCGGGGTCTCGGTCGCCCAGTCGACCTTTGGCTCGATCATCGGCACGGTAACAGACTCAAAGGGTGCAGTCATCGTCGGCGCACAGGTAGAGGCGAAGGCGACCACCACCGGCGTCGTCCGCTCCTCGATGACGGACGGGCACGGCGACTTCTCGCTGGTCAACCTCGATGCCGGCGTCTACACGGTGACGGTCACGTCGCCGGGCTTTGAAGCGCGCCGCTTCGACGAAGTCCACCTGTTGGCTCGCGAGACGGTACGGGTCGATCCATCGCTGAAAGTTGGCACAGACACGCAGGCGGTCGAGGTGACCGCGGGCGCTCAGCCGATCGACGTCGACCTCACCCTGTCGGACTCGAAGTCCGGGCAGCAGATCAGCGAGCTGGCGCTGAACTTCCGCGCCTCCAACACACCAAGCCCGATCATCGTGGCGAACCTTGCGCCCCAGGTGCAGCCTGATCAGAGCGGCAACATCTCCATCGCTGGCGGATTGCCCAACGAGACCTCGTTCTCGCTCGATGGCATCTCGACGCAGAACGTCCGCAACGGCGGACCGAACAAGGACCTCTTCCCTTCGGTCGAATCCATCGCGGAGTTCAAGGTCAACTCCGGCAGCAATAATGCCGAGTTCGGCCAGGTCAGCGACCTTACCGTCATCTCCAAGCAGGGATCCAACCAGTACCACGGGGCGGCCTTCTACTTCACTCAGAATGCGGCCTTCAACGCGGCTGATCCCTATGTCCACCAGGTTCTGCCCGTCGTTGCGAACGACTTCGGCGGCGTCCTCGGCGGCCCGGTTTCCATTCCCCACTTCTACAACGGCAAGGACAAGACCTTCTTCTTCGTCGACTACGAAGGTGTTCGCCGTCCCCAGTCAGTCGCAAGCTTCGAGATTCTGCCCTCGCTCGCACAGCGGGCGGGTCACCTGGCCGGTCCGGTCTTGAACCCGTGCACGGGCGCTATCACCAACGACGTGAGCAACTGCATCAATCCCGCCTCGGCGAAAGCGCTTGCCGCTTACTTCCCGCTGCCCAACGCCAACGTTACGGGTAACGACGCTATCAGCCAGTTCACGTTGCCTGGCGACTATAACCAGAACGGCTTCGACGTCCGCGGCGATCAGGTGGTCAACTCCAGACAGAAGGTCTACGCCCGCTACACCTACAAGAAGATCACCAACTCGGGGAACAACGGCGACAGCAACTACAATCCGCAGCTCGGTCTCTTCACCAACACCGAGGATCTGAAGAACCTCGCCGGATCGTGGAACTACATCGTCACTCCGAAGATCGTCAACGAGTTCCGCGCCGGCTTCACCTTCGTCAACACCGCTGCCGTCTATCCCGCCGCCGCGCAGGGCGGAGCCACCGACGTCAGCATTGGCATCGGCAACCTGCCGCCAGTGCCTTCAAGCGGCGGAGCGTCCAACTTCCAGGTCGGCAACTATGTGGACCCCAACGGCGGAGTCGCCGGAAACGCCGGCACCAATGGCGTCGGACGCCCGCGCCACGTGCAGCAGCACATCTATGAGCTCGGCGACAACGTCACGCTGCTCGAAGGGACTCACAGTCTGAAGGCCGGCTTCAGCTACGTGCGCAACTCCTACATCGACCAGATCACCTTCACCAACGGCGACGAGTTCGGCGACTACTACTATGCCGGCCTGCTCGGGGACCCGCTTGCGGACTTTCTGACCGGCGTCGTTACCGAAGCCGACTACGCGCAGAACGGTCCTGACGGACAGCCCTTCGCCTCGCACTACGGCTTCTTCGCGCAGGACGACTGGAAGGCGACCAAGAAGCTCACCATCAGCTACGGATTCCGCTATGAGATCAATCCGCCCTTCAACGACAAGACCAACCAGCTTGGCCAGTTCGATCGCAACTACCCCGGCGGTCGCCTGATTACCCAGGGAGCGAAGGGGCTCGCCCTGGTCTCCCCAAGCTGGCGCGCACAGGTCGGCAATACGCCCTTTGTGACCAATGATGCGGTCGGCCTTCCCATCACGCTGCGCAACACCTACTACGGCAACTATCAGCCACGGCTCGGTCTAGCCTATGACGTCTACGGCGACGGCAAGACGGTAGCCAAGGCCCACGTCGGAAGCTACTCGGTTCCTGTTCTGGGTGCGGTGCTCTACTCTCTGCTCGGGGTGAACACCAGCAACTTTCCGGAGTTCATCACCTCGGCGGCAAATCCGCTGACCTTCCCGAACGTCTTCGGTGCATCCGGCACCTACCCGATCA
Source organism: Granulicella aggregans (assembly GCF_025685565.1). Taxonomy (NCBI): domain Bacteria; kingdom Pseudomonadati; phylum Acidobacteriota; class Terriglobia; order Terriglobales; family Acidobacteriaceae; genus Granulicella; species Granulicella aggregans. The sequence continues at coordinate 762,691 of NZ_JAGSYE010000003.1, forward strand.
ACTGCAACAGTCCCTCGACGCTTCCCGCTGGAGCTACTGCCGGTTCCGCCAGCTGCCCCGGCTACCGCCGCGCCAACGCCGAGAACCTTAAAGACCCCCGCGTGATTCAGTGGAACGCCTCGGTCGAGCAGGAGTTTTCGCACAGCACTGTGCTTCGCTTGCAGTACACCGGCTCGCACACGACGCAGCTCATCTACAGCCCGGACCTCAACCAGGTCCAGCCCAACACGGCTACCTATACCGAGACCGACGGAACTGTTCTCCATGGCTATGCCGCGCTGACAGCGACACCTGCGCTGCGACAGCAGAACCTGAAGTATCCCAACTTCTCCGAGGTCCTCACCCGCGATAACGGCCCCAGCGCCAAGTACGACGCGCTTACCGTGGAAGCGGAGAGGAAGTTCGGACATGGCCTTACGTTCAACGCCTCCTACAACTGGGCGCACAACGCCTCGAACGCTCTTGGCTCCGCTCCTTCGAGCCTCATCGGAGACGGCGGCCAAGGCGACAACGGCCCCAACACGTTGGACTACTACGACATCCACCGCGACTACGGCAACGTCATCTTCACCCGGCGGAATCGCTTCGTGAACACCTTCAACTACGCGCTTCCCTTCGGTCGCGGCCAGATGTACGCCTCGAACATCAGCCGCACCGCAAACCTTCTTGTCGGCGGCTGGAACATGACCGGCATCACGGTATGGCAGTCGGGCGCATTCCTCACACCGACCTTCACCCCCACCGGCGACGACCCCTCCGGCACCAACCCCGGACAGCGCAGCGCCGGCAGCTATCAGCGTCCCGACTACGTCCAGGGCGTCAACCCGAATCCGAAGCCTGGCTTCAACCAGTTCTTCAACCCAGCCGCATTCTCCATACCGGGCCCGGACATCGGCCGCTTCGGCGACGCCTGGGTCGGTATGCTGCGCGGCCCTGGGCTAGCGGTCTTCTCCTCTTCGCTGGGCAAGAACTTCGACTTTACGGAGCGGTTCAAGCTCCGCTATGAGGCCGACTTCTCGAACCTGCTGAATGTGAAGAACCTCGCCAATCCCAACACCAAGATCAACAGTGGCAGCTTCGGTGTCGTCTCCGCCGTAGTAAGCCAGGAACAGGCTGGGCCGCGCACCATCCAGATGTCGCTTCGCCTCGCGTTCTAACCCCTATGAAGATAGCTGCGGAGAAGGCCAATCCCTTCTCCGCAGCTTTGTTTTAAGCGCACCGCAATGAAGCCGCTCTACACTCAGGCGATATGACCCACACAGACATAGCGATCGTCGGCGCAGGCATCCTCGGTCTGGCCCATGCGTACGCAGCGGCCAAGGCGGGCAAGTCCATTACCGTCTTCGAAAAGTCGCCAAAGTCCGCCGGTGCATCCATTCGCAACTTCGGGATGGTGTGGCCCATCGGCCAACCGCATGGCGAGATGCTCGGCCTCTCGCTGCGCAGCCGTGAACTATGGATCGAACTGCTAACCGCCGCTAAGCTGCCGTTCAGGAACACCGGCTCGCTGCACCTTGCCTATGCGGAGGATGAGGCAGCCGTGTGCGAAGAGTTTGCGGCCGTCGCGCCGGGCATGGGCTATAGCTGCTCGTGGCTCGATGCGGCACAGGTGCTCGCGAAGTCGGACGCAGTCGTCGAAGAGGGCTCGCTGGGTAGGCTGCGTGGTGGGCTTTGGAGCGACACAGAATTCACTGTCGACCCACGCCAGATCCTCGCCGATTTGCCCGCATTTCTCGCGGAGCGATATGGTGTGAAGTTCCACTTCTCCACGCAGGTTCGCACGATCGAGCCGACCTCGACAGGCAACGTCGTCTCAAGCGCTGCGGGACCCTTGCACGCCGAGACGGTCTTCGTCTGCAGCGGCGAGGACTTTGAGTCGCTCTACCCGGAGCACTTCGCCGCCAGCGGCCTGACACGCTGCAAGCTGCAGATGATGCGCACCTCGCCGCAGCCCGCGGTATGGCAGCTTGGCCCGTCGCTCGCCGCGGGGCTTACGCTGCGTTTCTATCCGGCCTTTCAAATCTGCAAGTCGCTACCGGCGCTTGCACAGCGCATTGCGACCGAGACACCGGAGTTCGATCGCTGGGGCATCCATGCACTGGTCTCACAGACAGCCGATGGTGCGCTGACACTCGGCGACTCGCACGAGTACGGCCTTGCCGTCGACATCTTCAACAAGCAGGAGATCGATGATCTCATTCTTGAGTACACACTCGGTTTCCTCAAAGCGCCCGACCCGAAGGTCGCCGAGCGCTGGTACGGTGTCTACGCCAAGCACCCGACGAAGCCGATCGTCACCCTGTGGCCAGAAAAACGCGTGCGCATCGTTGCGTCGCCGGGCGGCTCTGGCATGACGCTGTCGATGGGTGTCGGTGAACGCTCGCTCAAGGAGATGGGACTGCTATGAAGCTGGAGATGGTCGTCACAGACTGGGCGGGAACTGCTGTGGACTTTGGTAGTGTCGCTCCCATCGTCGCGCTGGAGACTGCCTTTGCGGCCAAGGGAATCGTTGTGACGCGCCCGCTTCTGCGCCTCTCCATGGGACTTGCGAAGAGGGACCATATCCGCGAAGTGCTTGCCATACCCGAGATTGCAGCTCAGTGGCTGTCGCGCTTCGGCCAGCCGCACACTGAAGCCGAAATCGAAGCGATCTACGCCGACTTTACGCCGCGCATGATGGACGAGATCGCTTCGTCCGCGACGTTGATCCCGGGCATCGCAGAGTTCGCTGAGGCGATCCGTGCGCGAGGTCTACGCCATGGCGCGACCACTGGCTACACAAGAGTGATGATGGAGCGCCTGATGATTGGCGCCGCAGCGCAGGGCTATGCGCCGGAGATCTCGCTCTGCCCCGAAGACGTTGGCGGAGGCCGGCCGTTGCCGTGGATGTGCTGCAAGCTCGCCATCGAGCTTCGCGTTACATCGATGGCCGCTGCAGTGAAGATCGGCGACACTCCCAGCGACATCGCCGAGGGCCTGAACGCTGGCATGTGGACGATTGGCGTAACGACTACGGGCAACGAGGTTGGCCTCCCGCATGCGGAGTGGCTTGCGCTGAATCCAGTGGCGCAGTCTGCGCTTCGTGAGGTCGCCGCCGCGAAACTGCTCGCCGCCGGTGCTCACTATATCGTCGATGCCACCGCTGATTCGCTGCCCCTCCTCGATGAGATTGAAGCTCGCATTGCAAACGGAGAACGGCCTTGAGCATCGCGGCAACACCGACGACAATGCCGCCTATCAAGCGTGCCACGACCGGCATCACGCGCTGGCACATAGCGACCGTGGCACTGCTCGGCCTGGGCTACACGGGGTACTACTTCTGCAGGTCGGATTACTCGGTCGCTCTTCCGCTGATCCTCGCCGAGCAGGTCGGTCGCGGAGTTCCTGCTTCCATCGCACAGATTCGCCTAGGGTCTATCGCATCGCTGGGTGTGCTCGCTTACGCCGTGGGCAAGTTTCCTTCGGGCGGACTCGCGGACCTCTTCGGAGGCAAGCGCAACTTCCTTGGCGGCATGGCGGGATCGATCCTCTTCACAGTGCTCTTCATGCTCGGCGGAGGCTTCCCGCTGTTCACGCTTGCGTGGATCGGAAACCGCTTCGTGCAGTCGCTGGGATGGGCAGGACTAGTGAAGGTGACCTCGCGGTGGTTCTCGTTCTCCAGCTACGGAACGGTGATGGCGATCCTGAGCCTCAGCTATCTCTTCGGCGACGCCGCTTCTCGCGAGTTGATGTCCATTCTGCTCGCCCACAGCATGGGATGGCGCGGCCTCTTCCTGGTTGGCGCGGGGCTGCTCGCGATCCTCTTCGTGGCCAACTTGATCTTTCTTCGCGAATCGCCTGAAGGCCTGGGGCTAGCAAGCGCCGAAGAGAATCCACTGAATGTCTATGCAGAGGAGACGAACATCTCACATGAGTCCGAGCCGAAAGGCATGCTCGCCATCCTGCGGCCCCTGCTCTCTTCCGCCAGCTTCTGGCTCGTCTGCATCCTTTCCCTCTGTACGACACTGCTTCGCGAGACCTTCAACCTGTGGACACCGACCTACTTCACGCAGGTGGTCGGTCTTTCGAACTCCGCCGCAGCCAGTAGCAGTGCACTCTTCCCTCTCGCCGGAGGCGTCGCTGTACTGCTAGCAGGCATCCTGAGCGACAAGCTCGGCCCGCTTGGCCGTGGACGAATTCTGTACATCGGTCTGCTGCTCACGGCGGCTGCGCTTGGATGCCTGGCACAGGTGAAGGCGCATGGGCCAGTCTTCATTCCCGTCGCCCTGGTCGCTCTGGTCGCGTTCCTGCTGATTGGGCCGTACTCGTATCTAGCGGGGGCGATGTCGCTGGACTTCGGCGGCAAGCAGGGCTGTGCGACCGCCTCCGGCATGATCGACGGGGTGGGCTATCTCGCTGGAGTGCTCTCCGGCAATAGCATGGCGCACATCGCGGTCAGCTTTGGCTGGCAGACGATGTGGGTCGTACTCGCCGCGGTCGCCGCGCTCTCGAGCGCCGTGGCCGCCGTCTCCGTGTGGGAGCAGCGCAAGCGCGCCCACGCTCTTCAACTGGCAACCGCATGAGGGCCACCATGGCAGCAGACGTTCAACTCCTCCTCGATCTTCTCGAGACGCGCGGTAATGAGTCTTACTTCGGCGAACGCGTCTCTGTGCTCGAACACAGTTTGCAGGCGGCGCACTTTGCCGAGAAGGCCAAGGCGCCGTGCGCTGAAGTGGCCGCTGCGCTGCTTCACGACATCGGCCACTTGCTGCACCATGAGAATGAAGACGTTGCGGATCGCGGCCTTGATACGAAGCACGAAGAGATTGGTTGTGAGTATCTTCGGCAGTGGTTTGATGACAGCGTGATCGAGCCTATCCGGCTGCATGTCGCGGCGAAACGTTATCTGTGTGCCATCGATGCAGCGTACCTCGCACAGCTCTCGGAGTCGTCCGTGAAGTCGCTCGCGATTCAGGGTGGCCCGATGTCGGAGCTAGAGACCGAAGCCTTCCTCACATCGCCCTTTGCAAAGGCGGCCATCCGGCTCAGGCGATGGGACGACGAAGCCAAGGTCGAAGATCTTCCTACACTCCCGCTGAAGCACTATCTGCATCACCTCAAGACAGCCATGCCGACGGAATGAAAGACACTCTATGCCCATTCATCGCGATGAGTGGGACTGCCACAAATCTATCAACATCACTTTAGGCAGTCATAAAGAAAGAGATCGCCCTATGCCTTTGAGACTCTCCCGCCTTATTGTAACCACTTTTGTCACATTCTCTATCGCAGCGGTCGCGCAGAAGCCCGCCGCGAACAAGAAGCCGCTCGTCATCCTGATCTCGATCGATGGCATGAAGCCGGAGGCGGTGCTCGACGCAACCGCGCACGGGCTGAAGCTGCCTAACCTGACGCAGATGATGCACGACGGTGTCTACGCGCAAGGCGTGACCGGGGTTCTGCCTACACTCACCTACCCTAGCCACACGACCATCATGACGGGCGTCTCGCCGGCGAAGCACGGCATCTACTCGAACACAACCTTCGATCCGTTGAACAAGAACGAGCAGGGATGGTACTGGTACGCGGAAGACGTCAAGGTACCCACGCTTTGGGACGCGGCTCATGCAGCGGGGCTGAAGACCGCGAACGTCTACTGGCCGGTCAGCGTGGGGGCGCACATCGACTACAACCTCGCGCAGATCTGGCGGGTGAACACTCCGGACGACCTGAAGCTGCAACGGGCTGTCTCCACGCCAGGGCTAATTGCGGAGCTTGAAACGAAGCTCGGCGTGCCCGGTGCGCCCGATGTTGCGGCGATGGATGCTGCCCCCGGCCACTACCCCAACGGCGAGGAAGAGACGGTCGCCGAAGACGAGACGCGCGCGAAGTATGCGGTCGAACTTCTTGCGCTGAAACATCCTGATTTCATGACGGTCTACTTCACGGGACTCGACACGGAACAGCACAAGAGTGGCCCGTTCAGCCCGTCGGCGAATGCGATACTCGAGCGCATCGATGCCCTAGTCGGGCAAGTTCGCGCGGCTGCCGAGAAGGAGAAGCCCGGCCACGCGTTTGTCTCCGTCATCTCGGACCACGGGTTTGCCAGTGTTCAGCATGACGTAAATCTCTACGGCACGTTCCTCGCCAACGGGCTCTTTACACTCGATGCGCAGCACAAGATCGCGAGTTGGAAGGCGATGCTGTGGCCTATGGGCGGATCGGCAGCTGTCATCCTCGCCGACCCCAACGATGCCACCACGAAGGCGCAGGTCGATTCCATACTGGCCAATCTTGCCGCTGATCCGGCCAATGGCATCGCCATGATTCTCACTCATGACGAGGTCGTCGCGGATAGAGGCTTACCGAATGCCCAATCGATGATCGCCTTCACCGTGGGTTACGAGCTTGGCTATCAGTTCGTCCCGCCGCTCGTAACTCGGGGGACCAGTGGCGGCATGCACGGATATCCGCCGACCTACCCGGAGATGAAGTCGTCGTTCTTCCTGGTCGGACCTTCAATTCCGCATGGCAGATCGGTCAATCAGATTGACATGCGAAACATCGCTCCGACTCTCGCCCGCATCCTCGGGACAACTTTGCCGAACGCGGAACTCCCCGGGCTCGACTTGAAGTAGCAACAAATCGGGTGCCCCACATCTCGAATCTGAGATGTGGGTTCCTCAACTCCTCCTGTAATCTCTCTGAGAGATGAAACCACTTGCCACCGACGCACTGCTCGTGATCGATATGCAGAGCGACTTCTGTCCTGGCGGCTCGCTCGCGGTAGACGAAGGCGACAGCATCGTTCCGCTGATTAACAAGCTCGGCCGCCGCTTCGAGCATGTGATCTTGACGCAGGACTGGCATCCCGAAGGACACATCTCCTTCGCCAGCGCGCACCCCGGCAGTCAGCCTTACACCGTGACCGAGGTAGCGTATGGGCCGCAGACGCTGTGGCCGGATCACTGTCTTAAGGGATCGTCCGGCGCAGCTTTTCATCCGGCGCTCGACCTTCCGCACGCCGAGCTGATTGTGCGCAAGGGCTTTCGTCGCGAGATCGACTCCTATTCGGCCTTCCTCGAGAACGACCATAGGACGCCGACTGGACTAGCGGGGTACGTTCGGGAACGCGGGTTGAAGCGCCTCTTTCTCTGTGGGCTGGCGTATGACTTCTGCGTGCGGTTCTCGGCTATCGACGGTACGGCGCTAGGATTTGAGTGCATCGTGATTGAGGACGCGAGCAAAGCTGTGGGACTGCCGGGATCTGTGGAGTCGACCAATGAGGCGTTTGCGGACGCCGGCATCAAGCGGGAGCGATCGGATGTTTGATCGTCGCCGCCTTCCTTTCTTTGTTGCGCTCTGCGTTTGTATCCTGCCGCAGGCGGGACTCTGCGCTACGCCTACGAAGCAGTTCGAATCGCTCGCACGCGCGGGGCAGATTCATAAGACAGCTCCGGTCACTGCCGTCGTTGAGGTTGTCGCCAATGCGCCTGTTGGACTCGTCTGGAAGCTGCTGGCAGATATCAATGGCTGGCCTCGGTGGCAATCCGATATCAGTCGCGTGAATGCTCCGACGCCGCTTGTCTTTGGAAGTGATTTTGACTGGGCCATCGATGGCAGCCCGGTTCACTCGCGGCTTGAACTCATCAAAGCCGGACGACGCCTCGCGTGGATCAGCTTTACCGGCTCACGGCAGACCATCCATGTCTGGACGCTTGAAGCGCTGTCCGGGAATAAGACGCGCATCACGTCGGCTGAGTCGATGGACGGCAAGCCGATGCCGCTCACGTCGAAGGAGCTTGCTGACTCTGATAAGGCGTGGCTGAACGCGCTTAAGGTTGCCGCTGAGAGGCAGGTCCGCTCAAGCTCCAAGTGAGTGCTGATCGGACGCTGAGTTGATGCCAGATGGGTTAGACATCGCATTCAGAAACTTGGTGAAAGCAACATCCAAAGACGGCGCGTTGAGAGTCTGAACATGCCGCAAAAACGTAATCTGACCGTCCGAGGTTCGAAGCACCTCAAGGTCGAACTGGCCCGTGACCCAGAAACTCACACGGCCCATGGTCTGGAAGCAATCAAGGTCCGCACAGCCACTTGGTACATGTTTGAAATTCTGTTTTAGTCCGGCCAAGGAGATACCCATCCCCTTCCACAGAGCCTCCTTGGAAGCGATCCAGGAAGCGATCGTCTCGACTTCGATCGGATAGTCGTTCATTTCAGCAATCCGCCCTTCTGCAAGATCATTAGACCGCGGGACTCCCCGCCAGTCCTAACTCGTCAGCCCGCTCCTGCATCGCTTGCAGGCAATTCCCAATGTGCTCTTCGACTGGTATTCCGAGAAGCGCAGCTCCGTCCGTCATGTCTTCCCGTTTCACGGCGCGAGCGAAGGCTTTGTCCTTCATCTTCTTCTTCACGCCAGCGACTTCCACCTCATGAATGGACTTCGAAGGCTTCACCAACGCGCACGCCGTTAAGAATCCCGCCAATTCGTCACAGGCAAAGAGCGCCTTGTCGAGATGCGTCTCGCGCGGGGTGCCGGAGTAGTCCGCATGGGCGAGGATGGCGTGCAGCACGACCTCCGGCCAGCCCTGTTCGCGCAGGAAGTTCACACCGACGAAGGGATGTTCTTCTAGCGACGGATGTTTGTCGTAGTCGAAGTCGTGCAGGAGGCCGGCGATTGCGTAGAGTTCGATAAACTCGTCTGCCTCAGCGATCGCAAGCTCAAGCCGCGCCGCCTCGCGCACACCGTAGGAGCGTGTGCAGGCCTCCACCGCAAGGCCGTGTTTGACCAACGAGGGCGACGCTGTCCACTCCTGCAACAGTTCCCAAGCCCGCTCCCGTGTAAATCCGTCTGCCATCGATCGCCTCCGCGCAAGTTACTATCTTGAGTCCACTTCGGTATTTATACCTGTTTTTTCGGTCTATCGACGGCTTTCCCCTTGACTCATCGGTTACCCGGTGTCACTCTAGGCTCATCGCATCTTAGAGTTATCGGACATCGAAACTCTAAAGGCGCTGAGGTTCCTTGCTCTGGGTCCTCCCGCAACTGACAACTATGGCAACTATGATGGCACCCGTCGAACAGCGTGAGGTCCTGCGTTGCGACCATTGCAATCTGGTGCAGTTCCGCACGACCAGCGCAATGTGCCGCCGCTGCCGGAAGTGCCTCGAAGTCGAGGAGCCAGTACCTGTCGCCGCTCCTCTGGCGCTGGTCGGCACTCCCTCAACCGTCGAGAGCGGTCTTCAGGTGGCTACTGCTGTCCGCGATCTACGGCATGTACGTAACCTCTCTCAGAGACAGCTTGCAGCTCGGATGAACGTCCCCCGTACCTATATCTCCAAGATCGAGAACGGCAAAGCGATGCCAACGCTCTCGTCGCTGGATCGGCTGGCGAAGGCGTTGCAAGTGGATATCTCGACCCTGCTGCGCGACGCTTCAAACCGTCACCGCGACGAGTCGAACGTCCTGATGGCCGACCCGTTCCTGGCGGAGATTGCACACCATACGGCCAACTGGGACTCACTGCAGCGCTCGATCTTCCTGAACCACGTTCGCGAAGTCGCTGCGGGCCGACGCCGCACGGCGTAGGTCCCGCAGCGGGCTTCGGGGCTGACGTGGAAAAGCGGGCGTGTGGGCGAGCGGATATGCTAGCGTAATCTCTGCGAGGTCTGATTGCGCGCACCACTAACTAGCCGCGTCCACGAACTGTCCCTGGAAGAGGCGGCGATCTATTGCCAGCTCGACCCGGCCCGGATTCCCCAACACGTCGCCATCATTATGGACGGCAATGGCCGCTGGGCGGGAAAGCGCATGCTGAAGCGCTTCCTTGGTCACCAGCAGGGCGCGGAGTCGGTGCAGTACGTGGTTGAGACTGCCTCGCGCATCAACCTTCCGTGGCTGACGCTGTATGCCTTCTCACTCGAAAACAACCTCCGCCGTCCCAAGGCCGAGGTGAACTTCCTGATGAAGCTGCTGAAGAGCTATCTGGTGGGTAACGTCAAGCGAATGAACGACAACAACGTTCGCATGGCGTACATTGGGCGGCTCACCGAGCTTCCTGCCGAAGTGCGGGACACGATGCAGTGGGCATCGGAGCAGACGGCCAAGAACACCGGCACCACGCTGACGCTGGCATTGAACTACGGTGCTCGGTCGGAGCTTGTCGACGCGATGCGTCAGACGCTGCGTGACGCGATTACGGAGTCTGCCGGGGACTTTGAACGGCTGCAATCGCTGATCGCGGAGATGGACGAGCACCACGTCTCGCGGCGGCTCTACACAGCGCAGATGCCCGACCCGGATCTTGTCATCCGCACCAGCGGAGAGCAGCGCATCTCAAACTTTCTGCTCTGGCAGATCGCCTACGCTGAGATCTTCGTGACCGACCGGCTGTGGCCGGACTTTCGCGGCATCCATCTGCTCGAGGCCATCGCGGACTTCCAGCGTCGCGAGCGACGTTACGGCGGACTGGGCGATAGCTTTACGGACGAGAAGATGGAAGACCACCACGCGGGCGACACGGCGGAGCTGGTTCGGCGTTAGGCTGGCCGGACTACCGGCTGAAGCTGCTCTTCCCTGTTCTTGATCCTGCTTCCTCGCCAATAGATCGCGCCGCCAACCGCATTCACCGCCAGCGCCGTGAGGCCCACCTTCAGCGCGAAGAGCCACGGGCTTTTCACGTCGACAACCGGCACCAGCGAGAACGCGATCGAGAGCAAGGTCACGCCGATCCCGCAGAAGCACGCGAGCTTCAAGAGCCATCCCGCTGGCTCACCAAAGCGCGAGCCAGCCACCAGTGGAACCGCAAACATCAGCAGGTAATAGATGCCGTAGCCGATGTTGGCGCTGGTGGCGATCAGTTGAAACGCCTCCTGCGCGCTGGTTCCGGCGGACGCAAAGAAACACATCAGGATGCTGAGCACCACGATGACGCAAAGCGAGTTGGTGGGCGTGCGGTACTTCGGGTGAAGCCGCGTGAACCAGGCGGGGATGAGGTAGTCCCAACCAGCGACAAGGGGAAGGCGGCTTGTCTCGGCAACGATGACCGCGAACTGCGCGACGAGAGCGATGGCGAGAACAAAGATTGCGGCGCGGCCAAGCATCAGCCCCCAATCGATCACTCCGGAAGCGGTACTACCACCGGCGAAGGCCGCGGCGAGGATCTGCGGGATGGGGCCGGTGAGGTCTACCTTGTCTGCGGGAATGTAGGTCAGGATCGAGCCGCTCATCAGGATGAAGATGACGGCGATGATGGGCGCGCCGATCCATGCGGAGCGCAGGATCGTCTTGGCTGCGTTGCGGGTCTCGCCAGCGAAGACGGCTACCTGTTCAAGGCCGGTAAGCGCGTTGAAGCTCAGCTTGCTAAAGAGGTTGATGGTGAGCAGCGTCACCGTCGGCAGAGCGAGTGAGAAAGGCCGCTGCGGCGAGATATGCGGGTGCGCCAGCGATGTGTGCGGATGGTAGAGGATGAGCACGCCAAGTAGCAGCGTCACTAGTACAGTCACAGCGGTGCCGAAGTGAGAAACCCAGCGGCCGATTCCAAATCCGGGGATGTTGACGATCAGGATGATCGCGAAGATGCCGACGCTGAAGCTATTGATGAGAAGGTGGCTGTCGGCGATCCACGCCGCCCTGGGGCCGAGAGCGTAGCTGAGACTGGTGGCAGTCTGGATGCCAACTTCGGAGACCGCTCCGAGCGCCCAGAAGCCGAAGTTCCAAGCACTGATGAATCCAGCGAAGGGGCCGATGGCATGCTTCGTCCACTGGTAGACGCCGCCCTCCAGCGGCCATAGCTTCACGCAGTAGCTGACCACGCCCGCGACAGGCAGAAAGAGCAGAAGGATCGCGAGCAGCCAGTAGACGACGTGGCCGGAGCCCTGGCGAGCGGCCAGTCCCGCCCAGGTAATGCCTACGACGAGGAGAATTTGCATCGGAACAAGGTCGCGGAGACCAAGTTCCTTTCGCAGGGAATGGTCTGTTGACTGGCCCGCTAACAAGTCGGGGGATTCCTTCAAGCTGAAGACTCCGCTCAGGGATTTCAGTGCTCATTCAGGGTGCGTACTGGTTGGTGATTTAGCAACAGGGTAGCATCTGCCGCCGCGGCCGGCGCTTGACTACCAGGCCGCGCTCTCGCCGCTTTCGACAGGGAGAAAGAGCGTGAACACAGTCCCGCCAGGCGTATCGCCAATACGCGGGCGGCTCCATACATCCAGCCTTCCCTTGTGCTTCTCCACAATGTCGCGGGAGATCCAAAGTCCGAGGCCTGTACCCGTGATGCCCTTGGTGGAGTAGAACGCTTCGAAGATGCGGGCCAGAACGGCGTGGTCCATGCCCGTGCCATTGTCGGCTACAGTGACACGGACCCCGGGAGCGCCATGCACCCAGTCATAGCCCGGAGAGGTGCGAAGCTCCAAAGTGCCACCCTCGGGCAGAGCGTCGATCGCGTTGCCGACGAGGTTCGCGAGCACCTGCCGGATCTCGCCCTCGTGCGCAAGCACCAGCGGGATGTCGCGGAAGCGTCGCTGAATTCTAATCTCCTGCTGCTTTAATCTGCGATCCAGAAGGTCGAGAACGGACTCGACCAGGTCGCGAAGATCGGTCTTCATCGGCCGGCTAGATCGCCGGTAGAAGCGCAGGGTCTGCATGGTGATCTTCGAGACCAGGTCTAGCTCCCGCTGCGCCATCTCCAGGTACTCGCGCGAATCCGGTTCCATCTGTCCCTGCTCGATCAGATAGAGGCAGTTCGTGATGGCCTCGAGTGGGTTGTTGATCTCGTGAGCGATGGAAGCCGCAAGGCGTCCGGCGATGGCCAGCTTCTCGGTCTGCCGCAGCACCTCTTCGCTCTTCTTCTGGAGAGTCAGGTCGGCGAGGAAGGCGGCCAGTTGCCGGTCTTCCGATGGGTCTCCGGGATTGAGGACGGCGACGCCCACCAGGACGTCAACCTTCTCTCCAGCGGCGGTGACGCATACGGCCTCAAAAGGTGCTGCAGGAGCGGAGCCATCGACAACTTCGGGGGTGGATGGGAGAGTGGGACAGATCGCATCGAGAGTCAGGCCCCCGTCCGGCGTTGGCGAGGACGATGGGACCACCGCCTTGTAGCCGAGGAGACGCTCTACGGCCCGATTGGCATAGACGACGCGGCCCGCGGCGTCGCTGATGAGCAGCCCAAGAGGCATAGCCTCCACCAGTCTGTGGAAACGCGCCTCGGCCGCCCGAAGCGCGAGTTCAGCGGCGACGCGGTTGCGGCGCGCGTCGGCTTCCTTCAGTTCGCGCTCAATGGCGGGAACGAGCCGGGTAAGGTTCTGCTTGGTCACGTAGTCCTGGGCGCCCGCGCGCATGGATTCCACCGCCGCCTCTTCGGAGACCGCGCCCGAGAGCATGATAAAGGGAAGATCGAGGCCGCTGGATCGAAGGATCTTCAACGCCTCGGGACCGCTGAAGGTGGGCAGGTTATAGTCCGCCAGGACGATCGAGGAGAGGTCACCGGCGGTCCGCTCCGCCAGGGCGCGCTTCATCTCTGGCGCGGTCTCTACACGGACGATATGCGGATCTAGTCCATGGCGACGAAGATGACGCTCCAGCAAAAGGGCGTCGTCGGCGTTGTCCTCAATCAGCAACACGTCGAGTTTTTTTAGCGGCAGATCTCCGGGCAATGCAATCCTCCGGCCCGAAGCCAATTGGTTGGCTGACCCTGACATCACTTCGTAGGCCGGGTCCTCGGTCGTCACGGACTCGATTCTAGCTTAGGGGAGGAGCTTCGTTGAGTACGAGCCAGTACATCCCCAACTGACGCGTGGCTTCAGCGAAGTCCGTGAAGTTTACCGGCTTGCGAATATAGCTGTTCACACCGAGCTGGTAGCTACGGACGAGGTCGCGCTCTTCGTCGGACGAGGTAAGCACGACCACGGGCAGCATCCGCGTGAGGTCGCTCTCGCGGATCCTTCGCAGCACCTCGAGGCCTTCAACCTTGGGCAGCTTGAGGTCGAGGAGGATCACCTGAGGCTTGATGGCGTCCGCCCCAAAGAGCATGTTGATCGCCTCTTCGCCATCGCGCGCGACTCGGATGTCGTTGGCAATGTTCGACTTCTTCAAGGCCCGTATTGTCAGCAACTCGTGATCGGGGTCATCTTCCACGAGCAGAATTAAGCGTCCCGCGTCTGCCATAGACATCATCCTAACGTAAACCAGAAGGTCGCACCGCTGCCGATGACACTGTCGGCCCAAATTCGACCGTGGTGCCGCCCAATCACTCTGGCGACGGTAGCCAGGCCGATGCCGGATCCTTTGAAGTCTTTGTCGCCATGCAGGCGGTTGAAGGCGGTAAAGAGCCGGTCTGCATAGAACATGTCGAAGCCCGCACCGTTATCGCGCACAAACCAGGCCGACGCCGCATCGTCCCAGCCGAATTGCACGACCGGATCGGCAACCTTCGACGAGAACTTCACCGCATTGCCCAGAAGGTTCTCCAGCGCAACCCGGATCAGCCTGGGATCGCCGTTTGTAAGAGGACCGTCGGTCACGACGAAGTTGACGGAAGTCGCCAGGGCCCCCATCTCTCCGCTGCCGGCCTTGCTGGTCCCTATCTGCATGTCAGCGATGACAGATCGCGCGAGGGCGGCCATATCGAACTCCTCACGGACAAGGTCGGCGCGAGTGATGCGGGAGAGCTGCAGCAGGGCATCGATCAACTGCCCCATCCGCTGCACCCCGGCACGCACCCGGCGAATATAGTCCCTTCCGGTCGCGTCGACGGCTTCGGTGTAGTCCTCTTCGAGGGCCAGGCTGAAGCCGTCGATGGTCCTCAAGGGAGCGCGCAGGTCATGCGAGACGGAATAGCTGAAGGCCTCCAGCTCGCGGTTGGTCGTCTCGAGCTCCGCTGTCCTGATCCGGACGCGCTCTTCAAGCTCACGATTGAGCGACTGAAGTTCGCTCGACTTCGCCTCCAGCGCTTCGCGGCTGATCGCTAGTTCAGCGGCGACATGCTCGGTCTCCAGACGCAAGGTGCGCTCCCTCCCCAGGTGACGGAAGATCATGATGAGCAACACTAGATCCAGCGCACTCGCCAGTCCGATGGTGGCGCGAGCCCTCAAGCTGCTGCGGCGGGCCGCATCCTCGCGGAGCGTGAGAAGCCTCTTCTCTTCGGCCTCCATCTCGTCCGCGATTCGGCGGACGTGATCCATCTCCGCCTTTCCCGTGCCAGTGAGCACCATGAGGCGAACCTCGTCCTCCGGACTGCCCTCTCTGCGTCTCTGGATACCCTGAGCCAGCAGGCTCAGGCGCTGCTCCAGGACAGCGCGCATCTCCACAATGCGCGCCTCTTGGGAGGCATTGTCGGCGGTCAGGGCCTGAAAGGTGTTTAGATCGCCTGGAAGCTCCTTGATAGCATCCGAATAGGGGGCGAGGTAGGCGTCATCGCCCGTGATCAAAAATCCACGGCTGCCAGTCTCGGCATCTTTGGCCGCGCTCATGATGAGCTCTACCTGGTTGATCACCTGCAGGGTGTGCTGGACCCACTTCTCGTTCTCCACCAGAACGCTCACGGAGCGGAAGGCCACCCAGGTGTTTACAATCACGACCAGGATCGCTACCAGCAATAAGCCCGTAAGGGTGTTGCGCCTCGCATCCTGTATCTTGCTCTTTCCTGAGCTGGCTGGCATGGTCATCGCATCTGATTCTAAAGCCGTTTCTCTTTACCTGCGCAGCGTTCGAACACCACAGAGCTATCGTCGTTCCCATTTATGCCTATCGCCGCCATTACCGTCGAACTTGAGATTCCCGGAGCTCATTCTCTGAAAGAGCGCCGCCACGCGGTGCGGTCGATCAAGGACAAGCTGCGGCACAGCTTCAATATCTCGGTGGCAGAGCTCGATGAAGGACTGGTTTGGAACCGGGCGACGCTTGGGATTGCGGCGATCTCCGCCTCCACCAGCTACCTTACCGGACAGTGCGAGGAGGTCGAACGAGCTGTCTACAGCTACTCCACCAACCTGGGCGCCGTGGTCTTAGAGATCTACGCCGAGATCCTCGATTAGGCGAGTTAACCTGCGGCCAACGACTTCTCGGGGCGGAGCGGAGCGTTATCCTCACCCCGAATGCGGCCAATAGACTACATGGCTCACTGATAGCCCTCGTAACGCCAGAGACAAACATTTACCATCGATAAAGACACATGCCTGAGCAACGCGCACGAACCTACCACCGAAACCGAGTTACAAGCACCTTCTCCGACGAGATTGGAGCTATGCTGGAGGGCGAACTCTCCGACCCTCGCATTGCGCCATGCCATGTCACCGACGTCGTCCTCGCCCCCGGCGGCAAGTCTGCCAGGGTCTTCATCGCGGTACAAGGCACGGAGGCTGAGGAAGAAGAGACGCTGGCCGCGCTGATGACCGCGCGCATGTTTATTCGCTCTTCTCTGCGCGAGCGAATGGGCGTGCGTCATGTACCCGACATAACATTCGCCATCGACCGGTCTGAAAAGATGACCGGCCGGATGGACGAGCTGCTGGGCCGGATGAGAAAGCGTGACAAGAAGCGCGAGGCAACCGCACCTGCTTCGGAGCCGGCGATTCCCTCATGATTGAGACTTCAAGCCTGCATCCGCTCTCAGATCCGCTGGAGCTCTCCGACGCCCTCCTCAAAGAGGTTGTTGCCGCAATCCCTGTTCCTGATGCTTCCATTCGAGAGCTTCTGACTTTTTTCCGCGAACATCCTCACTTCATCGTCGTTTCGCACGCGCGGCCCGACGGAGACGCCATCGGTTCAGTACTGGCGATGGGCGAGATTCTTGGACAGCTGGGATGCACCACTAACCTGGTGCTGGCCGACTCCGCGCCAGCGATCTACCGGTCGCTTCCTGGGCTCGACCGAATCAAGTTCACCGGCGTGGTCACCGGCGCTCCCGGTGCTCCAGCCATTTTGCTGGAGTGCGACGGGATCGAGCGGACAGGCCTCAAGGGCCTCGAAGGGCGGACGCTGATCAACATCGACCACCACGTCAGCGGACGAGAGTTCGGCGCGATCAACTGGATCGATCCGCTGGCGAGCGCGGTCGCAGTCATGGTCTATCGCATCGCGGTCGCAGCGGGGGTCGAGATCACGCCCTCCATGGCAACCTGCCTCTACGCCGCGCTGCTCTCCGATACCGGCGCCTTCACGTATCCGAACACCACACCGGAGAGCTTCGCCATCGCCCATGACCTCTCGCTTCGCGGCGCGAACCCGGGGAAGATCGCTCGCGATCTCTACTTCGCTAGCCCGCTGAGTAAGGTGCGTTTACTGGGTAGGGCGCTCGACCGGCTGGAGATTCGAGGCGGCCTGGCATGGAGTTGGGTCACGCTCGCGGATCTGGATTCCGTCGGAGCGACTCCAGAGGAGTGCGAGGGGATCGTCGGGAACCTCATTGCCATCGAGGGCATCGAGGCCGCTTTCTTTCTGCGTGAGCAGGTCGACGGCCTGATCCGGGCGAGCATCCGCAGCAAAGGGGAGTTCAACGTCGCGCTCGTCGCGGAGGCGTTCCATGGCGGCGGTCATAGGAACGCAAGCGGATGCACGTTGCCGGGACCGATGCCGTCGGCGATTGATGCGCTCCTGGGTCAGCTTATGGAGAGCTTCGCAGGATACCTGTCCGAATCAGTCCACGAGCAGGGTTCGTTACTTGCCAGAACATTAAAGACTTGAACGGGGCGCGTTACCTGTCGTCGCGATCCTGCAAAGGCCGTGCCCGGGCCTCGATTGTGATAGCGTCAAGTTGTTTGGCCTCCCGTAGGCCTTGCATCGCTTGCGCAGTCACGAATAAGGCCAACACCGGAGCGGGGCGTTTGCTTGAGGAACACAAGGAACAATCGAAACACCTGTACCACTGGAACTTGCGCTTAGCCCCTGCCGTCTCAGAAATCGAACCGTGAGCGAAACCCAACAATCCGTACCCGGCAATCCGAACAGCCCGGCCGCTCCCATGATCGAACACGGGGTGTTCGATCGACTCTCGTTGACGTCGCTGTGGGAGGCGGCCATCCTGCTGGCGGTCACGGCGTTCATGCTGCTCTATGGCCTGGTGCCGTTCTTCGGGGGCGACCAGTTGGGGCTGGTAGGCGCAGACGAGCCGCGCTATGCGCAGGTAGCGAGGGAGATGCTGCAGGCCCACTCCGACGCCTGCCACGAGGTCCACGCCCGCATCATCCCGCACAGCCTCAAACTTGATGACCTGGCCAATTCCCTGCACTGTCTGCAGGGCGGAAGCGTCACTCCCTTGCTGTATGGTCAGCCCTGGCTGGAGAAGCCCGCGCTCTATTACTGGCGGGCGATGAGCTTCTTCAAGGAGTTTGGCGTCTCAGACTGGTCGGCGCGGCTGCCGTCTTCGTCCGGCGCGGCGTTCCTGATTGCGTTAGTCTTTCTGCATCTCCGGCGCTTCCGGCCTGGCGGCCATCTCGATGCCGCGTTGATCACCGCTTCCTGCCTCGGCATCGCTGCCTTTGCGCGGGGAGCGTCTACCGACATGCAGCTTGCAGCTCCCTTCTGCATCGGGATGCTGGGGTGGTATGCCTGGTATGAGACCGGGAAAAAGTTCTGGCTCTTCGACCTCTACTTTTTTGGCGCCGCGGCGACGCTGGCGAAAGGTCCGGTCGCTCCTTTTCTCGCGCTCGTCATCATCTGCCTCTTCCTGGGCCTGCGAAAAGAGTGGGCGGTGCTGCGGCGAACCATCTGGTGGCCGGGCATCGTGCTCTACCTGGTGATGGTTCTGCCCTGGTACATCGCCGTGCAACACAGTAACCCGACGTTCTACCGGCAGTTCTTCCTGGAACACAATCTGGAACGGTTTGCCACCAACCGGTACATGCATCACCAGCCATTCTGGTACTACCTTGCCGTCCTCTTCATCGCGCTGATGCCGTGGACGATCCTTGGAATTCGCGCCCTGTTCGATGGCATCGAGGTCTCGGTCGCCGAGTGGGCAGCGCGCCGCAAGCCGATGCGTTATCTGGGCCACGGGCGCGCCGGCGACGCCTTCCCGGAGTTCCTCGTGCTCTGGGCCATCTTCCCGATCCTGTTCTTCTCATTTTCCGGATCGAAGCTGCCCGGCTATATCCTGCCTTCGATTCCGCCGCTGACAATCCTTACCGGTGATTACCTCTACCGCATCCGCCAGCGCGGCATGAGCGCGTGGCTGCTGTGGTCGCACGCCATCTGCTGCGCGGTGCTGGTCTTCGTTTTGCTGCTCGCTCCGCAGCACATGAAGTACGACACGCTGGTGCCGCCGAAGTTCTGGCTCGCGGTCGCAGGAGTCAGCGCTGCGTTCACGATCGCGATGGTGGTCTTCGTCGCCCGCCGCTGGGGAACGCAGCAACTCTGCAAGGTCTCTCTTGTGCCGGTGCTGGCGATGATGATCTTCCTGCTGGGCTTCCATGGACGCGAGCTTGACCTGAACTACTCCGCCCGTCCGCTGGCCCAGGAGATCGCGGCGCAGGCACCCACTGAGAAGACTGTCGCCGTGCTTGGCATCAAACGAGACATGGACTACGGTCTCGCCTTCTACCGCAACGAGCGGCTGGTCCACTACGACCACGATGGCGTTCCTGATGGCGAGCATCTGCTGGTAGTCCGCGCGAATGATACGGACGATCTGGCCCGATGGCTTACCGGGCGCGTGTACACGCCGCTCTTCCTCTACGACGCACAGGGTTTCGAGGTCTACAAGGTGCTCGCCCGGCAATGATGACGCCACGCCACTGCTTTGTGGATCGCTCCACGCTACCGTCTCTCTCGGGTGGCGGGAAGCAGTGCGGGTTGATGGAGGCGCAGCGCTAGATGCTTACCGTTCCGCAGCTTGAGGTCCTCGACATCCGCCACTTCACGGGCAAGCAGTTGCGTCCGCTTCTGGAGCACGAGGCGGTGACCTGGGAACACCGGCTGCGCTGGGACTATCGCAGTTCCACGGAACTGCTGCTGCAGTATCTGGACTCGCGCGTGCTGCCCGGGTTCGTGGCGCTCGATCGCGGCAAGATCTGCGGCTTCACCTTCTGCGTGTACGAAGGGCAAAAGGCGGTCGTCGGCGACGCTTATGCTGTTGGCTCGGCGGGTAACTCCGCTCTCGAGATGACACGGATGCTGCTGATGCATCTGCTCGAGGTGCTGATGCACGCGCCGAACATCTCGCGCATCGAGTCGCAACTGTTGCTCTATGACGAAGGCGCGACTTCGACTGTCTTCAGGGCTCAAGGATTCTCGATCTATCAGCGGCTGTTTATGGAGTGCGATCTGAGGTATCCCTCACCTGCCCTGATCTCGCTACGGTCTGGTTCGCCGGCGCGGCCTCTGCCCGGAGGGCTGCTCTTCCGGCAGTGGACGGGGACGTATTACCAGGCGGCGGCAGAGCTGATCCACCTCTGTTACACCTACGCTCCGCACGTTGATTCGATCATCAACGACCAGTACCGTTCGCTGCATGGCTCGCTTCGCTTCCTGCACAACATCGTCCGCTTCCCGGGCTGCGGCGTCTTCGACCCGGCTGCCTCGTGGATGCTGATCGACCCAGCAAACGGGCAGCTGCTTGGGCTGGTGCTGGCCTCGCGCGTCGCTCCCAGGGTGGCGCACATCACGCAGCTTTGCATCTCGCCGACGCTTCGCGGCCAGGGGCTTGCGCGCGCTCTTCTTATCCACGCGATGCAGCACCTGACGCATGCTGGATTCGAGGCCATGACCCTCACCGTGACCACCAAGAACGAGCCGGCTGTTCGCCTGTACGAGGGACTTGGCTTCGTCACCACGCATCGGTTCGATGCCATGGTGCTGGAGAAGACGGGTCAGCCAGGCCTTTAGAGCATCAAACTGCTACAACAACCGAAACGCGCGACCGGCGGATCCACCAGCCGATGCCCATCACGACTGCGCTAAGAACCAGTCCTCCGCTGGTATCCAGTAAAACGTCGGAGAACAGGCCCGTTCGCGACGGCAGGAAGCTCTGGTGTAGCTCATCGGCGCTGGCTACGAGAAACACCGAGAGCATTCCCGCCGCCCACGATCTCCAGCGCCACGCCGTCGTTCGCAGCGAAGAATCGCGCGCGAAGGTAAGCAGCCAGCCGCGCACGAAGAGCACGCACAACAGGCCATAGAAGCTGAAGTGCCCGGTCTTACGCATCAGGTGATGGAACTCTTCCCACGTGGGCGTGCTTATGTGGCCGACCAAACTCTCGACGATGGGCC
This sequence comes from Granulicella aggregans, assembly GCF_025685565.1. NCBI lineage: Bacteria > Pseudomonadati > Acidobacteriota > Terriglobia > Terriglobales > Acidobacteriaceae > Granulicella > Granulicella aggregans. Next base: position 783,875 of record NZ_JAGSYE010000003.1, read on the forward strand.
GCAGCCAGTGGCTGGTGTTCGCCGAAGAGAAGGTCGGGGTGGACTCGGTTGCGATGATGGCTACGCCGACGAGCGCCGGGGTCCATATCTTGAGGAAGCGCCGCACGGCCCCGATGCGCTCGAGTGACTCCGCCGTGGGACGCTGCACAAAAACTGTCGGCATCTGCTCCTTATCGCTGGGATAGCCAGATCATCTTTCGGACGGGCAGGTCGATGCGCTACAGCTCTCGACCTGTCCGTCACCGTGGCTACTCAACGTGATAGTTCGGCGCTTCGCGGGTGATGATGACGTCGTGGACGTGGCTTTCGCGCAGGCCCGCGCCGGAGATGCGGATGAACTTCGCATTCTTCTGCAGCTCTTCGATGGTGGCGCAGCCGAGATAGCCCATGCCCGAACGCAAGCCGCCCACGAGTTGATAGACCATCGCTTCGAGCGGTCCGCGATGGGGCACGCGGCCTTCGATGCCTTCGGGAACGAACTTCGCGAGGCGATTCTGGGTGCTTCCCTCGCGCGCTGTAAGAGATGGACGCTCGCCGCTGGAGATTTCGTTCATGTCTTCCTTGCCCTGGAAGTAGCGCTCGCCCGAGCCCTGCGCCATGGCGCTGAGACTACCCATGCCGCGATACGCCTTGAACGACCGGCCCTGGTAGAGGATCGTCTCGCCCGGGCTTTCGTCGACACCGGCGAAGAGTGAGCCCATCATGCAGACGCTCGCGCCGGCGGCGATGGCCTTGGTGACGTCGCCGGAGTACTTGATGCCGCCGTCGGCGATGACGGCGATTCCGCGCTGGCTGGCCGCGCGATAGGCCTCGGAGATGGCAGTGATCTGCGGCATGCCAGCGCCGGTGACCATGCGCGTGGTGCAGATCGATCCTGGGCCGATACCGACCTTGATGGCGTCGGCTCCAGCGTCGATCAACGCCATGGCACCTTCATACGTCGCTACGTTGCCAGCCAGGAGATCGACATCCGGGAAGGCCTTCTTCACTTCGGCGACGGCTTCGAGCACGCGCGAGGAGTGGCCGTGGGCGGAGTCGATGGCCAGCGCATCGACGCGGGCGGCGACGAGCTCGGCGGCACGCTCAAGATAGTCGCCAGTTGCTCCGATGGCTCCGGCTACGCGGAGGCGGCCCTGCGCATCTTTCGCAGCGTTCGGATACTTCAGCTTCTTCTGGATGTCTTTTACGGTGATCAGGCCCTTAAGCTCGTACTCGTCGTTCACTACCAGCAGCTTTTCGACGCGATGCTGGTGGAGGATGTGCTCGGCCTCTTCGAGCGTAGTGCCGACCGGCACCGTGATGAGGTTCTTCTTCGTCATCACGGAGTCGATGGTGAGGTCAGTACGCGAGACGAAGCGCAGGTCACGGTTGGTGAGGATGCCAACGAGCTTTCTGTCCTTGGTGACGGGCACGCCGGAGATCTTAAACCGGCGCATCATCTCGAGCGCGGCGGCGATGGTCTCATCCGGGGAGATGGTCACAGGGTCGACGATCATCCCGCTCTCCGAGCGCTTCACCTTGTCGATCTCGCCGGCCTGCTGCTCGATCGAGAGATTGCGATGGACGACGCCGAGGCCACCCTGCTGCGCCATGGCGATGGCGAGGCGCGACTCGGTGACGGTGTCCATTGCTGCCGACATCAGCGGCGTATAGAGGGTGATCTTCTTGGTGAGCTGGGTGCTGGTGCTGACCTGCGTCGGAACGATATCGCTATAGGCAGGGACGAGGAGGACGTCATCGAAGGTTAGAGCTTCGGGAATGGGCGAACTGATCATGCTCTCTATTGTTGCATCGCTCACGCCACGATGAAACCACCGGAAGGTTACAGAACGCGAATGACGGCCAGATCGCCGCGTCCAGATCCAGCAAACCCACCCCGCGATCGTATCTTCGAGTCCCCCGCCGGGTGCGCGGGCGAGAAACATCAAGGAATAGGATTTCCGTTGCTCGGGTCGCAAGAAGTGAATACTATTCACCCATTCCAACGGAGACTCCGTCATGCTGAGCTTCAAGACCTTGTTTGCCGTTCTTTGCCTTTTGGGCCTATCTGCCACACCCGCTCTTATCCGCGCCGATACCATGCACCCAGTCCCGGAGATCAAGCCGATCGCAGGGGCACGACCTGCAAACTCCTCGCCGAACTACCAGACGCTGCGCTCGATCTCCGCCGACGGCGATGCGTTCAACGTAGAGGGTGTAACCCTGAAGCGCGATGCAGGAGAATTGACGCTACGCAAGGGCACTGTCTACCTCTACCCGCCGGTGAATGGGCACATTACCGGGGCCGTCTTCCTCGGCGAAGGGTCATTCCATCTGCTGCCACCCACCGCGGCGGAACAGAAGAGCCTGTCGCGGCTTACCAAGTCGAATGACATGAACCAGGACTTTTATAGCCTCGTTCTCCGCTTCACCGACAGCACCGCGGAAGAGCTGCGCAAGGCCGCTACGGGTGCCGCCGCCGGGCGCAACTCCACGGCCGATGGCGCGGCCGCTGGGCTGGTGAAGGCATTTCGCAAGAAGATCAACCTCAATCTCGACGCACGCATTCTCCAGGACGTCCTCTCAGACAAGCCTGGCGGCCTCTTCCTTGCGTCGTTCAAAGGCTCAGGTCTCTTCGGCCGCAGCATTCTTTACATGGTCGATCCGCAGGGAGCTCCCGCCGCTTCACCGGAGCAGGTCGAACTCGCGACCTACACCAACACCGACTTCGAGGTGTGGGCCGCGTTCGACCCCGCTACGCCCCCCGAACCCAGGCTTTACGGTAACCAGATCCATGTAACCGACCAGACGCTGGATGTCACCATCGATAAAACGGGCAAACTCTCCGCCTCCGCAATCACGACCTTCACCGCGCAGCATGAAAAGGTGCTTCTAGTTCCGCTGAACCTGCATCGTAAGCTGCGTGTCAGCGGAGTCTATGGGCCGACCGGCGTTCCGCTCGACTTCATCCAGGAAGGGCCGGAGGACGACCCGCAGTTCTCCATCCAGCTTGCGGAGCCGCTGGCACAGGGGAAGTCCATCTCTATCCGTACTGACTACAGCGGGAAAGACGTGGTTTACTCCGAAGGCGAGGGAAACTACTATCCTGCCGGAGATGCGCGGGAGAGCTGGTATCCGAACGGCTCCGAAGGTCTCGGAGGCTACTCCAACTTTCATATGACCTTTCACGTCCCGAAGGGCGTCGTGGCCGTCGCCACCGGGGAGCGCGTCTCTGCGGACGACAAGGGAGCATCGGCAGTCTCGGTCTGGCAGACGGATGCTCCCATCGCCGTGGCGGGATTCAATCTCGGCGAATTCAAGGAAGTCGATTCGAAGAGCGCTACCGGAGTAGGGATTGAAGCTTATGCGAACAATTCGATTCCCGAATGGGCAAAACGCTTTGAAAAGTCGGGAATTCTTGGGTCGATGAGCACCACGGTGGCACTCAAACAGACGGTCCAGCAGGCCGACACTGCCGTTGACATCTACACAAACTTCTTCGGGCCCCTTCCTTACAACCATGTGGCGCTGACCCAGCAGACCGCCTGCAACTACGGACAGAGTTGGCCGATGCTGGTCTATCTTCCAACCTGCGCCTTCTGGGACACGACGATCCTCGAGGACCTCGGCCTGCTACAAAGCGACCGCACTTACTGGACTACGGTGCTGCCGCACGAAGTCGCCCACCAGTGGTGGGGACAAACAGTCGGCTTTTCCAGTTACCGCGACCAGTGGATGAGCGAGGGTTTTGCAAACTTCTCCGCCTCCCTCTACCTGCTGTATACCGAACCGGACATGAAGAGTTACCGCGAGTACTGGTCGCTTCAGCGGCACCGCATCCTTGACAAGAATGCGAACGGCGTTCGTCCCATCGACGCTGGTGCCATCACCATGGGATATCGGCTCAACAATGAAAAGTCCGGCGAAAACATCTACTCGATGCTTGTCTACTCCAAGGGTGCCTACGTCCTGCACATGCTCGAAATGCTTTATTGGACCCCGGAGGCGAAAGAAGAGCCGTTAAAGAAGTCGCTCCACGAATTCGTGAGTACATATAAGAACCGCGCCGCCACAACGGAAGACTTCAAGGCGACGCTGGAACGGAGCATGCCGCGCCAGATGGACATTGATGGAAACAAGCGCCTCGACTGGTTCTTCAATGCTTATGTCTATGGAACAGCGCTTCCGCACTACGACATCTCGTCGGAGTTCACGAAAAATGGCGATGCGGATGCAGTCCACCTGAAACTGACGCAGAGCAACGTGACGGACGACTTTCACATGCTGGTTCCGGTCTACATCGACCTCGGGAACGGCAAGATCAGCCGCCTCTTCAATGTCTCCATGAAGGGGAACAAGACGCTCGACACGACGGTCAAATTAGGAAAGCTGCCTTCGCCCGCAAAACGACTGTTGGTGAACTACAACTACGATGTCCTGAGCGATAACTGATACTCGGGGCGGCGGCAGATCTTCCGTTGCCACCTGCCCGTCTCAGCAGACTCGGTACGCCCGCTTGAACCCTGGGTGCAGATGGATGTACACTCGTGGTTGCAGACGAATTTGTTCCGTCGTAGTACGACTCGTGAGCGCACCGGGAAAATGACGGAGGGGATGAGTGGGCCAAAGCCCACTTTTTATTTGCTCCAAAAAGCGTTTCCAATCTCCAGCGACGCGCAGCATAAGTGCAACAAAATCAACACCGAGAGACTATGGCAGTACAGGTAGACCAAATCCGGGCACTTGCCGAGCGCATCGCGGCCTCGCACCACCTGGAGGTGGTTGAGGTCGAGTTTTCGGGCGGAACGAAGTTCCGCACCCTCCGCATCTTTATCGAGAAAGATGCGGAAGCCCGGGCAAAGCTGGCGGAGATCGCAGCGTCCGGGGAAGCTCCGGAAGAGCTCGCTTCCCTGCCCAGCGGAGTTCCGGTGGAGAGGCTTTCGGGCGTGACGCATGAAGATTGCGAGGTGTTTGCTCGCGACTTTGGCACCGTGCTCGACGTGGAAGACCTGATTCCCGGGGCGGAGTACACGCTTGAGGTCTCCTCGCCTGGTTTGGAGCGGAAGCTCTCGAAGCCTGAGGAGTTTGCCAGATTCTGCGGGAGTCTGATCAAGCTGCAGACGTTTACGGCAGTCAACAGCAATCGGCACTGGCTGGGCAGGCTGACGAGTTTCAAGGATGGAGAGCTGACGATTGATCTGTCGGCGGTGAAGCAGAAGGGTAAGGCCAAGAAGGCGGCCGCATCGAAGGCCGCTGAGGAGCAGACGGTGACGATCGCGTTTGCCAATGTTGAGAAGGCGAATTTAGTCGCTGAGATTTAGTAAGGCGTGCTGGCTGCCTATGGGCCGCGTGAGATTTCTTACCGGGTCCCATGCATCGCGATGAAGCTGCGATGCATGGGGCACAAAGTATTGACACAGAGTGAGAAGAGTTCGCACAGGCAAGTTGGTGCGGAAAGACAATTGAATAGCACCGCTGCAACAGCAATGCTGCAGCCGAGAAGGACGAAAAGAAAATGGCAAGTGTTCTCTACCAATCGATCGAGACGTTGAGCCGCGATAAGGGCATCGAGCCTGCAGTCGTGGTTGGAGCTGTTGAAGACGCCATCGCCCTGGCCACGCGCAAGTACTACAAGACGCAGGAGAACATGCGCGGCGAGATGGACAAGGAGACGGGCGAAATCCGCGCCTATGTCTTCAAGACGGTCGTCGAGACGCCCGAACAGGTCGAGGACGAGGTCAATCAGATTCCCCTCGAACAGGCCCGCGAACTCGCACCCGAGGTTGAGGTAGGCGGCGAACTCCGCTTCTACAAGGACACCACGCCGCTCGGCCGCATTGCCGCGCAGATGGCGAAGCAGGTCATCTTCCAGAAGGTGCGCGAGGCTGAGCGCGACACCGTGTTCCTCGAGTACAACCACCGCGCGGGCGAGGTCCTGAACGCGACCGTGAAGCGCCTAGAGCCGATGGACGTGATCTTCGACCTCGGTAAGGCCGAGGCCCGCATGCCGAAGCGCGAGCAGTCGCGGCTGGAGCAATTCTCTGTGGGCGAGCGCGTTCGCGTGGTTCTGCTGCGCGTTGATCGCGCAGCCAAGGGACCGCAGGTGATCGTCTCCCGCGCCGCTCCCGCACTGGTGCAGAACCTCTTCCAGAGCGAAGTTCCCGAGATCTACGACGGGACTGTCACCATTCGTGCGATTGCGCGCGAGGCGGGTGAGCGCACCAAGATCGCTGTGATGTCGCGCGATAAGGACGTCGACCCGGTCGGCGCCTGCGTCGGCATGAAGGGCATGCGCGTGCAGTCGATCATTCGCGAGCTGCGCGGCGAGAAGATCGACATCATCGAGTTCTCGGAAGAGATCACCACGTTCGCGGAGAAGGCGCTGCAACCGGCGAAGGTCGCCCGCGTCTCCATCGTCGATCTCGCGGACAAGCAGATCGAAGTGATCGTGGACGACACCCAGCTTTCGCTGGCGATCGGCAAGAAGGGCCAGAACGTTCGTCTCGCCGCCAAGCTGCTGCAGTGGAAGATCGACATCAAGAGCGAGGAAGAGAAGCGCCAGGAGGTCGAGCAGCAGATGCACGCCATGGGCGGTGGCCCGACCACGCCGGTCGAGCAGATCACCGAGCTGGGCGAGACCATCCTCGAGAAGCTTATTGCCGCTGGAATTACGACGGTCGAAGAGCTGGCCGACATGACTCCGGAGCAGTTGGAAGAGGTTCCGGGCATCGGCGAAAAGACGGTCGAGAAGATTTCTGTCGCTGTTCGCCACTACTTCGGCCAGTACGAAGAGGGCGAGGCACGCCCGGTCGTCGCTCCGGTGGAAGGCGAGCAGGTAGCCGTTATCGAGGCTGCAGCATCAGAAGTTGAAGCTGTAGAGGAGGACACTTTGGCAAGCGATACCGAGACGAAGACGCCCGAAGAAGTTTTGGCTGAACGAGTAGGCACCGGCGACGTGGAAGAGGTAGCAAACCTCTCCGCTGAGGAATTGGCCGAGATTGAAGATCTCAACTCCGCGAACGACGGCTACTCTGACGCCGACAATCGCGAGGCACGGATTGAGCTGGAGAACGATGCCACCGACGAGCTGGTGAACGAAAGCCAGGAAGTCTCGGATGAGGGCATCGACGGGAACGACCGTGGTTAGCAGTTTTCGCCACGCACACATGGATTGCCTGGTTCGCGATGCCGCGATTTCAGGGATAATAGAGAATGCACCATATTCTTTCCACGACGGGGCTGATATGAGCAGCTAAGCGGCGCAGGGGAGCGAAAAGGGACGGATGACGAAGGTTCGAATTAACGATCTTGCAAGAGAACTAGAAGTAAAGAGCAAGCCGATTCTGGACGCGCTTGAAGCAATCGGCGTGTCCGGAAAGACGCACTCCAGTTCCATCGATCCTGGTCAGGCAGAGCGGGTTCGCGAATACTTCAAAAACGGCGGCCGTAGCAGCTCGCCGAAGTCTGCCCCGCCGGCGAAGCCTGCGTTTGACTTACGCGGCGTCTCGAAGCCCGGTGACGCTCTGAAGGCGATCCTAGAGCGCCGCAACGCCGAGGCCGCAGCCAAGGCTGCTCCACCAGCTCGCGGCCCTGTCGTCGTAGCCGGACCTGCCGCAAGTGCCGCAACAACGGCACCGGCACCCGTTCGCCCTGCAGTCGTGGTTCAACCTCCCGCGCCCGTCGCTTCGCGTCCGCCCGCACCGCCTGCTCCGGAAGCGCCCGCCCCGCGCCGCATCGTCCCTCTGCCTAACCAGGGAGCGCGCATCATCTCTCCGGCACCTTCTGCCGCTCCAGCGATCGCCAGCCGCCCGCCTGCCGGAACGGTTGTCGTCGCCCGGCCACCTGTTACAGGAGCCGCGCCGGCAGCAACTGCTGCACCAGTTCGCCCGGTAGTCGTTGCCGCGCCGCCTGTCGCACCTCCGGCCGCGCCGACCGTAACTGCACCTGTCTCCGAGACTCCCGCGGTGGCAAAGCCGGCCGCTCCTGTGGCTCCTGTCGCGGTAGCGCCCCCGGTGGTTGCGCCGGTTGCTGCTACTCCTGCCGCCCCGGAAGCAAGCGCGGCTCCGGTCGAAGCTGCGCCCGCGCCCGAAGCGGCAGCGCCCGCGCCAACCACACCTCCGCCGCCTCCCGGCCCTGCTCCGCGTCGCGTCATCATGCCGCAGACCGGACCCCGGCCCATTTACACGGCGCCGCCGCCGGTTCCAGGCGCTCCCCCGCGTAACCGTCCGATCTTCGAGCGTCCTCGTCCCGGCAGCGGCCCTGGCAACTTCTCCGGACCGCGTCCTAGCAGCGGCCCCATGGGCGGTCCTGGTGGACCGGGCATCGCCCCCGGCGCTCGCCGCCCCATGCACCCTACCCGCCCAGGCTTTGCCGGCCCTGGCGGAGCCCCACGCCCCGGCTTCACCCCTGGCGGTGCTCCTGGTGGACGTCCCGGCTTCCCCCCGCGTCCCGGAATGGGTGCGCGTCCTGGCGGAGCTCCTGGCTCCCCGATGCCCGGTCCAGGCGAGGGCATGCGCCCTGCCGCGCGTCCTGGCCAGCGTCGTGGAGGCCAGCGCTACGAGAAGGTGAAGGAAGGCCCGATGAAGGGCTTCCAGCCGCCACCGCGTTACGGCGGCCAGAGCTTCTCCCGCGAGCCTCTGCCGATCACCAAGACCATCACCGTCACCGAAGGCATCTCGGTCAAGGACCTCGCCGAAAAGCTCGACGTTCGCGGTAAGGATCTCATCGCTGTCCTGTTGATGAAGGGCGTCTTCGTCACCGTCAACCAGTCGCTCGATGGTGAACTCGTCAAGGAAGTGGCGCGTCAGTTCGGTGCCGATGCGACCGTCATCTCGGTCGAAGAACAGCTTGAGAACGAGGCCATCGAAGGTCTGCTCGAAGACACGACCGGCATGGTCGAGGTCGTCCGCTCGCCTGTCGTCACCGTCATGGGTCACGTCGACCACGGTAAGACCTCGCTGCTCGACGCCATCCGCTCCACCGACGTAGCCGCCGGCGAAGCTGGAGGCATCACCCAGCACATCGGTGCCTACAAGGTGAAGATCACCAAGCCGGACAGCCCAGCGTTCGGTCGCGAGATCGTCTTCCTCGACACCCCTGGTCACGAGGCCTTCACCCGCATGCGTGCTCGCGGAGCCAAGGTTACGGACATCGTTGTGGTCGTCGTCGCAGCTGATGACGGAGTCATGCCGCAGACCCTTGAAGCCATCGACCACGCGAAGGCGGCGAACGTGCCGATCATCGTGGCCATCAACAAGATCGACAAGCCCGAAGCGCAGCCCGACAAGATCAAGCAGCAGCTTGGCGAGCGCGGCCTCCAGCTTACAGGCTGGGGTGGCGATGTCGAGTACGTGGAAGTCTCCGCGAAGAAGCGCCTTAACCTCGACGCTCTCGAAGAGATGATCTGCTACGTCGCCGACACCAACGAGCAGAAGGCACAGCCTGAGCGTCCCGCAGTCGGTACGGTCATCGAAGCCAAGCTTGATCGCGGTCGCGGTGCAGTCGCATCGATCCTCGTACAGAACGGAACCCTGAAGCTTGGCGACAGCTACATCGTCGGCAACACCTTCGGTAAGATCCGCGCCATGTTCGACGATCGCGGTCGTCCTGTCACCGAAGCTGGTCCGTCAACGCCGGTCGAGATCCTCGGTCTCGAAGGCATGCCAGACGCGGGCGATACCTTCCTCGTTATGGCGGACCGCGACAAGGCCAAGGGCATTGCGCAGTACCGCAAGATGAAGGAACGCGAAGCCCAGCTTGCGAAGTCCTCGCGCGTCTCGCTCGAAGGCCTCGCCGAACAGATCAAGCAGGCCGGCATGAAGGACCTGAACCTGATCCTCAAGGGCGACGTGCAGGGCTCGGTCGAAGTTCTGGCCGATTCGCTCCAGCGCATGTCCACCGAGAAGGTTCGCGTTCGCGTCCTCCACTCCGGTGTCGGCGCTATCACCGAGTCCGACGTGCTGCTCGCGTCTGCCTCGAACGCTGTCATCATCGGCTTCAACGTCCGGCCCGACCGCAAGTCCGCGGAAGTGGCTGAGCGCGAGAACGTCGAGATTCGTCTCCACTCGATCATCTACGAGCTGCAGGATGAGATCACCAAGGCGATGTACGGCCTGCTCGAACCGGTCTTCAAGGAGAATTACGCTGGCCGCGCCGAGGTGCTCAACGTCTTCAAGATCACGAAGGTCGGCCAGATCGCCGGCTGCCGCGTGACCGACGGCATCATCAAGCGCAGCTCTCAGGCACGCCTGATGCGCGATGGCGTAGAGATCTGGAAGGGCAAGATCTCCTCGCTCAAGCGCTTCAAGGATGACGTCTCGGAAGTCCGCGACGGCGTGGAGTGCGGTATCGATCTGGCTGGCCACAAGGACATCCGCGTGGGCGACATCATCGAGACCTTCACCACGGAGAAGATGGCAGACGAACTGGGACAAAACACCGCCATCTTGAAGAAGCAGCAGCTTGCTGAACTGGCTGCCGCCAAGGCATCGGAGAAGACGGTGGAAGCGGCTGAGGCTTCGATCGCTAACTAGCTCCTTCAACTCTCGCATCGAGAAACAGGAATGGCCAGAGGATCACTCCTCTGGCCGTTGGCTTTGGCGCTAGACTATTTTCCAGATGGCCCACTTGCAAAAAACGACGAAGCGCCGTGACCACTATCTGCCACAAGGCTACCTGCGCGGGTTCATTGATCCTGTCCGTAAGGATAGGAACAAACCTCTTTGGCATTTTGATATGCACGCAGGATCATGGACCGAAAAAAGCACTCGGCAAGTTGGCTACGCTTAGGGATTCTACGACTATGCAAATGAATCGACTGAGTTGATATCTCCTGACAAGACCTTTGCTAGCCTTGAAAGGAATTTTCTGCTGGTCAGAGATAAGCTCATCGCCGATGAATTCAAGAACTGGCGAGAGGACCTCGATTTCCTTCTCTCTTTTATGGATATGATCCGGGCGCGGTCGCCGCTGTTCTTGGCCCAGAAGGAAGTCGATAACAGGGCCTTGAGAGGTTGGACAGTAAAGTCGGTTGGCCCCGGGCCAAATAAGATCACGCTGGAATCGATGGAAGCAGCACCCATGTCCGAAACATGGATTCGCAATCGGGCGATCGTCCAGATGAGGGAAGAAATTCTTAAAGGGCCTGCTTGGACGTTAAATTTTCACTGGTGCCTCAGATATACGAGGTCTACGACAGATCCGGTCATTACTTGCGATCATCCTGTGAGTAGCGCTGGCCCTCGCAACAGTCGTGAAACTTTTCTGAGTGATCCGGATACGTTCGTCTACCTTCCAATCTGCTGGCAGGCATGTCTGATTGGAAACCTCTGCAAGTTCGACGTAGACACAGACGAATTTGTCCCATCTACACTCAAATTCATTCGAGATTTATACCGCACCAATGCGTCGGAGTATCTGATTTCACCCCAGCCCATTTCTTTTTAGCGAAATATGTCCCTTTCGGGTTTGTGACCTCCGCAGATACAAACTTGACCTACGCAAGGTCTAAAATGACATTGAGGACTTGAAACATGCCGAACATGGACTGGTCACAATGCTCCGCTGTAGAAAGCATTCCCGGCAAGGTCAGCGGGGCGTGGGTCTTTCGCGGAACGCGTATGCCTGTCCAGACCGTCTTCGAAAACCTCGAGGCCGGAATGTCCGTCGATGAGATCACCGAAGTCTTCGATGTGACGGCTGAAGAAGTCCGATCTGTGCTGCGCTTTGCCGCCCAAAGCCTCACGAAAGCGCCAGCACACGGCTGATGAAGGTGCCCTTCGACAACGGCACGCCGAAGCCAATCGCCCGCAGTCTCATCGGCCACGAGATCGCTTTTGCCCGCCAGATCGGCTGGCACGAGTTGGAAAACGGCCAGCTCATTCAACAGGCCGAAGATGCCGGTTACGACGTGCTCCTCAGCACCGACAAGAACATCCGATACCAGCAGAACCTCTCACAGCGCAAGATCGCTCTAGTCGTGCTCGGCAATTCGCAATGGCCACAGGTTCGCCTGTGTCTTACCGAGATCGCCGCCGCAGTGAACGCAAGCCTGCCGGGCGGCTATGTCGAAGTTCCTATCCCATTCAAGTAGCCACTCGCTACCATCGCACCAGGCGAAGCAGGCTTGAGGCATCGTCCGTCCACGCCTTCAATCCTTTGACATCCTTCAGTGGAACCGCGGGTGCCAACTCCGGCTTGGCGAAGAGAGACGGGCTCTCGGTCAGCAGAATCCAGCTGGCCTGAAATTCGCCGCGCGGCTCAACGGCCATTGAAGTGATCCGCCTACCCTGCATACCGGACGCGTTTGCGAGTACGGCCAGCTCCGGTTCCAGATCGACATACTGGTTCGAGATGTGGAAGGCGAGTACGCCTCCGGGCGCGAGGTGGCGACGATAGATCGTCATCGCCTCGACCGTTAGGAGGTGAAGCGGGATGGCGTCGCCGGAGAAGGCGTCGATGGCGAGGACATCGAAGCCCTGCGGAGGTTCGTGCGCCAGGGATGCTCGCGCGTCGCCTTCGGTAAAGGCGAGCTTCGCCTTCGACTGCCGCAGGTAGGTGAACCAGTTCTCTGCGATGGGCCGGACGGCGGGGTTGATCTCGTAGAAGCGGATGCTGTCGCCGGGGCGGCCATAAGCGGCGATCGTTCCAATGCCTAAGCCGATAACGCCGATCTTTTGTGCGCGGTCGCCGCAACACGAGGCAAGGGCGAGGCCGATGCCTGAGTCCGGTGCATAGTAGGTGGTTGGCACCTGCATCAGGTTGTCCGAAAAGATCTGCGTGCCATGCACGATGCTGCCGTGCATCAGCGTGCGCATGGTGTCACCCATTTCGCTTGCGTCGCTCTTCACACGCAGGCTGCCATAGAAGTTGCGCTCACTGGTCAGAACGCTCTGCGAGTACCTCGTTGTAAGCGTCACGCAGAACCAGGCGAGGGCCACAGAGACCGCGCCCCACAGCAGCCGCTGCTTCCAGCCATCCTGCCAGCGCACGGCAAGCACTACTGCCGCAGTTGCGGCGAACGTCAAAGAGAGGTCGTAGTTGCCAGCAAAGACCATCGGCGCGACGACAGCGACCAGGAACGATCCGGCAGCTCCACCAGCGGCCATCGTGAGATAGAAGCGGGTGGCCTCGGCTGCGCCGGCTGGACGCAGGCGGTAGAGCTCCGTGTGACAGACCAGGCAGGCTGCGAGCAACTCTGCGAGAAACAGCCCGATGCTTAAGGCAATGGGGACGCGAAACTCCGGTCGCGTAAGGAAGTTGCCGAGCGCGTAGAGCAACACTGCGAGCACGCCCAGCAAACGAGTTCGCGGCAGCCAGCGTGAGCCTTGAAACGCGATCACGAAGGTCAGCAGATACGTCGCCAGCGGAAGAATCCAGAGCAGAGGGATGGCCGCGACGTTCGCCGTCATGTGTTCGGTCACGGCGCTTAGCTGCATCGCTCCAGCCATCGGCAGCAGGAGCCAGAGCAGCTTTGCACGAGCGGTCGATGCAGGTGCAGAAGGGCCGGAGTGGCCGACGGATACCCACTCATCGCGTGAGGCTAAGGCGCGATCAATGGGGAACGGGGTTGCGGCGGTTCGCCATGCAAGCCATGCGGAGATTGAACCGAATGCTGCAAAGCCTGCGACCCACGTGATGCGTTGAAGCCGTAGCGAGAGATTCGGTTCGATCACGCTGGGATACAAGGCAAGCGCGAGCAGCGATCCTATGTTCGATAGGCCGTAAAGTCGATAGGGGACGGTGCCGGTCTCGATTCGCAGCAGCCATACCTGGAGCAGAGGACTCGTCGAGGCCAGCGCCACAAACGGCAGGCCGATGGAGAGCGTGAGCCGAGCACAGAGGCTCGCCGCAGGATGTGACGCACTGACCGCCCATGGCTCCCGACCACTCGCCCACAGTCCCGCGCAGGCTACCGCTAGAGCAAGCAGCACCCAGTGGGCTCGCGGCCAACGTCTTCCGGCGACATCGCGAGCCAGCAGGTGAGCGTACAGATATCCAGCCAATAGAGCCGTTTGGAAGAAGACAAGGCAGGTCATCCAGACGGCGGATGAGCCGCCGAAGACGGGCAGCAACTCTTTGGCGGCCATCGGCTCGACGAGGAAGAGCAGGAACGCTCCAAGAAAGACCGTGCCCTGGAACATCGCTTTGAGGCTGCGGTTAATCGCCGAACCTGCCGCGATACGCCCACAGTCCTAGGCCGGGGTTGGAAATAAAGAAGATCTCTTCGTCTCCGACTGTGTTCCACCCATCTTTCAAGATCGCGGGATCATACTTCGCGGTCGTCTCCGCGAGATCGCCGTACTCGAAGTGGACGCTCTCGACCTCTTCGCGCGTCAGGCCGCCAGGGCAGTAGCGAATCGTGAATCGGCCTTCGCTTGAGCCGTGAATCAGGTGGGCGGCGGCGCTCAGATTTGCGGCGAGCTGCGGGTCGCTCTTCACATACTCGAGCGTTGCGGGTGTTCCGCAGTAGCCGTACTTGCGGATCAGAACGTCGATCGCCTTGTCTTCGCCGAACTCATGCACTCCCGGCGCGAGAACAATCAGCTCAGCTCCATCGGCCAGCGCCATGCGCGTGCGATAGACGCTCTTGTTGCCTAGCCACGTGCTCTTGAACTCGTGTGGATCGAGAAAGACCACCGCCTTGTGAATCTCGCGGTCAAGCATCAGGAAGTTGCATTCCAGGCTAAGCTCCGCAGCGCGTTCGAAGCACTCCGCGTCGTCGCCGACGAACATGCCTCGCAGGACCAACTCGCCCTTGGCATTCTTCGCCACGACGGTCTGCACGTAGACGATGGGAAGCTGCTTCGCGAAGTGCTCGCTGGCGTAGTTCAACACGCGCCGCACGGGCGTCTCCGCGCGGCCCATCATGCGCTCCATGCCGTAGACCGCTCCGAGAAAGTGCGAACGATGGATCCCAACGGAGCCGCCCGTGCCGACGAAGATATTTTTATTGCCATTGGCCATGCCGACGACCTCGTGCGGGACAACCTGTCCGATGGAGAGAATGAGGTCGTGGCCGCCGTCTCGGATCAGCTTGTTCACCTGAGCCGGCCAGGTGTAGTCGAGCTTGCCCTCGCTCACCTCAAGCATGAACTCGCTCGGCACCTCACCGAGGGTGACGACATCATTGCGCCAGTCGTGGACGCGGAAGAGATCGCGCGGCGTCGCTCCAAACATAGTGGCAATCTCGTGGTCGCTCATCGCCTTGTGGGTGCCGAGAGCTGGTAGCACGTCGGTCAACGCGTCGCCGTAAAACTGCCAGGCATACTCGGTGAATTCGCCAGCTTTTGAGTGGAAGCGGGTAAAGTCCGGCGGTACGGCAAGCACCCTCTTGCGCTCGCCCAGCTTCTTCAGAGCTTCGAAGAGATTTGCCTTGGCCTCGGCGGGCGAGATCTCCATCTCCGGTGATCCGATTGCGAAAAATAAACTCATTCGGAGATCCTACTCCGCCAAAAAGGCAGGTTGTAGCTCTTAGGGGATAGAGTTCAAGAAAAGCTGGCTACACCCTATTCCCTACACCCTGTACCCTGTACTTTGTGCGCTTCGACATCCTTACTATCTTCCCCGCGTTTTTCAACGGCCCGCTCGACCACGGCGTGCTGAAGCGCGCTATCGCCACCGGGATTGTTGATGTTCGCACCCACGATCTCCGCGCCTTCACGCATGACCGCCATCGCACGGTCGACGACCGGCCCTTCGGCGGCGGCGAAGGCATGGTGCTGAAGCCCGAACCCATCCACGACTGCTTCCAGACGCTCGGCATCGCACCCAAGCCCACGCGCGACACCGCGAGAGAGACGGTCATTCTGCTATCCGCGCAGGGCCAACCCTTCACGCAGACGATCGCTCATGAACTCGCCGCCACCGAGCGCGTCGTCTTCCTCTGCGGCCGCTACGAGGGCATCGACGAGCGCATCAACACCCTGCTCTGTGACCGCGAACTCTCCATCGGCGACTACATCTTGTCAGGCGGCGAACTTGCTGCCGCCGTCATTCTCGACTCCGTCGTGCGGCTCTTGCCCGGCGTGCTCGGCAACCCCGACTCCGCTCGAAACGAAAGCTTCGGGACAGAGGCTGCGCCGGAGAAAGGCGCACTCACCGCTGACGGCGTGCCCGACTCGACCCATCTCTCCGGAGGCCTCCTCGACTACCCGCACTACACCCGGCCAGCGGAGTTCCTGGGCCTCGGAGTGCCCGAGGTCCTGCAGCAAGGCGACCACTCCGCCATCCGCAAGTGGCGGCGCGAAATGGCGCTTTCCAAAACCCTTCGCAACCGCCCCGACCTGCTCGCGAAGGCCGATCTGACGCGCAAAGATCAGGAGTTTCTGAGTCGCCTGGAATTGACCGAAGACGATCCCTCGACCTAGCCCATATGGCGAACCAGCATCTGCGGAATTCGCACATTCGCTGGCTGGATGCAGGCGAAGACAATCGCCTCGGCGACCTCCTCCGGCTCCATCATGTGCGAGTTGCGAATGAACTCCTCTGTGCGCCCGCGCCCAAGCCCAAACTCGCTCTTCACTCCACCCGGGCAGATCACACCTACCTTGATCTTGTGCTTGCGCAGCTCCGCATCAAGCGCCTGACTGAAGCCTACTTGCGCGAACTTCGTCGCAGAATAGACCGACTCGCCACCAACGCCCGTGAGGCCAGCGACCGATGAGATGAACAGAATCGTCCCGCTCTGCTGCTCGATCATCAGCGGCGCAGCGTGGCGCGAGAAGACGAAGCCCGAGCGCACATTGGCCGCCATCATCGCGTCGAACTCCTCAACGGGCGTATCGATGAGATTTTTGTAGCTGCCTACACCAGCGTTGTTGATGAGGATATCGAGGCCGCCAAAGGTCTCCACCGCGAGCTTGATCGAGGCAAGCGCAGTGGCCTCATCACCGGCGTCACCAGCATGAAACACCATCCTGCCACCCGCTGCATCGATCTCCGCGCAGAGCTCTGCCAGCCGCTCTTCGCGTCGGGCCGTTATGACCACGTTCGCGCCCTCGTGGGCCAGCAGCAGCGCCGTTGCACGACCGATCCCTGCGCTTGCTCCTGTCACAAGCGCGGTCTTCCCTTGCAGTCTCTGTAAGCTCATTCATCCTCTTGCGATGCTAGTATCCGGCTATGTCCGATTCTTTGCCCGTAGAGCTGATTTGCGCCACCGGGCTGACCAAAGAATACCCTCGTCCCGGCGGCGCTGCTCGCGTGGTCGACGATGTCTCGTTCAGCATCCGCCGCGGTGAGACCCTCGGCCTCGTCGGCGAGTCAGGCTCGGGCAAGAGCACCGTCGCCCGCATGATCCTTCGCCTTATCGAGCCGACCTCGGGCTCGGTTCGCTTCGCGGGGCAGGATGTGCTCGCCGCCAGCCGTCACGATCTACGCCTCCTGCGGCGCCGCATGCAGATCGTCTTCCAGGATCCTTACGCCGCGCTCAATCCCCGCATGTCTGTCCGCCAGATCCTCGCCGAGCCGTTTGCGATCCACAAGCAGCGGCCTGAAGGCGGTCTCGAAGCGCGGCTGAACGAGATGCTGACCACGGTGGGCCTCGATGCCGCTGCGCTCACCCGCTATCCGCACCAGTTCAGCGGAGGTCAGCGGCAGCGCATCAACATCGCCCGAGCGCTCGCGCTGCGGCCGGAGTTCCTGGTGCTCGACGAGCCGGTGAGCGCGCTCGACGTGCTTGTCGGAGCCCAGGTCGTCAACCTGCTTCGTGACCTGCAGCGCGATCACGGCCTGACTTACCTCTTCATCTCCCACTCCATGCCCCTGGTGCGCTATCTCTGCGACCGCGTCGCGGTGATGCAAAAGGGCAGGCTGGTGGAGATCGGCGATGTGCTGGACATCTGCGAGCATCCGAGCGAGAGCTATACGCAGGAGCTGATCGCTGCGACACCGCAGCTGCCCTGATGTGGCCACGTTCGCGCGACTACAATAGGAGATGAATGTTTTCTGACCTTACAGTTCATCTCCACTACGCGTGGCTGGTCGTCGCTTCGTTCCTCGCGGGTGTGATGAATGCCATGGCGGGCGGCGGATCGTTCGTCTCCTTCCCCGCGATGCTGGCGATGGGAGTAGCTCCGATCCAGGCCAACGCCACGAACACGGTCGCGCTGTGGCCGGGGCAGTTGACCTCTGTCGCTGCGCTGCGTGAGGATCTTCGCAAGGACCTACTACCGGTAGTGATCGTGTCTTCGATCCTCGGTGGAGTCAGCGGCGCAGTCGTGCTGCTCAAGACCGAGCAGGTCACCTTCCTGCACATGGTGCCGTGGCTGCTGCTGGTCGCTTCCCTGCTCTTCGGCATCAGCGGACCCGTCTCGAAGTGGCTGCGGGTCCGCGCAGAGTCAAAGGCCCTCGCCGCTAGGACCGAGCATGATCGCGACGCTACGCCGGCCCTGCTGCCTCTCTTCTGTGTGCTGCTGCCGGTCTGCTTCTACATCGGATACTTCGGAGCCGGCGCGGGCTTTCTCATCATGAGCGCGCTTGCGCTCTTCGGCATTGAAGATATGCGTTCGCTGAACTCGATGAAGGTGCTAGCGGCGTGCCTGTCGAACCTTTGCGCGGTCATTACCTTCATCGTCAGCGGAGCGGTGATCTGGAAGTACTGCCTGATCTCGATGGTCACCTGCGGCGTTGGCGGCTATCTTGGAGCACAGTACGCGCGCAAGTTGAACCCCGATGTACTTCGGCTCATCGTTGTCGCCACCGGCGTGCTGATGGCAGGATACTTCTTCTGGAGGCAGGCATGAGTCACGAAGGAATTCGCATCCTCAACGCAACCGAGGTTGAGCGCGAGGCCGCGCAGGAGCAGGTAAAGCTTGCGCCCGACGCGGTTACGCCGGTGAAGGTTCGCGTCAAGAAGTCCGAAGGCACGGGCATGGAGATTGATTGGCGTGATGGCCACACCAGCACCTGGAGCTTCTTCTGGCTGCGCCATGGCTGTCCCTGCGCAACGTGCCACGAGGAGCGCGACGCCTCTGGCCGTGCGCCCGGGATTCCCAAGCCGAAACCACAGACTTTGCTGCCGATGTATGAGGCCCCGATAAAACCACTGGAGGTTTCTCCAGTAGGTAAATATGCCTTGCGATTCAAGTGGAGCGACGGGCACGAGAGCGGTATCTATTCATGGGAGTACTTGCGGCGGCAGTGCCAGTGCGCCGTCTGTACGGCTAAATAAAAGGGTCCTGGTCACATGCAGATTCTCGAACAATCCGAAGAGTTACAGACACTCGCCGAGCGGCTGCGCCCGCTCTACACGCGGCTTGCGAACCATCCGCTCTATGCAAGCTTCGAGAGCGTCGAAGACCTGCACCTCTTCATGGAGTCACACGTCTTTGCGGTGTGGGACTTTATGTCGCTGTTGAAGACACTTCAGCGCGGGCTGACCTGCATCGATGTTCCCTGGGTTCCGAGCCGCTTCCCTACCAGCCGGCGGCTGGTGAACGAGATCGTGCTTGGCGAAGAGAGCGACATCTACGGCACGCGGCCCATCAGCCACTTCGAGCTTTACATCCAAGCGATGAAGGAGTGCGGTGCCTGCACGCTCGCCATCGAGAGCCTGCTCCTTCACCTCCGTGAGGGTGCGGACTGGGCTACCGCACTCGCGCGCAGTTCCGCTCCCGATGCGGCTCAGCGCTTCGTTCAGACTACTTTTGGCATCATCGAGCGCGGCAGGCTACATGAGATCGCCGCGGCTTTTACCTTCGGCCGCGAAGACCTCATCCCGGATATGTTTCGCGGCTTCATCCGCGATCAGGACGAACGGCTCTCCGGCAAGCTGGCGACACTGCGCTGGTATCTCGATCGGCACATCGAAGTGGACGGCGAAGACCACGGGCCTATGGCGCTGCAGATGGTCAGCGAGTTGTGCGGCAGCGACAGCAAGAAGTGGAAGGAAGCCACCGAGGCAGCGGAGATCGCCCTGCTTGCGCGCATCGCACTGTGGGACAGCATCGCGGCGAGTTTGCGCGAAGCTCCGGTGAAGGTTCTGGTGAATTAATCACCCGTTGGCGAAGCTTCATCCTGCAAGAGCGCTAAGAAACTGTCGTATCGCAGGATGAAGCTTCACATCAAAATCTGTCTGTGTTTAGTGGATGCTGAGCGTCGCTCCATCGAGGTATGCAGCAACCTCGGTGACTATGCTGCCGGCAGTGAGCTTCGGCGTCGCTGTGTTGGCGAGCACCTTGGTGCCTTCGGGCAGTTTCAACGAGAGCGTAGCGCCAGTCTGAATCTTCATGATGTTGTCGCCCACCTTGAGTTCAAGCTGCGATCCCGAGTCGTTGCGGAAGCTGATCTTGACCATCTTGCCGTTGGTGAATACAGCGTGGACGGGCGAAGAGATGCTGGTGGGGGCCGCATAGACGGCAGTGGTGGAGACGAGCGCAAGCGCAGTGACGGACGTGGCGAGGATCTGGCGAAGGTGCATAGTGGCTCCGGTCCCTATAGGGACATTTCGTTCAAGTTCGGCGGGCCACTCTGCCATGGTTCAGAGGGCGGGTCGTGAGGTGAACTACGCAGATAGACTCCGATAGGTTCCGCTCGTTTCAGTAAAAAAGTGATATTCAATTCTTCTTAATCGAAGTGATGAAGGATTCGCAAAAATGGACACTTTGGACACTGCGATTTCTGTAAATGGACACGCGACAAGGCACCAACTATGTCGCATGTTTACTATCGTGAGTCGTGCGTGAATCATTGCATCGCGCCGCCAGCGACGACACTCTACCGCGGCCCGGGCGCGGCAAGCACAGGCGCCGGTGGAACGGCCAATGAGGTCTCCAGATAAAATAGGTATTGGAGTTCCACACTTGTCTCACCTTCTCGAAAATATGAACCCGCAGCAGCAGGATGGCATCCGCTCGGTCGATGGCCCCGTGCTCCTGCTCGCTGGTGCCGGCAGCGGCAAGACCCGCGTCGTCACGCATCGCATCGCCTACCTTATTGAAGAGCGCGGCGTGCCTGCCGACGCGATCCTCGCCGTCACCTTCACGAACAAGGCGGCGAAGGAGATGTCCGAGCGCGTCGACAAGATCCTCGGACACAGTTCGCTGGCGAAGCCTACCCTTGCGACATTCCACAGCTTCTGCGTGCGTGTGCTGCGTCGCGATATCGAGGCGCTACGGACGAATGGAGTCGGCCTCACCCGCACCTTCGCTATCTACGACGAGACCGATCAGCAGGCCGTGGTGAAGCAGGCGTTGAAGCGGCTGGGCATCGACGACAAGCAGTTGAAGCCGCGTGTCGCGCTGGGCCGAATCTCCTGGGCGAAGAACCATATGATCGACCCGCAGGAGTACTTCCTCGCCAGCACCAACCCGATGGAAGAGAAGATCGCGCACATCTTCGAGATCTACAAGAAGGAGCTGTTCAAGGCGAACGCGCTGGACTTCGACGATCTTCTGCTCGAGACGGTGCGACTGCTGAAGTCCTCCAGCGAGGTTCGTGAGCGTTACAACCGCAAGTACCGTTACGTGATGATCGATGAGTACCAGGACACGAATCGTCCGCAGTACGAACTGATGAAGCTGCTGGCCGGATCGCACCATAACATCTGCGTCGTCGGCGATGAAGACCAGTCGATCTATAGCTGGCGCGGTGCGGACATCAAGAACATCCTCGACTTCGAGAAGGACTTCCCTGGCGCGAAGACGATCCGGCTCGAACAGAACTATCGTTCCACGCAGATCATCCTCGAAGGCGCATCGGCAGTCGTCGCCCAGAACACGCAACGCAAGGGTAAGAACCTGTGGACAGCACGCGAGGGCGGCTCGCTCATCGGGTATTACGAAGCTCCCGATGGTGAGAACGAAGCGCTCTTCATCGCGGACCGTATCAATACCTATCTGAAAGCATCCGGCAACATTGAAGAGCCGCCGCGCTGCGCTGTGCTGTACCGCACCAACTCGCAGTCGCGGCTAGTGGAAGAGGCGCTTCGCCGCTATCAGATCCAGTACCACATGGTCGGCGGCTTCAGCTTCTACGACCGCGCCGAGGTCAAAGACATCCTCAGCTACATGAAGCTGGTGCAGAACACGAACGACTCCATCGCTCTGAACCGGGTCGTCAACTCGCCACCGCGCGGCATCGGCAAGACGACCATGGAGACGCTCGAACGCATGGCGTTGACAACTGGCATCAGCACGTGGGACGCGATTGGCCGCGCCATTGAAGATCGCCTGTTGCCTGCCCGCGCGCTCACTGCGCTCTCCGGCTTCAAGCGCCTCATCGAAGATGCTCGCGCGATGCTCGGCACTGAGTTCGCGGAGAAGCTGACGCAGGATGTGAGCGAGGAAGGTGCGGGCAATACAAATTTCGATCCGGCCGCGTTTGGTGCAGTCGAAGCCGAATCCGAAGACACTTCCTTCCCTCCCGTCGAAGGCAACGGTGCGGACACGTCGTTCGATACCAGCTTTAATTTCGGCTTCGACTTTGGTCCTAGCGAAGAGGTCTCGACCATCGCTGCCGAAAATGCAACTCTACCGGTTACAGATGCGGAAGCCGTATCCTTCAATCCCTTTGCTCCGGTCGTGCTTAAGTCGAACAAGCCACAGTTGAAGCGCAGCGCAGCGGACTCCAAGCCCGCCTCCGCGCAGGACCGCGCCGCTGAGCGCATTATGGCGGACGAGAAGCCTGCTTTCCGTGCTCCGGGCGATCCCGCCACGCTGCCCGAGTTGATCAAGTTCCTCAATGATCGCAGCGGCTACATTCGCGCGCTTGAAGAAGAGGCCACGCCCGAGAGCTTCTCCCGCATCGAGAACCTGAAGGAACTCGCCAACGCCGCGCAGGACGCCCAGGAGCGCGGCGAGACGCTGCATGAGTTCCTCGACCACGCCGCGCTCATCTCGGACGCCGATGGCTACTCCGCCGAAGCTCGCGTGACGCTGATGACGCTGCACGCGGCGAAGGGTCTGGAGTTTCCGCTCGTCTTTCTGACTGGAATGGAGGAAGGGCTCTTCCCGCACTCGCGTACCTTTACCGACCCCGTCGGTCTTGAAGAAGAGCGCCGGCTCTGCTATGTCGGCATGACCCGCGCCATGGATACGCTCGTGATGACCCGTGCCCGCTATCGCCGCCGTTACGGCAGCGACATGCCGGAGGCCAGCGTTCCCTCGCGCTTCCTTGAGGAAGTTCCACAACGGCTGGTAGAAGACCTCGGCAGTCCCGGTCAGAGGCCTAGTTTCAACTCTGGTTACGGAAACTCCTACGGAAATCGTCCCGGCAGCGGCTCAGGCAGCCACGAAGACGGCGAACGCCACTACAGCTACGAGGACGAAGACCAGAGCGGCAGCCGCAATCGGCCTGCTGCCGCGGGTAGTCGCCCGAGCGGCAGTTCCATGGACAATATTGCGAACTTCTTCGCCGCGCGCGGCCAGTCTGTCCCCAGTTTCAAGGCTGGGCAGAAGTTCTCCCGCCCCAAGCTCGACGTCCCCGCACCCACTGGAAAGACCGGCCTGCAGCAGGGAGTGCGCGTTCGTCACCCCAAATACGGCGAAGGAATGGTCTTTCGCCGCGAAGGGGATGGGGATGACGCCAAGATTACAGTACAATTTCAACAGCACGGCGTGAAGAAGCTGGTGGAGAAGTTTGCCCAGCTCGAACGGCTCTAGCCCTTCGCTCGCCAGCAACCATTCCGGATCACATCCGAAATATTTTAGAGAGATAAAGAGACCCGACCCTTCATGGCGAACACCAAGGCAATCACCGACACACTCGAGCGCAAGAAGATCAAGCGCGCAGCACGCAAGGCAGCACCAGCCAAGGGACCGCGCGCAGGCGCACGCGGCGAGAACAAGCAGAAGCTCAAGAAGGCAGCCCGCGGTAAGAGCAAGCGGTAGTCTTACGCCGAGGAACGGGCGAAGTGGCGCGTGAAACCTGCCGCCGCTTCGCCTGTTTTCGTGTAGATTCTGAATACCAAAGAAAACTGAATATTCGGAGCGCCCCACTGCCCCGCCAAATCTTTCGCACGAAGTCGATCGACAAACTGATCTCGGACTCGGAACGGCCGGAGCACGCCCTCACCAAGACGCTTGGCCCGCTCTCTCTCACCGCCCTTGGTATCGGCGCGGTCATCGGCTCCGGCATCTTTACCGTCATCGGCACGGCCATCGGCGGCAATCCTTCGAAGATCGCCGACTGGAAGGGCTCGCCGATCATCGACCTGATCCTGCACCACGGGGCAGTCGCCGGCCGCCCCGGCGCAGGTCCTGCATTGGCGCTATCGCTCGTACTTGTAGCCATCGTCTGCGGCCTCACTGGCCTCTGCTATGCGGAGCTCGCCAGCATGATCCCTATCGCCGGCTCGGCCTACACCTACACCTACGCCACGCTCGGCGAACTGATCGCCTGGATCATCGGCTGGGACCTTATCCTCGAGTACGCCTTCTCCAACATGAGCGTCAGTGTCGGCTTCGCCGCGCACATCGTCGACCTGATGGACTGGCTTGGGATCCATCTCGATCCCAAGTGGCTCTCGCCCGCCTATCTTCCGCTCGGTCTCCAGGACCTCGCCGGTAAAGACATCTTCCCCGAAGGCTGGCACTTCGGCTTCGATATCCCCGCCTTCATTATCGTCCTTCTGCTCACGGTCGTCCTCGTCCGAGGCATTCGCGAGTCCGCCCGCACTAACAACATCATGGTGCTGGTCAAGATCACGGCGATTCTGCTGTTCATCGGCTTCGGGCTGTCGTTCGTCCACCCATCGAACTATCATCCCTTCTCGCCGAACGGCTTCTCGGGCGTGCTCGCGGGCGGGTCGATCATCTTCTTCACGTACATCGGCTTCGACTCGGTCTCGACGGCCAGCGAAGAGTGCAAGAACCCACGCCGGGACGTGCCGATTGGCATTGTCGCCACACTGATTGTCTGTACCATCCTCTACATCGGTGTGGCTGCCGTGCTGACGGGCATGGTGCCTTGGCAGTCGGTCGCAGGCGACGGCGCTCCGGTCGTCAATGCGCTGAAGCGCCTCTCGCTCACTCCGGGCGGAGGACGCCTGCATTGGGTGCGCCTGATCGTCGTGCTCGGCGCAATCGTCGGCATGATCTCGTCGATTCTCGTCTTCCAGCTCGGCCAGGCCCGCGTCTGGTTCGCGATGTCGCGCGACAAGCTTCTGCCTGACGTCTTCTCGCGCATACACCCCAAGTTCCGTACGCCCGCCTTCGCTACCTGGGTCGCGGGAATTCTGGTCGCGATTCCCTCGGGCCTCTTCGACGTCGGCACCTTCGCGGAGATGTCGAACATCGGCACCCTCTTCGCGTTCGTGCTGGTCTCCATCGGCGTGATGGTTCTTCGCGCCAAAGATCCCGCCCGTCATAGAGGATTCCGCGTCCCGTTTGGCCCGCTCATTCCCATCCTCAGCACGCTCTTCTGCATTCTGCTGATGGCTGGTCTGCCCGCGATTACCTGGGTACGATTCTTTGTATGGCTCGTGATCGGCCTGCTTGTCTACTTCTTCTACAGCCGGAAGCGGAGCGAGTTCTACGAAGGCTAATCATTTTCCGGTGTAGCGTCTCACAGTAGGGGCGGGGTCTACACTACTTTCCCCGTTCGCTCCAACGTCCGTCCGGAATCCCCAGTCATTTTTCAACACCAACCCTTGTGGCTGTATGTCACCATAAGCAGACACCGTAATTCCCTGCCCCACCACAATCCCCACGTGCCCGTAGACCGGTCCATGCTCCTGCGCGATGACGTCGCCCGGCAACGCCCCGGTGCGAGGCATCGGAGCTGACCAGCCCTTGATGGCGATCTTTGGGTCGGCCCACTCATGCGCGCTCGGGTCGCGCGGAATCAAGCCAAAGTGTCCGCGCACGAACGGCCTCGGATGACCCGAATCCACGATCCAGTCCGCCACCGCCTTGTTGCACTTGTTGCTTCCCGGCCGGTACCATCCGTTCCACTTCGCCGCCTCATAAGCCGTATCGCCCTGATGACGAAGGGCGATCTCAGCAAGCGTTCCGGCAGCGGTCGGTGCAGACCGACGCACAAGAAGGATGACTGCCGCAACAGCTAGCAGCACCATGAGAATCGTGCCAACAAAAATCCTGCGTCTGGATCGGATCATGACGAGATCGTACCGCAATCGCGGTGCCTCACTGTTGCCTTGTCCGAAACATCCTCGCGTCAAAATGGAACGGCTTCGGCTCGGCTCGCTTGATCCTGGAAACGTCTGGATGATTTGGGTTTATCAAGAGACTCCACTCACCCTCGATCACCACCGATGGAACCATCATCGCAAGCGAACTCCCAGATGCAACCCAATCGTGCCCCATCTGACGCAATGCAGCGTGATCCAATCGCCGCCAATCCTCCGGCAGGTTCGCGGTCAGCTCCTCGCCCCGCTGCCGCAACTCAGACTCGTCAACAGGCAACTCGGCGCTAACGGAGACCAGGTTGGCGGGTTCAATGCCGATCTCGATGTGGACGAAGAACTCCATCGCGGCAAGCGACAGAGAAGTCGAGGTGTATACCATCGGTACTCCCGCTGGATTCCAGCGCCCCGAATACAGCCGTGCGCCTTCGCCCAGAAATGCCGCTTCAGCGAATCTCTTCAGGCAGATACGCCACACCTGCATCAGCTATAGATTCCGTAAGCGATCCGGCCCAGGATCGTCTCGACCGACCTTGTACCCGTATCCGTATCGAGCAGGTCAAGCGGCGATTGTCCTTCCAGCGCCCGATTCGGCTTCTGCAACCATGCAGACGCCTTACTCGCATCGCCCAACGTATCGGTCGCCGCCGCCACAATACGCGCCAGCCGCACCGTCCGATCGCTCTCTTCCGCCGAAAGCCGACCGCCGTTCGCGATCCTGCGATTCAGCGTCCGGTCGGAGATACCCACCACGCGCGCAAGGGTCTTGCGATCGATCGACAGCCCAGCCGCCAGCAGCGTCAGCGCACTTACCGGCAGCCCCTCGCGTGTCAGCAGGGTCAATTCGGAGTCGGAGTTAATGCGCCGCTTCAGCAGCTTGTGTCCGCCCAGCACCGAGGTGATCGCCGCAACCGTCATACGCCAATTGTCTTCTCTTACCAGCCATTTGGCAATGCCCCGTCGAGGAGAGTTTCCATGCTGAGTACAACCATAGAATCGTCCAAAGCCATTAGACTTATAGCCATGCCGCAGAAGCGCACGAAAGCTAAGCCCGAGATCGATGTCCCCACCTGGCTGAAGGGCCTGCCGAAGGTCGAGCTCCATCTCCACCTCGAAGGCACCATTCTCCCCGCCACGCTGCTCGAGCTCAGCCAGCGCCACGATGCCCAGCCGCTCACCGCCGAGGACGCGCGCAAGCTCTACATCTACGAAAACTTCCTCGGCTTCATGGACTCCTTCAAAGCCGTCTCCGCCCGCCTCAAAGGCCCGGACGACTACGAGCTCATCACCTACAACATGGTCCGTGAGCTCGCCGCCCAGGGTGTCGTCCACGCCGAGGTCTACATCTCCTTTGGCATCATCTATTACTGGAAGAATGCGGAGGTTGAGCCCTACGTCGAGGCCATCGAGCGCGGCCGCATCCGGGCCGAGAAAGAGTTCGGCACCACCATCTACTGGCTCATCGACGCCGTTCGCCACTTCGGCGCGGAGGAGGCTTCGAAGGTCTTCCGCAAAGCCGCCGAGCTGCGCCAGCAGTATCCCAGCATCATCGGCATCGGAATCGGGGGCGACGAGGCCCGCGGCTCCGCCGACCTCTTCCGCGAGAGCTACGCCGAAGCCAAGGCCGCTGGTCTCCGTCTGACCGCCCATGCTGGCGAGACGATCGGTCCCGAAAGCATCTGGTCCGCCATCAACATCGGAGCGGAGCGCATCGGCCATGCCCTGGCCGCGCAACACGACCCGGAACTTCTCGAAGTCCTCGCCACCAAACAGATTCCGCTTGAGCTGAACATCACCAGCAACATCCGCACCGGCAGTTGCCCCAGCTTCGACGTTCACCCCGTGCGCGACTACTTCAACGCAGGCCTGATGGTGACGCTCAACTCCGACGACCCACCGATGTTCGGCAGCAACCTGCTCGAGGAGTACATCCTCGCGCACGACAAGTTCGGCTTCACGCTCGAACACCTGCGTGAGTTGGCCGCCAACGCCGTTGAAGCGAGCTTCCTTCCCCCGGAACGCAAGCTGGCGCTGCTTCGGTCGGTCGAACTCTATAGCTAACGTGAGCGCCGATGATACTCGTTAACTGGCACCGTCCCCGCTCACGCCATGTCCGACGGTCTCAAACTTCTCTTTCCGCTATCGAGCGATCTGGTGCAGTTTAGAAGGATGAATTCCATGAGCTACAAAGCATGGCGCGTCGAAACACCGTCGGGTCCGTTTCGCGAGGTCGATCTGCCGAGACCGTCTCTCGGTCACAATCAAGCTCTGGTACGGATCATGGCCAGCGGAATCAATCCCCTCGACGCCAAGATTCGCGCGGGACAAGCTACGCATGCAAGACAGCCGCTGCCCGCGGTCCTCGGTCTTGATATGGCGGGGATCGTGGAAGAGGCCTCTCCCACAACCACGAAGTTCAAAGCAGGAGATGAAGTCTATGGCATGGCCGGGGGAGTCGGAGGCCACCCGGGAACCCTCGCGCAGCTGATTGTCGCCGACGCCGATCTTCTTGCACGGAAGCCAACAAATCTGACGATGCGCGAAGCGGCTGCTCTGCCTCTAAGCTTCATCACCGCATGGGAGGGTCTCGTCGACCGCGCGAAGGTGCATGAAGGACAGGATGTTCTCATCCATGCTGGAGCAGGCGGAGTAGGCCACATCGCGGTTCAGATTGCGCTTGCCTTCGGAGCGAAGGTCTTCGCTACCGTCTCCCCGGATAAGAGAGAGATCGTCGAATCCTATGGTGCCGTTGCAATCGACTATCGCTCTCTGCCGGTCGAAGAATATGTGGCCACTCACACCAGGAACCAGGGTTTCGATATCGTGTACGACACGGTGGGCGGCACGACTCTCGACGCTTCCTTCTCGGCCGTCAAGCGCTACTCCGGCCATGTTTTGAGTTGTCTTGGCTGGGGCTCACACTCGCTTGCTCCCCTCTCGTTTCGGGGAGCTACCTACTCCGGGGTGTTCACTCTTCTGCCTCTGCTGACGGGCCTCGATTGCGCCCATCACGGGAACATCCTCACCCAGGCAGCGAGACTCGCAGAGCGAGGGCAACTGCGGCCACTGCTCAGCCAGGAACAATTCACTCACGCCACCATCGAAGCCGCTTTCGAGAAGGTGCAGGCTGGTTCGGTGGGCAAAGTAGTTGTCGCCGAAACGAATTAAACCGCACAAAAATATGGGTATCTTTTGAAAACACTGATCGCGGCGATCATCTTCTTTGCAGTTTCGGCCTCCTTCGCGTTGGCACAAACAGATGGGATTCTGCTGTCTGCAGCGAACGCCAAACTGACCACCACCGCAGAGGGCATTCTTGTTACACGAACAGATCCTAACGCGCCGATCGAGATGACCTTCACGATCTGCCAGGGCATCGGGGTAAGCCGCGAGCACGATCAGTGGTGGGTTCTTCCGATCAGCGTAACCAATGCCCACATCGATGCGAACAAAGGCCTATGGATTCTGCCCGTCGATGCCACATCAAAAGAAAACTCCTGGTACCTCGAACTGAAGGATGGCAGCGTAAGCGCGACGAAGACGGATAACGGTTTGAAGGTCCTCCTCAACGCCGACAGCACTACCGCCTTCAAAGCAGAAGCCCGTCCACACAGCGATCCCTTCCGCAACCGGTTCTCGATACAGATCGCAGGCGCACCCGGGCTTGAAGACGCGCTGGCGGGATTCTACTGGGGCACCATGCTGCCATCGGTCGTGGAAAAGACGATGGCGGCAAACTTCCGGTACAGCAGCGGCTATGTCCTCAGCACGCTCAACATCACCGCCTATGCGGGCTCCTATCCCGCAGTCGACCACGAGTTCCAGATCAAGGGCCGATTGGCGATGGGCTCGGAGGTCGATCTCGACATAGTGAGGCGGATGATCGAACTCCAGTTCAAGCTGATGGGCGATGACCCAGAGCATCTTTCCCGAGCGCCCACATCGGTTCAGCCCGACGGCTCGCGCGAGTACCACGTCCGCCGCAGCAGCATG
This sequence comes from Granulicella aggregans, assembly GCF_025685565.1. Lineage (NCBI taxonomy): Bacteria > Pseudomonadati > Acidobacteriota > Terriglobia > Terriglobales > Acidobacteriaceae > Granulicella > Granulicella aggregans. The sequence continues at coordinate 813,927 of NZ_JAGSYE010000003.1, forward strand.
GACGACAAGCAGAACGCCGCGATGTTCCCATTAACCGCCAACATCGAGGTGATCGAAGAGGCCTGGCATTACTACGAGGCCCGCAAGGATCTCGCGTGGCTGCGAGATCATATAGGCAACCTGGAGCGCGCCGCTGCCTGGACTCTGGCAAGTGTGGATCAATATGGGCGCGTGTGGTCGGATGTCTACTACGAAGACCAGGTGATCGAAGATGGCCGCGTCACCCAGGCGCAGGCCTTCGCGGCGAACACCTTCAACTTGCTTGCGGGTATGGAAAAGCTGCTGGGGCGGCAAGCGAAGGCGGCCAGCTACGCCGCAACTTCGAAGAAGCTTGCCGGTGCGCTGATCCTGCCGTTGCCTGACGGCTACTGGGACGAGAAGAGCCAGCGGTTCATTGACTGGGTCGACCGCGACGGCAGATCCCACGATCATATTCATCTGCTAGCCAACACGGTTCCTGTCACCTTCGGCTATGCGACGCCAGACCAGGCCACCGCCGTACGCCGCCTGGTCGAAGAGAACGCCGGCCGGTTCGAGCGCTTCCCCAGCTTTGTCGCGGCAGACATCGCCGGGTACACCAAATCCGAGATCGGCAACGGCGGCCCGTACGACCTGAGCGCTGCGGGCCGCTATTGGTACTGGGACGCCGCCTTCCGAGAGTCGCAGAAGCAGGATGGGGTTCTGCTCGACCAATTAAAGGCGGTAGCTGCCGAGGGTGCGAAAGACAACTACTTCATGGGCGAGCGCTACGACATGGACTACATCTACTATATCGACGGAAAGAACGCCCACGGCGCAGGCAAGTACTACGAGTATCCCAACGTCTACTCCGCCGTGCTGATCTCGAAGTTCCTCGGCCTTACCATCCCCGCTGATGCGGACGTATCCGTTGCACCCCACCTCGGCAGCTATGGCAGCGTGGAGTTCGACGAGCCTGCCTACGCGCTGCGCTACAGCTATGACGCAGACGGCTTTGTGCTGAAGAATCTCTCCAGCAAGCGGCGGCGATTCGAGGTAGACCTGTCGGCTTTGGGCGCAGCGACTGCGTTTTACCGGCTGAGAAGCCAGCCGGTCGTAGCGAACGCGACCATCATCCTGGCTCCGCAGGAAGAGGCGCGGTGGATTCGGGAGAAATAACCTCCCGCAATGAGCGAGTTCTCTCCTGGCACCTCAAAAAGAGTGAAGTTGCGTGCCGATCCGCCGATCTTCTCCTCGGAGGATCGACTTGGGACTGGCCACGAAGATCCAACCCACAGTTAGAAGCCTTGAGGCGCAGGTCCGCGTTCGGGTGCGATTCTGGGGGCGCCGCCATCCCTTGCTGCAGACGATTGCGATCATACTCGTCAGCGGGCTTGTGTATGGCATCGCCTTCCGGCTGGCCATCAGCACGTTTTTGCGGGACAACCTGTCCGTCTGCTGGCCTCTGGTCGGCTTTCAGGTTGCGTTCTTTCTGCGTACTCCAAGGCGGTTCTGGCCGCAGATGGTCACCGGAATGGTGATCGTTCAGGTCGCGCTCGAGAAGTCGCAGCCGCTGGATCAGATTCTCTCGGACACCGTGAGCGACGTCGCGGAGCTGCTGATCGCGGCCTACTGGCTGCCCCCGCTCCATGGCCTCTCAAGATGGATCAAAGAACCCGGTTTGTTGAAGAGATTCATTGTCTGGCCGGCGGTGCTTGGCCCTGCGATTACAGGCTGTCCAGTTGCCGTAGCCTACTCCCGCGAACTCGACCTCCACGTCTCTTACTGGGCCTATTGGGCGCGCTGGTTCACTGGCGACATGATCGGGATCGTTCTCTGGCTGCCGCTTGGCGTCATCCTCCTCAGCAGCGAGACGTACACTCTATTTGCCTGGAAGAACCTGCCTCGGACCATCGGATTGATCGGGACGTTCAGCGTGGTGGGCTGGGGCCTCTTCAACTACAAGCCGACGCCTATCGCCTTTGTCCTCATGCCCTTCCTCCTCTTCATCGCGATCAAGCTTGGCTTCAGCGGCTCGGCCATCGCCGTAATTGTCTTGAGCATTCTCTCGGCGAAGGGAACCCTGCACCGCCTCGGCCCCTTTGGATCAATCCCTGAACCGTACAGTGTCACCGCGCTTCAGGCCTTTCTCGCCGTATCCATGCTGATGTGCTTTCCCATCAGCATCCTGCTGCTGGAACGCGACGATTTTGAACGGGAGACGCGGGAAGCTTACGAGCGGATGGAGAAACTCGCGATCAGTGATGGCCTAACCGGCCTCGCCAACCGCCGCCGGTTCGACGACATCTTCGACCAGGAGTGGCGCCGCGCCGTCCGCGAAGGCGAGCCAATCGGCATCATGATGATCGATGTGGACTGCTTCAAGCTGTTCAATGATTTCTACGGACATCTCGCGGGAGACCAGTGTCTGCGCAGCATTGCCGACTCAATTCGCAGCAGCGTTAGTCGGGCCGGCGACCTGCCCGCGCGTTTTGGCGGAGAAGAGTTTGTCGTCCTGATGCCGGGGACCGACCTCTGCGGAGTCCTCCAGGTGGCCGAGATACTCCGCTTCCGTATCGAACTTCTTCAGCTCGAGCACGAGCGCAGCCCACACCGCATCGTCACCGTCTCCGTTGGCTGTTGGAGCACTGTCCCGAAGCCAGGGACTCTGCCTGCGTCTCTGATCGAGATCGCCGATCAGGGTCTCTATTCCGCCAAGCTCGGAGGTAGAAACCGCGTCTCTACGATCTCCGCAGAGATGGAACACGCCGTCGGCCGGGCAAGCTAAGTCTTCGAGGTGCAGGGTCGTCGTCAGCGCCCATTTGGTGCCGGAACCATGACGGCGTTCGGATCCACCTTCGGAATTCCGAAGTGTCCGCTCAGGTGGATCAGGTCCAGCGGCCGCAGGTCGCCCGCTACCTGGATCACGTTCATGTCCCTAGGCGACCTGATCAGCACCGTCACATCGTCGATGTCCGCCCCGGTAAAGTGAAGCCAAAGGTCGGTGATGTTGGACTTCGGCTGGGCGGAGTTCGCCGGGGACTGGTTGCCATTCACCAGGTGTTTCCACCCCGCCGCGTGGTATGCCGCCACCAGCGACGCCATCGCCTCGGGCGTATAGAACGCCGGCCGGGCGAAGCGATAGGTGTCGAAGCTGATGCTGGTCACCGCCGCCGCCGCGCGTTGCGCGTCCAGGCCGCCAGAGGTCAGAAAGCCCTGCGCGACCTGCATCATCGAGCGGTCGAAGACGAAGCCGGTATGCGTCGCGGGCTGGTCGGCAAGATCGCTGAAGCTCGGTGGCGTCACCCGCGTCACCGGAGCCTGTGCCCCGGCGAGAGTGGAGACAGTTGAGAACGAAAGGGCGAAGACGGCGGGCGCAAAGACTCGGAAGATTCTCATGGCGGTACCTTTACAGGATTAGACCCATGAAACTCCGATGAGTTTCTTCGCACATACGCATTTTTTCGCCGGCGCTTCGTAGAACCGGCGAAATCCCTACTGCGGCTTCGGTGCGAAGTACCCGGTACGCGTCCTCACCTGGTAGCGCGAATCGATCGCATGCAGATAGATCGTCCGGAACGATCCGTCCTGCTTGAAGTTTGCCGGCCGGTAGATCAGAAGGTACTGGCTGCGCAGCTCTTCCTCGATGTTGCGGAAGCCGGTCGCCACGTCTTCGATCCTTACCGGGTAAAAGGCCTGGCCGCCAGTTGCCTGCGCGATCGTCTTTAGAACATCGTCGCCCTTGCCCTTGGTCGCGCTGATGTTGGTGCTGATTGCGTAGACGATGGTGTCCGCGCGCTGGCACATCTTGATGGCGTCGCTCTCTTCGGCGCGGCTGTAGTTGTCCTCGCCGTCCGAGACCAGGATCAGCGCCTTGCGCACAGAGTTCGTCTCCCGCAGCGTCAGCATCTCGTCGCGGCAGGTCTTGTAAAGCGCATCGAAGAGCGCCGTGCCGCCGCCGGGCCGCAGCTTGCGGATGCCCTGGTTGAGCAGGTCAATGTTGTTGGTGAAGCCCTGGGCCACGTCCGTCTGCACGTCGAAACCCTCGATGAACGCGCGGTCATTCGTATGCAGTACCTGCAGGAAGAACTCGATGGCGGAGTCCTGCTCGAACTGGAAACGCTGCCGGATGGAGCTGCTGGTGTCGAGCATGATGCCGACGCGAAGCGGAAGGTTCGTCTGCTGGGTGAACTGCTTGACGGAGAGCGGCGGACGGCCGTCATCGAGCAAACCGAAGTTCTCCTGCCGCAGGCCGGTGATGAAGTGGCCCTTCTTGTCGGTGACGGTGAAGATCTGGTTGACTTCGTCCGTCTCGACTCTTGGCAGTACGAAGACTGGCCCTTGCGACGGTTGATCGGTATCTGTCTGTGCAGGTGCCTGCGTGGGAGCCTGCGTCTGCCCTGCTGCCGGCGCCTGGCCCGGAGTTTGAGAAGCGGCTTGAGCCGAAGTCGTTGGCGCGGGAGCACTCTGAGGCGTGGCTGACGGCGGCTGAGCGGGCGGCACGGCAGGTGTCTGGGCGTCGCCCCGAAGATCGAGGGAAGGCGCAGCCGAGACGAAAGAATGCGACGACGCCGATGGCATGTGCGCGCAGCCTGACAGAACGACGACGCACAACGCTGGCAGAAAAATCGTTGCAGGAATTCGGGTACGGCGAAGAAGATCGTTCACGAGGTTCACGGGGTTGAGTGTATCAACTTACGCTGCTCTTCTGCTCTGGCCCGGCCTCGAGCGCTGCCATAAACTCCGTAAGTTCACCAGGCAGAGCCGACCGCATGTCCATAGTCTCGCTCGTCTTAGGGTGGACAAAGACCAGATGCGCGGCGTGGAGGAAGTTCCGTTCCAGTTCGAGGCCATCGTCACCCTTAACTGGGGGGTCGGTCAGGATCCGGTGCGGCGCGCCGTAAAGATAATCCCCCACCACGGGATGCCCCAGCGACTGCATGTGCACGCGGATCTGGTGCGTTCTGCCGGTCTCGATCTTCACCTCGACCAGCGTGAAGGCTCCGTAAGGCGTCTTCAGCCGTTTGACGACCGAGACATGCGAGACAGCCGAGCGCGCGCCCGGGTCGGACGCCGCTCTCCGTGTCGTCATCCGCGTGCGGCGGATCAAATCGCGGGCGATCGGCAGGTTCACCGTGACGTGGTCCTTCGCCAGATGCCCATGCACCAGCGAGATATAGGTCTTCTCGACGCGCCGCTCGGAGAACATCGCGCCCAGCTTGCGGTGCGTGCTGTCATCCTTCGCGACCAGAATGATGCCGCTGGTTTGTTTGTCCAGGCGATGAACGATTCCGGGGCGCAGTTCACCGCCGACCTCAGACAGCTTGCCCAGATGAAACAGCAGCGCGTTCACCAGAGTTCCGCGATTGCGCTCGTCGTCGGTCGCGCCGGAGCCCGCATGGACCATCATGCCAGCAGGCTTGTTCACCACGGCGAGGTACTGATCTTCGTACAAAATATCGAGCGGAATGTCCTCGGCGACAGCGTGCAGCGGCGGAGGCTGCGGCTCGCCCTCGATCTCGATCGACTCGCCCCCGGCAAGCTTCTGCTTCGCCTTTGCATCCTTCCCATCGACACGAACCTGCCCGGACTCAATCAGCAACTGCACCCGCGCTCGCGAGATGTCCGGGATCGCCTGCGCGAGATACGCGTCCAGCCGCTTTCCGGCAGCCTCTGGCGCAGCTGAAAACGTCCGCACGCCGTCCTCAAACTGCGTGTCGCCGTCATCGTCGAGATCGAGCACGGGAATCACAACCTCGGGCACCGGTTCTGCCCCACGGGTAGCGCGATACTCTTTGCGGACAGAGTGGTGTCGCTGCCCTTTCGGCAGCATATTTTTAGATGGCATCGCTATCCTTCTCTCTCATCTGGCTCATGAAACTGGGCGTAGAGCCTTTTCGCGACGCGATAGAGTAACGCGCCTCCGACTGCCACCATCACTAAAGCTATTATCTGCGATGGATCGATAGGCAGACTGGGCAACAGCTCCGAAGGCAGACGATAGAAGTCAATAAAGAAGATGGCCAGCCCGCTCGCCGTCAGCGCCAGACCCGTCGCCTCGCCGCCACGATAGCCGGTGCGCAGCGCGTTCAGCACCGCCAGAAAGATCACAAGAGCTGAGACCAGCGTATACACCTCAACCGGCTGCGGAGCGGACGTAGAGCCAACCGGCATGCCGTCTCGCGTGCCGTCGAGCAGATAGCCCGCGTTCACAAAGGCCCACAACAGCGCGGCCGATGCGGCACAGCTATCCAACAGCGGCAGCAGCGGAACTCCACGCCAGCGCACGTAGCCGTAAACCAGCGCCGCGCTCACTGCGATGCCCAGAGACGTAAGCGACGGCACCGCCAACAAGAGAAGCGGATATTGCAGAAAGCTTCTGAAGTTGAAGACCACCAACAAGAGCCTCGACACGAGGAAGATCGCCGCTACCGCCAGCATCACCGTGTTCCACACGCGGTCCGAATCCAGTCCCACACGGCGTGCGCTCCACTGCGTCAGCGAAAGCGAAGCCATCAGGCCAATCGCGACCACCACGCCGAAGACAGGAATATGCAGATGGCCGAATTGAAGAAACGTTGTATGCACTAAAAGGGAATTCAGTCCAAGGGAAGGAAGATACAAAGCCGACCCACTGGGCCGTGCGTCGAGTCGCTGGTGAACCCGTCTAAGACGGTGGGATCCCGCCGTGGCTCTTTAGGCTTTCCGGACTGGCGGACATAGCACACCGAGCCATATCTACGAGCTGGACCCCTGTTCAATGATTATTGGTTCAACCAGCGTTGGTCGCGCACCTGCTTTGCAGGCCGGCCTCTGAATTGGATGCTAACCGCGCCGGCTCTTATTAGCAAGGCGGGCTGAAGTGGGACACCTCTACCATCAAAGCGGAATCGACTACCCGACCCGGCGATCCAGGCGATCATCGAGCAGCACTTCGTCCAGCATCCCAGCCAGCGAGTGCGCCCGGCTCTGCATGGAGCTCTCTACATTCTGTTGTGAGCCCGCAAGCTCGTCGTACTGCTGCCGCAGCGTGCATAGCTCATCGGCGATATTCAGAGCCGCCAGCACCGCCACGCGCAGCGAGTCCACCGTGCCGCCGTGCTCCGAGACAGCGCGCATCTTTTCGTTCACCATGGCCGCAAGCCCCTCGATGTACTCGGGTTCAACGCCGCGCAGATGATAGACCTGGTCGTAGATATCGACGCTCACCGCAGCCGGAGCGTGGTTGGTTTCTGGGTAGTAAGTATCCGGAATCGTCACGCTCTCCTGCATCGCTGTGTACCTCCGTGGCCGAACTAGAGCAACTCGTCCATCTGCGACAACATGCCCTCGATGCGCTGACGGATGGCCTCGCGCTCCTGCGTCAGCGTCGCGTTCAACGTGGTCACCTGCGACTCCGTCTGCTGGCTCTGGGCGGCAAGTTGGGCACGAAGCTTTTCGACTTCAGCCTCCGCGGCCGCGCGGGCCTCGCGCTCGCGTTTCACAATCTCCACGGCACGGAGCACCTTCTGCTCGAGTGCCTGGAACTCATCGAAGCTGATACCGCTCTCGCTCATTACTAAAGTATAACGTCGCGCCGCGTGAATTTCATCGGGAATTTGTGGTTTCGTTCCGGGATTCTTGCCGGTTTCTTCGGCATTTGTACATGTCTCATCTGCCTGCTAACTACCCTGATGCCCGTCCCGCAGCACACCGCCAAGCCCGGTCAGCGCTGCAACGATTGCGCTCGACCAGTTGGTAAGCTCTTCCTCGCGCAACGTCCGGTCGTTGGACTGGAAGATGCAGCGCAGCAGCAGAGCGTATTGCCCCGCCGCAACCGCCTTGCCCTTCGCATCGCGGAAGACCTCGACGGGAGCGAGCTTCGTCATCTCCGGGATCGCCAGCGCCTCGATGGCAGCGGCAATCGTCTGCCACTGCATGGTGTCCGGCAGCAGCACGGAGAAGTCCCTCTCCACGGCCTGATAGCGCGAAAGCTCCCGCGCCATCACGTTCTTTAAAGGCAGAGTGTAGAGATACGCGAGATCGACTTCGGCGAGGAAGACCGGCTGGCGCAATTTGCGCGCCTCCCGCTCCGCTGAGGTAAGCTCCCCGAAGGTCGCGACGACTTTATCGCCGAGCAGCAAGGACGCAGAGCGTCCCGGCTCCAGCCACTTCGGAGTTTCGGCAACGATCTTTACCGCAGCATGATCCCCGCCTCGATCAAAGAGCGAGAGCAATGACTCCACCGCTCCTTTCAACTCATAGAAGCCCGCATCGGCGGCGGGGTAGAGAGCGCTTGCCTGCGCGGCTCCGGTAAGTCCCAGCGAGAGGCTCGCCGCCTCATGCACCCTCTCCGTGCTGCCGGAGAAGACCTGTCCCTGCTCGAACAGGCGCACCTCGCGCACATCGCGATTGAGGTTGTTCGCCAGCATGGTGACCATGCCCGGAACGAGAGATGGCCGCAACAGCGTCGCCTCATCGGAGAGCGGATTCTCCATCGTAATCGTTCCCTTGCTCTCAGTGCCGGCAAAGAACAGATCGCTCTCTGCCTGCGATGCGAAGGTGCTCGAGATGGACTCGCTGAAGCCGAGCGCCAGCAACCTTGCTCGCACGGCCGCTTCGGCGGCCGCTGTGGGTTGCGCGATCACTACTCCCGGCGAGGGCAGCGTGTTTGCGAACTTGTTATAGCCATAGACGCGCGCGACCTCTTCGATCAGGTCGATCTCGCGTTCCAGATCGAGTCGCCAGCTTGGGAGGCTCGCGGCAAAGAGGTCGTCGGTTTGTGGTTCAAGCTTGCAGCCAAGCGAGGATAGATACTGTGCGACGATCTCCCGGGTGATGCCTTCGGGCGCAAGTGTCGTACCAAGATGCCGCTGCACTTCTTTCACCGAGAGCGAGATCGCTGGCCGCGATGCGGTCTTTGCAGCAATCTCCGGGACGACGATGTCAACGAGCGCACCCTCAACATATCCGCCCGACGCAAGGATTAGCTTGGAGACCAGGCCATTCGCGATGGGCGCAGCGTTGAAGTCCGCGCCACGCTCGAATCTGTGGCTGGCATCCGTATGCAGTCCGTGACGACGCGAGCTGCGGCGAATGCTCGCGGGATCGAACCACGCCGCCTCGACGAGAATGTTCTTCGTCTCCGGCGTAATCATCGAATCCCACCCGCCCATCACGCCGGCCAGCCCGAGCGCTTTGCGCTCATCGGCGACGACGAGGTCGTCAGCTTCCAGCGTGCGCTCCGTGCCGTCCAGCAGCTTGAGCTTCTCGCCCTGCCTCGCCAGGCGAACCACGATGCCGCCCTCGATCTTATCGAGGTCGAACGCATGGGTAGGATGTCCCATGCCCAGCAGGACAAAATTGCTCGCGTCCACTGCATTCGAGATCTGCTTCTGCTCCAGCAGAGAAAACATCTCCGCGACTACGCCTGTGCTGGGCAATATCGTCACATCGCGCAGGACTTGCGCGGTGAATCGCCCGCATAGACCGGGCTCTTCGATGCGGACCGGGAACGCTGCCGCGCTCTTCGCGGCAGGCAAAGCGGCATCCAGCGAAGCTAGAGGGAGATCGTAGATCGTCGCGGCCTCTCGCGCGATGCCGTAATGGTTCATCGCGTCGACGCGGTTGGTCGTGATGTCCATCTCGAAGAGATGCCCGTTGCCCTCGCCCAGCGAGTGCACGCCTTCTACGGCAATGCCGCGCAGGGTCAGGTCTTCAGCAAGCTGCGTGTCATCCACTTCAGTCGGAATGTTCGGTACATAGGAGCGGAGCCACTTGGTAAGAATGTTCATAGTTGTTTCGCTTATCTAAATCCATGGAGCTTCAAACAGAATTCGGGGATTCTTCGCTGCGCTCAGAATGACGGCAGCATCAGGGGTGGACTATGCGAATTGTTCCAGGAAGCGCATATCGCCACTATAGAAGTGTCCGATATCAGAGACGCCGTGCTGGATCATCGCGATGCGCTCGACGCCCATGCCGAAGGCGAAGCCGCTGATCTTCGCTGGGTCGTACGCGGGCTCGGTCTCTCCTGCCAAGGCACGCTGTTCGTTGACCGCGGCAAACACCGCCGGATCGACCATGCCGCAGCCCAGCAGTTCAATCCATCCCGAGTGCTTGCACTTTCGGCAGCCTTTGCCACCGCAGAAGATGCAGCTGATCTGCACGTCTGCGCTCGGCTCCGTGAACGGGAAGAAGCTGGGGAAGAATCGCGTCTTTACAGCCGATCCAAAGAGCGCCTTCATCGCATGATCGAGCGTGCCCTTCAGGTCGGAGAAGGTGATGTTGGTATCCACGCAGAGGCCTTCGACCTGGTGAAAGATCGGCGAGTGGGTCGCGTCCGCTGCATCGTTGCGATGCACCTTGCCCGGAATCACGATCCGCACCGGTGGAGCCTGCTCCACCATGGTGCGAATCTGCACCGGGCTGGTGTGTGTCCGCATCAGCAGCCGCTCGCGTGCGGGCTTCGATTGCTGGTTCGCGATGATCAGCGTGTCCTGCGTATCACGCGCCGGATGGTTCGGCGGAAAGTTCAGCGCTTCGAAGTTGTAGAAGTCCGTCTCCACCTGCGGCCCAGTGTTGGTGCCGAAGCCGAGATGATTGAAGACCTGGACAATCTCATGCATAGTCTTCAGAAGCGGGTGCTCCACACCCGGAGCGCGTACCGCTCCCGGCAAGGTGATGTCGATGCCGCGAATCTGTGCCGTAGCCGCAGCGGGAGCTTCCAGCGCCGCCTCGATCTGCTGCTTCAGCTGGTTGAACCGGATGCCCAGCGGCTTGCGCGCCTCTGCGGGCGCGGACTTCAGCCACGCCTCGCTGATCGTCTTCAGCCGGCCCTGCTTGCGGCCCAGCCAGTGCAGCCGGAAGGCTTCGGCGTCCATACCTGCCACATCGGCGGTCACCTCGGCCATCACACCTTGGAAGGCCTGGTCGAGCGTCGCATCGTCATAATTTTCTAGGAGGTTTACAGCGTCACTCATGCACTACTAAGGGTAAATGATCCAGCAAGAACCTGTGTCCTGCCGGACAGGTGCCCTACGCGGGCGGCGGGCGCTACGCGCCTTTTTTAACGCTTCGCATGGCCCTCCCGTCGGTCGGGATCAAACACTTCTTGCGACCAACGGGAGCACCACGCGAAGCGGTATACAAGTCACGAAGTGACCGCCCCGCGCGCAGCGGGCCGGTCCGGCAGGACATATCTTCTCCCAAAAAGCGAATGCCTCGTGCTTGAAAGCACGAGGCATTTCGCTTTGGAGCTTTTTACTTCTGGTCAGCTTCGACATCGATCGTGAACTTTACTTCGTCGCCGAGGATCGGCTCCGAGAACTTCGATCCAAAGCCGAAGTCGCTGCGCTTGATCGTTCCGGTCGCGGAGAAGCCCGTCACGAGGCCGCCCTGCATACCCTTTACCGGGGCCGTCGGGCCGTCTACATCGAGCGTCACGGACTTGGTCACGCCAGCCAGCGTCAGGTCGCCGATAACCTTCAGCTTGCCATCAGCGCGAACCACCGATGTCGATTTGAACGTCAGCGTCGGGAACTTCTCGACGTTGAAGAAGTCCGGCGACTTCAGGTGCTTGTCGCGAGCTTCGTTGTTCGTGCTCACCGTGGTAGCGTCGATGGTCGCGGTGACGCTGGCCTTGGAAAGATCCTTCTCATCCCAGGTCACAACTCCGGTGACGCCGCTGATCGAGCCACGGACAGTGCTGACTGCAGCGTGACGAATCTGGAAGTTCACCTCGCTGTGGTTCTTGTCGATGGTCCAGGTAGAGGTCTGGGCAAACGCGGTCGTTGCTGAAAGAACAACGCCTGCGACGAGTGCGATAAAGTTGCGACGGTTCATGGGAGTGTCCTCGTAAGAAACCTGTGACTGTTACGTTTCGTCCTGGCGACCAGCAAACATACTGGTGCCGCTTCAGCCAAACTCACCGCACTCGGTTTATTGCAGGTCGAACAGGAGTATCTCACTCTTCGGTGTACCCTGTGCGGCAATCTTCAACACCTCTTCGGAGTCCACAGCAACCGCGTCGCCGGTGGAGAGCTTTTCGCCGTTCACCGAGACCTCGCCATGGATCACATGCAGCCACGCATGACGGTCCGCGCCAAGCTCGTAGCTCAACTCCTTGCCCGCCTCCAGCTCCGCGACCGAAACCTTTGCGTCCTGATTCAGCGTCGCCGCTCCCGGCGTCGGTACAGACGAAGCCAGCACCTTGAACTTGTTCTGCTTCTCCTCCGCCTCGAACTTCAACTGCTCATAGGCAGGTGCGGTGCCGCGATTCTTCGGCTCAATCCAGATCTGCAGAAAGTGCACCGGCTCTGTATCGGAACCGTTGAACTCGCTATGAACGACGCCGCTGCCTGCGGACATCTTCTGGATCTCGTTCGGCCCCAGCAGTTCGGTGTGGCCCATGCTGTCCTTGTGCGCCAGCTTGCCGCTCAGCACGTAGCTTAGGATCTCCATGTCGCGGTGCGCGTGCGCTCCGAAGCCGCGGCCCTGGGCTACGCGGTCCTCGTTGATGACGCGCAGCGAACGATATCCCATGTGCTTCTCGTCATAGTAGTTGGCGAAAGAAAACGTGTGGTGCGAATCCAGCCAGCCATGATCGGCATGGCCCCGTTCGTTGCTCTTGCGAATCGTAAGCATCTTACTTCCTTCCTTTCACTGCTTTCACTTTGCTGCCCGTTGCGAAGCGGCACGCATCAAGCTACCTTGCCGCCATGGCCCGGCAGCGGTGGCGTTGCCGCCTGCGCCGCGAAGCCAATCTTCTTCAAAGCCACGTACAAAACCTTGCGCTCTTCCTGCGAGATCCCGGTCGAGATGCTCTCAAGATCGTCCACATGCTGCGCGAATAGCTCCTCGATGAACCGTCTGCCGTCGCAGGTCAGGTCGACCAGCCGGACCCGCCTGTCCTCAGCACTCAAGCTGCGGTGCACCAGATTGCGCTCCTCAAGCCGGTCGATCGCTGAGGTCATCGATGCGCTAGCCAGAAGCACTTTTTCGCCGATAGCCGAGATCGTCATCGGCCCCTTGTGTAGCAACGCCTCCAGGATCATGAAATCCGTCAGGCAGAAGCCCTTCAGCCCCATCGACCGCTCAATGAAGGTGCCCACCGAGGCCGAAGCCCGCGCCAACACCAGCCACAACCTGGCAGCGGTGATCTCTTCTCCGCCTGCTGCTCCGGTCTGTGCCGCTTGAGATCGCATCGCTCAACTCCTACGACATAAGATATCTCGACATAGAGATAAGATTCAAAACGTGTAGAAGTTCAGAAAAGTCACCAAATCAGGGCTCCCGATAGCCGCCCCAGCGACTTCATGGTGTCGGCCAGAAGATCACCGGGCTCTCCGAGCGCTTCGGGCAGTCCTACCAGGATCCCAGCCTCCTGTAGTGCGCCCTCGACCAGCGCCTGCGCCGCTGTCGGCTCGCCAGCTGGACCGGCTTCGGTGAACACCCACGCACGTTTGCCATCCAGCCCACCCTCCGAAAGCAACTCCAGCAGCGGCCCCAGCTCGTCCGCAACTGGCTCCGCGTGCTCCAGTCCGACCACGATCGTCTGCGCCCACTCCAGGTCCGCCCGCTTGATCGTTCCGTAGGACTGGTGACCCACCTCGGGCGCTCCCGGCGCGGCCAGCCGCCGCAGCCGGATCAGCCCCTCGGCTTCGACCGCTCCCACAGCCACCGCAAGGGCAAGCCGTTCGATCGGCTGCGTATTCGATTGAAAGACGATCAGTACGTGACTCATATGCACACGAGTCTATCCTGCCCAAAACGAAAAAGGCCCGGCGCACAAAGCACCGGGCCTTCTCTGTTGCTTTGAACGGATGACTTAAACCACCGTCAGCGTCACGTCCACATTATTGCGCGTAGCGTTCGAGTACGGGCAGATGACATGCGCGGCATGCACCATCTCTACGGCCTTGGCATGGTCCACACCGCCAACATGCACCTCAAGCGTGACCGCAATGCCGAAGCCCTTTGCTCCATTCGCTAGCGGCCCAAAGGATACCGACGAGTTGATCGAGGTCGCTGGATCCAGCCGCTCCTTCGCTTCGCCCGCGACAACCTTCAGCGCCCCCAGGAAGCACGCCGCGTAGCCTACTGCGAACAACTGCTCGGGGTTGGTGCCCTCGCCAGTGCCGCCCATCTCCTTCGGGAGCTGCAGCTTTACATCAAGCTTGCCGTCGTCTGTCTTTCCGACTCCATCACGCCCGCCGCTTACGGTTGCATGTGCTGTATACACTGCCTTCTCAATTGCCATGGTGTCTCTTTCCTTTCCTGGTTACGGAACTGGGTTACTGGTGTTCGATGCGCATTTACCGCGTTCGGCTTCGCCGGAACCGGCACGATCCAGCGATCCTTTTTGAAACAAGTAGGACGCCGTAGCCCATCATCCTACACTTCCGTTGTTAGACTGGAGCGCATCATCCTGCGGCCAGGGATGTGCCATGTATCCGGAGGCGAGAACAATGACAAAGAAGGACGAGTTCAGCGAAGAGGACCTTGTCATGCTGCGCCGCGCGATCGCGCTCGCCGGCGAAGCCCGGAAAGACGGCCGCCATCCGTTCGGCGCGCTCGTCGTGAACCAGTGGGGTGAGACAGTTGTCGAAGCGCGGAATAACGCTGTCCGCCCCAAAGGTGACCCAACCCAACATGCGGAGATCGTCGCCTGCAGCCGTGCGGCAAAGCTGCTCACCAACTCCGAGCTAGCCGAGTGCACCCTCTACACCAGCACGGAGCCGTGCGCCATGTGTGCTGGTGCAATCTACTGGACCGGAATCGGCCGCGTCGTCTACGGCCTCCCGGAGCAGGACCTGCTGAAGTACACCGGAAGCCACGAGCAGAACCCGACCCTCGACATCCCATGCCGCGATGTCTTCGCAAAAGGCCAGCGGGTGATAGAGGTCTCAGGCCCATTGCTTGCGGAGGAGGCAGGCAAGGTCCACGAAGGCTTCTGGACCGAGTGAACTCTTCAATTCGCGTGGATGCGTCATCTCGGTCGAAGCCACGCAGCCTCATCGCGTGACGCAGTGGAGAGACCTCCGCATTCGTTGTTTGGGCTGCCACAAATGC
The DNA here is from genome assembly GCF_025685565.1 of Granulicella aggregans. NCBI lineage: Bacteria > Pseudomonadati > Acidobacteriota > Terriglobia > Terriglobales > Acidobacteriaceae > Granulicella > Granulicella aggregans. Next base: position 828,936 of record NZ_JAGSYE010000003.1, read on the forward strand.
TCGCCACGTTCACCCTCTAAGCGACGTCTCTCTTCGCCCCCAGAAGGTCCTCGATCCTAACCGGCAGCTCTCGCACTCGTACTCCGGTCGCGTGATACACCGCATTGGTGATCGCGGCAGCAATCCCCGCAAGCCCAATCTCGCCCACGCCCCGCGCGCCAAGTTCGTTCAGCACCGTATCCGGATGGTCGAGGAACGTCACATCAATGGCTGGTGAGTCCGCGTTCGTCGTCACCATGTAGTCGGCAAGGTTGTTATTCAGCGGCAGCCCGAACTTCGGGTCGTAGTGCGTCTCCTCGAAGATCGCCATGCCCACGCCCATCACCACCGCGCCTTCAATCTGGTTGCGAGCAGGCTTCGGGTTGATGATATGGCCGCCGTCGATCACCGTCACCACGCGCGAGACCCGCAGCCGCGCCGTCTCCGGCTGCCACGTCACCTCGGCGAACTGCGCCCCGAAGGAGTGCAGCGAGAACTTCTTGTTGGGATCACCGAACGTCCCTTGGGAGCTTCCCTGCCCCGACGCCACGCGGATGTTTCCCTTGTTCAGAATCTCCTCGAACGGCACGCCGGTATCGGGCGACTTGTCCTTTAGATGAACCCGGCCATCGGTAAACGCCAGCGCATCCGGCTTCGCGCCATCGAACTGAGTTCCCTTCGCTCCAGTCGCCACGGCAAATAATGTTCCCTTCGCCTTCTCGATCGCCTGCATCACTGCGGGAACCAGCGACGCTGTCGCCCACGATCCCCCGGAGATCGGCCCGGGCGGAAGCCGGGTATCGCCAAGCACCACCTCAATGCGATCATGCGGGACGCCCAGCTTGGTCGACACCATCTGCGACAGCGCCGTGTACGTGCCCGTTCCGATGTCCTGCGTTGCCGTAGAAACCCGCACCACGCCCGTCTGGAGCAGGTCGACCGCCGCCTGGGCCTCAGTCCGTTCAGCAATCCACGAACAGCCGGCAACACCCCAGCCGAGGATCAGGCCATCCTTCTTCATGGAACCCACGCCGGGAGTGCGCTGCGCCCAGCCAAACTTCTCAGCACCGGTGTTCAGACACTCCACAAAGTGCCGTGACGAGAACGGCAGGTTCAGCCCTTCATCTTTCTCCGGCTCGTTCATCAGCCGCAGCTTGATGGGGTCCATCTTGAGCTTGATGGCAAGCTCGTCCATCGCGGACTCCATCGCGAACAATCCCGGCACCGCTCCCGGCCCGCGCATCGAAGTCGGCGTACCCACATTCCGCCGCACAATCGCCGATGTGGCCCGCAGATTCGCCGTGCTGTAGCTGTAGGGCGTCGCCTCGCTGCAGCCCTCGCTGTAGTCATCGAGAATGGAAGTGTGATTCAGCGAATCGTGCATCAGAGCGACCAGCTTGCCTTCCGCAGTCGCTCCGAGGCGGAAGCGTTGCTGCGTCCTTGGCCGGTGGCCAACACTCTCAAACATCGACGACCGCGCCACCACCAGCTTTACCGGTCGGCCCAGGTTCCGAGATGCTGAAGCCGCGAGAAAAGTGTGTGGCCACGGCCACAGCTTGCCCCCGAATCCCGAGCCCAGGAACCGCGAGATCACGCGAATGTTCTCCTCCGGCACGCCCAGCATCTGCGACATGACATTACGATGATTCATCACCGCCTGCGTCGTCTCGTAGACCGTAAATCCCTGGCCATCCCAGCTTGCGACACTCGCGTGCAGCTCGATGGGATTGTGGGTCTCCGTCGGCGTTGCGTAGGTCTCGTCGATCTTCACCGCAGCGGAAGCGAACGCCGCGTCGGGGTCGCCGCGATGGAAGTCCACCTTGGGCTTCTCGTCGGTCTTCAGCTTATCGCTGACGTCGTGGTCGCTCTTGCGATAGGTGACCTTCACCTTGTCTGCTGCTGCCGTCGCCTGCTCGAAGGTCTGCGCGACCACCACGGCGACGTACTGCCCGTAGTAGCGGACAAACTCATCCTCGAGCGGAGGCCGCTGTTCATCGAGAATTCCGACGAATCCAGATGGAGGTGCAGCCCGGTACAGCTTGCCGATGTTGCCGTGGCTGTAGACCGCCTTCACTCCCGGCATCTTCTCAGCTACGCTTGCGTCGAGCGCGGTGATCGTACCACTCGGAATCTTCGCGCAAACAGGAACGGCGTACAGCATGCCCGGCAGGTTGTAGTCGGAGCTGTACATCGCCGCACCTGTAACCTTCAACGGTCCATCGACGCGAGGCAACTTGCCCATCGTCTTAGGGGGAGTCGTCGTCGCCAAACCTGTCGTCATCGCCATCGTCTTCTCTCCCCGTCAGTGCTTGTTGAAAAGCTCTTCCTTGATCTTGATCATCTCTGTATTGTTTAAGGGCACGACTTTAGCCGTGCCATCCATGCTGCCTCATCCACGGGGCTTTAGCCGCTGAGGTACCTTATGCCTGCTGGGTTGCGACTGTAAGTGCGTGAACGATACACCGCTTGGCCAGCTCCACTTTGAATCCGTTCTCGCTCTGCGGCTTGGCTCCGTGCAGCGCTGCTTCGGCCGCTGTCCGAAAGCTCCTCTCATCTGCGGTCTTTCCCAATAGCGCATTCTCTGCCTCGTGCGATCGCCATGGTTTCGTTCCAACCCCACCCAGCGCCACGCGAATGTAGCTGATCTTTCCGCCATGCACCTCAACCACGATTGCAGCCGATGCCAGCGCAAACTCGTAGCTCGCTCTATCCCTCAACTTCAGGTAAGACTGTTTCGATCCCGCTTTCGCCGCAGGCAGCGTCACGCTCGTCACCAGGTCGCCCGGCTCCAGCACATTCTCGCGGTGCGGCATATTACCCGGCAGCAGATGGAACTCGCCGATGGGAACCTCGCGTTCGCCCTTCGCGCCCTTTATCTGCACGGTCGCCTCAAGCGCCACCAGCGCGATGTTCATGTCCGAAGGATTGGTTGCGATGCAATCGCTGCTCGTGCCCAGGATCGCAAGGCTCCGGTTGTCGCCCTCGATCGCCGGACATCCCGTTCCCGGCTCACGCTTGTTGCACGGCAGCGCGTCGTTGCGGAAGTACATACACCGCGTCCGCTGCAACAGGTTGCCGCCGGTCGTCGCCATGTTGCGGAGCTGCGCCGAAGCGCCCGACAACAGCGCCTGCGAGAGCACCGCATAGTCTTTCTGGACTTCGGGATGGTGGGCGAGATCGGAGTTGCGCACCAGCGCGCCGATGCGCAGCCGGCCATCCGGGAGGCGCTCCACGTTGTCGAGCGCAAGGCCGTTGATGTCCACCAACTGCGTCGGCACCTCGACGTTCAGCTTCATCAGGTCGAGCAGCGTCGTTCCGCCCGCGATGAACCGCACATCCGCGCCCTGCTGCGCCGTCTTCGACAGAGCGGCCATCTGCACCGCCTGCGGAATCTCCGTCGCCTTCGTAAACTTGAATAGCTCCATGCTTGTGCTCCTTAAGCTGTGTGGCGAACAGCCTGGATGGCCAAAACGATATTCGGATACGCTCCGCAGCGGCAGATGTTGCCGCTCATCAGCTCCTTCACGTCCGCGTCTGTCGGACCGCAGGGCTCTTTTAGCAGGGCGACGGCCGACATGATCTGCCCCGACGTGCAGTATCCGCACTGGTAGCCGTCATGTTCCACGAACGAAGCCTGCATCGGGTGCATATTCTCCGGCGACCCGAGACCTTCGATCGTCGTGATCTCGTCGCCCTCGTGCATCGCGGCCAGCGTCAAGCAGGAGTTGATCCGCCGCCCGTTCACGTGCACCGTGCAGGCTCCGCACTGGCCGTGGTCGCAGCCCTTCTTCGTACCGGTCAGGCTGATCGTCTCGCGCAGGCAATCCAGCAGCGAAGTTCTTGGATCGATCTTCAAATCGAGCGTCTTCCCGTTCACCTTCAAGCTCACAGGAATGGCGTTCTCGACCGGCTCAAGGTCCATCGCCGCACCAGTCACCACAGGCGCGACCTCGGCATGCACTGGCCGCGCGATCACTGGCGCTGCTGTCGCTACACCCACCGCTCCCAGTCGCGACAGAAACGACCGTCGCGAAAGTCCGCTTTCATCACTCATTGGGGATCCCTCACGAATAACATACTCTAACTGCCCTGCGCGGGCTTTTTCGCCTCTAATAAAGCAATTTCACCGAGAACTGAATCTGCCTCGAAGTTCCCGCCGTCTTGCTGATCTCTCCAAACCCCGCGCCCTTGATTGTGTTCGCCGGCAGTCCAAAGTTCGCCACGTTGAAGAGGTTGAAGAACTCCGACCGGAACTGCACGTCGAACAGTTCACCGCCCGCCGAGCGCCTTCCCACCGGCGTGTCCTTGATCAACGAAAAATCGAAGTCATAGTAGGCAGGCCCGCGAAAGGTGTCCCGTCCCAATGTCCCAAACGACCCATCCGGAATCGTGAAGTAGGAGCCGTTGTCTAACCCCTTGCCGAAGTAGTCCACCCGGTTCGGTCGCGCCGTGGAAAGATCGGGGGTCGCAATCTGGTCTGGCCTGTCCACGCCACCCAGCCCGGCCTCCGTCTGCTGCTGGCCGGAGTACACCGTAAACGGCAAGCCGCTGCTGATCGTCGAGATGCTCAACAACTCCCACCCAGCGGTGAACCTGCGGTTGATTCCTTGCAGCATGTCCACCTTCTCAAGCTGCAGATCCTGCGCCAGGCTTGCCGTGAAACTGTGCGCCACATCGAAGCTCGCAGGTCCCTTCTCGGGATGGTTGTCGAGCGGATCCTGCGGCAGCGGATTCGAGACTGCCCCGGTTCCGCCGATGCCGCCCGCCACGCCGCTCGTATCGTCCAGCGCCTTCGACCAGGTATAGCTGATCTGCACGCCCGGACCGCCATGCGGCAGTTGCCCCGAAAGAGACGTCTGTAGCGCGTGATAGCTCGAGTGCGCCGTCGCGACGATCACTTGTTCCGTGCCGTAACCACCAATGGCCTCATTCGCACTGTTGAACTGCGTGTAGGGCGCAAACGCCGGTCCGGCGCCCGAGTACCCATTCGGCGAAGAGATCCTCGGCAGCTTCGCCGAGGCCGTCCCGACATAGGCTGCATCCGCCGTCAGCTTGCCAAACTGCCGCTCCGCTCCCACCGTCCACGTCTGCAGATATCCGTTGCCGAAGCGCGGGCTGATCGCAGCCAGATTCAGCGGCGTGAACTGCGCTCCCGGCGTAAGCGCAGCAAGGCCGTTCTGATACCGCTCGACATCCAGAACAGTGTTGGGTGCCGTCGTGTTCGTCTTTCCATCCGCGAACAGCTGCTGCCCTGATGTCGAATAGAACGTCGGCAACTGGGCCGAGGTGATCTGGAAGCCATACGGTATCGGTGCCGATGCTGTGGCCGTGATGTGCGGATAGATCACATACGGTACCGCTCCGGTGAGGAAGTTGTCCTGCCAGATATTCGGCGGAATCGTCGTAATCCCCCCGCCCGCATGAACATGCAACGAGCCGGCCACTCGCCAGTCGATCTGCACCCGCGGTGCAAACTCCGCCCACTGGTGCCGGTATCCCGGCTGCGGGTTGACCGCGTACTGCGTACCACCATCGGGACCGAGGAACGATGCCGTCCGCTTGGCGCGCTCGGAGATCGGAGTGTACGCCTCCCAGCGAACACCGTAGTCCAGCACAAATCGCGGCGAGATCTTATAAGTGTCCTGCAGATAGACCGCGAAGCCGTTGCGTGAGATCGCCGCCGGCCCAATATGCGCGCCGCCCGAGATAAACGGAGGCGCAACCGCCGTTGTATAGACGAACGCGCTTCCCGTCAGGAAGGCGCTCAACGTGTCCGGCAGCTTGTCGCCGACATGTACATCATGGGTATGGCTGGCGGAGGTGATCTCCACCGGCGAATACACCGTGCCGCCTCCGAAGTCATACTCGCCGTTCGGGCTCGTCCCGAAGTACGTCGTGTCGCGATTCAACCGCACCTCGCCGCCGCCCTTCACCACATGCTTCGATGTGGTCCAAGTAAAGGCCTGCCGCACCTGGAAGAGGTTCCCAAACGCCGACATCACCGATCCGCCCGCGGAGTTGAAAGCCTCAAACGACCCATCGTTGAACTTGATCGCCGGATCGGTGTGATTCGCCGTCGGAAACTGCGGCGTCGTACGGGTCAGGCTCAGCCCGCTCTCAAACGCGAACCTTGGCGACACGGTCTTGGTGTAAGTGATCGCCCCGTTGCGCTGGTGGTCCATGTACACCACGCCGAAGCTCGGATCGATCGCCGTCTGGTCCGGGTTCGTCGTCGGCCCAAAGAGGTTGTTGAAGTTGAACCGCGCCGTCAGGTGCGCGTTCTTCGGGAGTTCCTGATCTAGCCGGATCGAAAACTGGTTCGCATTGGTGGTCACCTTTGACGCCCCTGCGAACGTATTCACTCCGTAAGATCCCGTCGGATTGTTCGGCAACGGATAGCGGGCGAGCACCGCAGCAATCTTTGCATCCGGCATGATCGTCAGGGTGTCACCCGAGTAGGCTGTCGTATCGATTCCCTGCCGCTCAGCCTCGGTCGGCACCGGGAAGACCTGCGATGTGCCCAGCACCTGCCGGAAGCCTTGGTACTGAATGAAGTAGAAGCTCTTCCCGCGACCATCGTAAACGTGGGGAACCACGATCGGGCCCCCATTGGTGAACCCGAATTCATTCCTTCGGAACGGCGGAATCCGTCCCGGCTCCGCCAGCGTGGGATGATCGAAAAAGTTCCGCGCGTCCAGCGCCGAGTTCCTCAGGAACTCGAAGATGGACCCATGAAATCCGCCCGCGCCCGAACGCGTGATCACGTTCGTGAAACCCGCCCCCCCGCGACCGATCTCCGCCGGCATCCATCCCGAACTCGACCGGATCTCCTCGACCGCGTCGACATTGAAGTTGCTGAACGCCGCTCCGCCCATCTCCGGGTCACTGGTGTCCGCGCTGTCCATCGCGAACGTCGCCTCCACTCCACGCTGCCCATTGATGGCAAACTGCTGGGTGAAGTTCGTCTGCCCGTTCGAGTCCGTCATCGTCCCCGCCGCCAGCAGCAACAACTGGCTGAAGTCACGCTTGTTCAGCGGAATCGCGCTTACCGTCTGGCTCGAGAGCTTCTCGCCGCCCGTGCCAATCGTCGTCTCGCCGGTGCGCGACACGACCCGCACCTTCCCCGACTTCGACACCGTCACCACCATAGGCAGCGACTCCGCAGAGAGCTCCAGCGTCTCCGGGTAGCGATGCTCCACCCCGCCTATCACCACCACTAGCGTGTACTTGTCCGCCGCAAGGCCACCGAACCGGAAGGCTCCTGCGTCCGAGGTGTTCGCGACCACCTCGCCGTGTGCGCCAATTAAACGGATGGACCCATTCAGTACAGGCTCTCCTTTGTCATTCCGCAGCTCTCCACTCCATCCATGCACGACGAGCTCCTGCCCGTAAGCATCGGCTGCGCCGATCCGGTCGAAGGGAAAGAGACCCGGCACAAGGACGAGCAAGAAGACATGAAGCACGAGGAGGGCCAACTTTTTCATGATCGCCAATTATATGCAGCGCAAGCACTTCGCGACTCGCCGGCAGTCCTGAGAGCTTTACCCAGATACCGTAGCCCGTCATCGGCGTCCAGCTTTCTGCAGGACTGACCGTGTTTGTAGTACCGTCGGAAGCGTGATCTCGGACTCGACAAACAGCGTCGCGAAAGAACATTCTCCACCTTCGGCGTTTGCGCGCACAGCCGTAAAGTGGTCCGTCGCTGTTGTCAGCTTCGGTTTCATCCTTCTACAAAGCGCCTGCACCTGGGTGATGGCCGTCAGCGGAGCACGTCTGCTTATCGGCTTGAGTGCGCTCGCTGCCGCCTCCGGTCTCAACCGTCCCTCCAGCGGCTTCCACGCCGATATCATTCGCGTGCCTATGATGATCGTCGCGGTTGCTGGATCGCTCATCAACCTCTACGTCATCTGGCGAATCCGCTCGCTACGCGCCCGGCCATCTTCACAATGGCGCACGACGCCCGCACCGCGCTCGAAGATTCGTGCGGAGAACTTCCAGATCGCCCTGGCGATCCTCACCCTGATCCTCGTCATCGCCGAACAGGCCACTCACCTGATCGTCCACAACGCTTAGGGCAGCTTCCGAACCACCGCTTCCGCACTCTTCAACTCCGCATCCAGCCGGGCGTGTAAGCGTTCGCTATACCCTAGCGGCAGTTCAAACACCCGCTCATCCGCGGTCAGAATCAGGATATTCCGCGTCGAATCCAGGATCGCCGAGCATATCTCGCAGTGCTCCAGATGCTCCTGCACCATCCTTAAGACCTCCGGCTCCAGCGTTCCATCCAGGTATCCGGAGATGTGCTCCCAGACATGCTTGCACTCTATGACCATGGGAACCACCTCCGTTTCGAGTCCATCTGCTTCAACTGCGGTGCCAGGGTCTTCTGCAATGCCACTCGCGCCCTGTGCAGCCTTACCTTCACCGAAGCCACTGTGATCTGCAACACGTCGGCGGCCTCGGCAATGCTCAATTCCTCGATGTCACGAAGTACAAAGATCTCCCGGTAGATCGGCGGCAAGCCTTCAACCGCCTTCTGCAGCAGGCTTCGCATCTCACTTCGCTCCAGCGCCTCCGAAGGAATCTCCTTCCAGTCCCGCAGCAGCGCCGGCGATACATGGCTGCCGTCGTCGTTCGACGCTTCCAGCGGCTCCATCTTGATCAACTTTTTCCGGCGTAATCTGCTCCGCGCCTCGTTCAATGTGATGCTGATCAACCACGTTCCGAACTTCGCCTCTCCGCGAAAGCTCGCAAGGTTGCGGAAGGCCTTCAGGAACGCCTCCTGCGCGACATCTTCCGCGTCGGACTCATCATGTACGAACGACAGCGCCATCACGTATACGCTCCGCTCGTACGGCCGGATGAGATCGTGAAAGCGTTGCGATTCGCCAGCCAGAATCGCTGCGATCATCTCCGCTTCGTTGCGTGATTCGTCTATTTCAGGCATTTCGTTGCGAACTTCTCTCCATCCAGCGGCACACTTGCATCCATATCAGACATTAGAACCTTGCGCACTCCATAAGTTACAAGGAGAGCGAATCTCGTATCCCCTGTAACCCCGGGCGTGTCGTGGCGTCTGATGGCTGTACTTCGGAGGCACCCATGCACCTCTTCCCAGCCCGCTCCCTTGCAGTATCCTTCCTCGCACTCTCCGCAGCAGCCATTCTTCGAGCACAGGCACCAAGCGCGAAGCCCTCGGTCGTCCTCGTTGAACTCTTCACCTCCGAGGGCTGCTCAAGCTGCCCTCCCGCTGACGCTCTCCTCCGCCAGATCGACCACACGCAGACCTCCGCTGGCCAGCTCATCGTCGGCATCAGCGAACACGTTACCTACTGGAACTCTCTGGGCTGGTCCGATCCCTTCTCCTCCTCCATCTACACCGATCGCCAGAGCAGCTACGGCCAGCGCTTCAACCTCGACAGCGTGTACACCCCGCAGATGATCGTCAACGGCTCCGACCAGTTTGTAGGCAGCGATAAGGCCAGCCTTATCCGCGCAATTCAGCGGCAACCTGCCGACCACCAGCCTGTCACCCTCAATATCTCCTCCGTCAATCGCACGGGCAACAGCCTCGCTGTCACCTTCTCCGCCGCAGGCGCGATCCCGACAAACGGCACCGACATCATCGCCGTCCTCGCCGACGACACCGACCAATCCAGCGTTCAGCGCGGCGAAAACTCCGGCCGCACTCTCACCCACGTCGCCGTCGCCCGCTCACTCACCCGCGTCGCCACGCTCAAGTCAGCCGAAGAAAAGACCATCTCAGTAGCCCTCCCTTCGTCCTTCCAACCCACGCAACATCACCACCTGATCCTGTTCGCGCAGGCACTTGGCTATGGTCGTGTCCTCGGAGCCGACAGCAAGCCGATCTAGCGCCACCAAACTTGCCGCTAAAATAACCCTCATGGATCTGGCGGCAATTCAATCTGCACTCAGCGACGCCCACCTCGACGGCTGGCTCTTCTACGACCACCACTACCGCGACCCGCTCGCCTACAGCATCCTCGGCCTTCCCGAAGGCCAGCTCGTCACCCGGCGCTGGTACTACTTCATTCCCGCCAGCGGCGAACCGAAGAAGCTCGCCCATCGCATCGAGAGCGGTCGCCTCGACACCCTCCCCGGCGCAAAGTCCGAATACTCCTCCTGGCAGGAGCTCGAAGCGGGCATCGCCGCACTTACCGAGGGCAGCACCAAGATCGCCATGCAGTACTCCCCGCGCAACGCCATCATGTACGTCGCTCTGGTTGACGCCGGCACAGTGGAACTGCTGCGCGGCCTCGGCAAGGAGATCGTCACCTCCGCCAACCTTGTCGCCCAGTTCGAAGCTGTGCTCACCGAGTCCCAAATCGCGACCCACTTCGCCGCGGGCGAGAAGATCGATCGCGTCCTCGCAGCCGGATTCGAGCAGATCGGCATCCGCACCAAAAATGGCGGGACGCACGAGCAGGCCATCGTCGACTTCCTCCAGGAAGGCATGCGCCGCGAGGGTCTCGTCTGGGACCACGGCACGAACGTCAGCGTCGGCCCCCACTCCGCCGACTCCCACTACCACCCGTCGCCCGAGACCTCCGCGCCCATCCGCTCCGGCGACTTCGTCCTCATCGACATCTGGGCCCGCCTCGACCAGCCCAACTCCTGCTATTACGACATCACCTGGACCGGCGTCGTCGGCCGCGAACCGACCGACCGGGAGCAGCACATCTTCACCACCGTCCGCGACGCCCGCGACGCCGCCTGCCAGCGCGTAATCGACGCCTTCGCCGCGAACGAACTGATCGCAGGCTTCCAGGCAGACGACGCCTCCCGCGCCGTCATCCGTGCGGCTGGCCTCGGCGAGTTCTTCACCCACCGGACAGGCCACAACATCGGCAACACCCTTCACGGCAGCGGCGCTCATCTCGACAACCTCGAGACCCACGACGAGCGCTGGCTCCTGCCTAACACCTGCTTCTCCGTGGAGCCCGGCCTCTATTTCCCCGGCGAGTTCGGCGTCCGCAGCGAGGTCAATATGATCGCCCGCGCCGGCAAGGCCGAGATCACCGGCCGGATTCAACGCGAACTAGTCCGGATCTGAACGAACGCTCTCCCCAAAGAAACGTCATCTCGACCCGAGCGGCGGACAGTTTCATCGTCCGTCGCGTAGTGGAGAGACCCCGCATTTCGTCTTTGCCTTATGATGGAAAGTGCATGTCAACCAATCCCCAAGCCGCACAGCAGATGAGCAAGGCCGATAAAGCTCTTCTGAACCAGAAGTCCGGCGTCTCTCCCGCAGTCGCTCTCTTCGCCGGATGGCTCGTCCCCGGCGCGGGCCATCTGCTCATCAGGAAGCCAATCCGAGCCCTTCTGCTCTTCGTCTCCATCGTGGCCATGTTCTCGATCGGCATCGCGCTCGAAGGCAAGGTCTACACGCCCAACACCGGCGACCTGCTCGACATCCTCGGCTTCGCCGGCGATCTCGGCAGCGGCGTGCTCTACATCCTCGCCCGCGTCTTCGACCTCGGACACTCCTCAGTACAGATCGCCATCGCCGACTACGGAACGAAGTTTATCGTGGTGGCAGGGCTGCTCAACATCGTATCCGCCGTCGACGCACACTCGCTGGCCAGCGGGAGGAAGCTCTCATGACTGTTACCCACTTCGGGGCCGTCCTTCTCTTCGCCTTCTTCACTTCCATTGTCTTTGGCATCACCCAGCGTTCAGAACCAAAGATGATGATCCGTTTCGGAGCGTTCTGCTTCGCCCTCTTCGTCTTTGGCACCATCGCCGCAAGCTGGGGTATGTGGTTGATTAAGCACTAGTGTGGTGCGTCACGCAGAACGGCAGTTGTCCGAACAGCTTACGTCCCACCCATCCTCGCAAAAGACGCGAAGATGGATGGGGCACCCGATCAGTTGCGACCGGTCAAGACTTCTGACGCACTGGAGTCGATGCTGTTGATCCACAAATGCCCGGGTGCCCCATCCATCGCGGTCGTATCGCGATGGGTGGGATGTAGGACATTACCGCGCCTGAAAGCCTAAACCGCCTTCATCTCCACCGGCAGCGCCGCATCGATCGCTCCTCGAACCGCGGCCATCAACTCCTCGCGGCTGGCATATTCGCTCGGCTCAATCGCCTTCAGAAACTCCACCCGCGCCACTCCCGGCCTGATGGAAAAACTCCCTTTGCGCATCATGTTCTGCGTGCCCGAGATCGCAATCGGCACAATCGGCGCTTTCGTGTCCTCAGCCAGGAAAAACGGCCCTTTTTTGAACACCTTCAGACGCCCATCCACGGAACGAGTTCCTTCAGGAAACACAATGATATTCAGCCCCTCGCGGAGTGCGCTCGCCGCCGCCGCGATGCTCGCCTTCGCCGCCTCCACGTTGCTGCCGCGCTCCACCGGGACAAACTTGGCCATGCGCATCGCCGTGCCCAGGACTGGAATCCCCATCAAGCTCTTCTTCAACAGGATCGAACTCCGCCCCGGCAGACTCGGCATCAGCACCGGCGGATCGAGATTCGACACATGGTTCGACATGAAGATGCACGACCGTCCCGCAAGCAGATTCTCCTTGCCTACGATCTCCACGCGAATTCCACCAGCCACCACGCCCGCGTGCATAATCCGCATCGCCAGGCGGTAAAGCGGGCCAATGTCGCGAATCAAAAACGAGTAAGGAACTCCCAGGATTCCGACCGCTCCGCCGAAGATCCCGTACACGAACAACATCTTGAAAGCAGAAAACATAACGTCTCAGGATACTCCGGCAAACTCGACCGCAAGCGCTGCCGGAAGTTTCTCGTAGATGCCGCCGAAGCCACCGTTCGAAAGAATGGCGACGACGTCACCGGACCTCAGCTCCGGCACCAGCGCATCCACAATCGCATCGGCATCCGCATGCAGCTCCGCCGGAACCCCACGGGCATTCAGCCCCGCGACCACCTCTTCCGGATGCAGCCGCTCCGCCACAGGTATGCTCTCGGACTTGAAGACCTGCGCCAGCACTACGGCATCGGCCAGCGCAAGACTGTCCACCAGCGCCTCCGCAAAGACATTTCGCCGCAGCGTATTCGATCGCGGCTCTAAGACCGCCCAGATTCTACGGCCCGGATAGGCCTCCCGCAGGGCCCGCAGCGTCTCACGAATTGCCGTTGGGTGATGCGCGAAGTCGTCGATCACGGTCACGCCCGCAACCTTCGCCCGAACCTCCAGCCGCCGCTTCACACTCTTGAATGTCGCCAGTGCTTCGACAATCGCGACCACCGGAACTCCCTGGCCTGAGGCCAGCGCGGCTGCGGCCGTCGCGTTCATCGCGTTATGCTCGCCGGCCATTGGCAGGGTCAGATCTGCAAAGAACTCGCCGCCACGATCCAGGCGCCACGAGCTTACGCTGCCCTCGTGTCGCAATTTTGAGACCCGCCAGTACGACTCAGGATCGAAGCCGTAGCGCTCGACAAAACAGAATGCCTTCGCCACGCACTCCGACACGTTCTCGCTGCCATCGAACGCCACCAGCCGCCCGCGTCGTGGGATGAGATTCACCAGCCGCTTGAACGCCGTCTTCACCGCCGCAAGATCGTCGTAAATATCCGCATGATCGAATTCCACGTGAGTCAGGATCGCGGCGTCGGGAAAATAGTGTAAAAACTTCGGGCCTTTATCGAAGAAGGCGGTATCGTACTCGTCGCCCTCAATCAGGAACGGCGGCCTTGCGCTGCCCACAACCGGACGCACCATGAAGCTCGTGCCAAAGTTCTCCGCCACTCCGCCGATCAGAAATGACGGGGCGAACATGGCGTCGTTCCTGGACGCGACCTCGTAGATCCAGGCCAACATACTGGTCGTGGTCGTCTTGCCATGCGTCCCCGCAACCACGAGCGACTCCCGTCCTGCGATGAACTCATCATGCAGCAGCGCAGCCATCGAGCAGAACGAGATCCTCGTGTCGAGCACGTGCTCCAGCTCCACATTGCCGCGCGAGATTGCATTGCCCACCACCACCAGGTCCGGCCGCGGCTTGAGATTCGTCGCCGCATAAGGCTCGGCGACATGAATCCCCATCGTTCGCAGCTGATCGCTCATCGGCGGATAGGCCGCCGAATCCGAGCCTGTTACCCGGTGTCCCTGCTGCTGCAGCATCCCGGCCAGCGAAGCCATCGCCGTGCCACAGATGCCGATCAAGTGAATATGTTTCGAAGCTTTACCGTCAGTCGTATGCATGAGCTGTTAGCTCAAGAATAAAGCACCGCGGCGACGCGAAGCGGTATACAAGTCACGAAGTGACCGCCCCGCGCGCAGCGGGCCCGTCCGGCAGGACATGGCCTCTACGAATCAGCCCCTGAAAAACTCCAGCCTGGGCTCCCCACCCAAATCCAGCCTGGCCTGCGCCCCAAGCGTCAAAGTCACATTCCCCGCCCCCACATGCCCGCTCCTTAGCCCAATCCCCACCGGCCCTGCAAAATCCCGCAGCGCATGAAGAATCGCCCGCTCCAGCAGCTCCTGGTCCTCCGCCGGAACGCACTGCGTCATATCGCCCAGCACAATCCCCTTCACACCATCCAACTGCCCCGCATAACGAAGATGCAGCAACTGCCGGTCCCACTGATACGGCTTGGTTCCAATGTCCTCGAGAAAGAGGATCCCCTCCGAAACCTCCGGCGCATAAGGCGTTCCCACCGCTTCCACGAAGATCGACAGACATCCGCCGTCGAAGACGCCTTCCGCCACCCCGGGCTTGAGAACCCGCAGCCCCTCCGCTGCTCCCACCGACCAGGCGCCACCACTAGCTCCCACCACAGCAGCCCAACTGGCAACATCCGCTCCGTCCCCCCGCGAAAAATCCGCCGCGACCATAGGCCCGTGGAACGTTACCAGCCCGGCAAACTTTCGCATCCAGATATGCAGCGAGGTATGGTCGCTATACCCGACAAACACCTTCGGATTTGCCTTGATTAGCGCAGCATCGAGATACGGCAGCAACTCCGCCGAACCCCACCCTCCACGCGTACACACGATCCCATCGATGCTCGTGTCCGCGAACGCCGCATGAAGATCGTCGACCCGCTCCGCGACCGTGCCGGCGTAGTAAAGCGGTCCCCGCGACAGCGCATGTGGGAAGAGCACTGGCTCGTACCCCATCGCACGCAGCCGCTCCATTCCTGCCTCAACCAACTCCGCCTTCGCAGCGCTCGCCGGCGACACAATCGCGAGCCTTGCCCCCGGCTTCAGAGCTTTGGGACGAATCACAGGCCGGCAACCTTGCCCGTGCAGATGATCTCCGCAGGTCCGGTTAGCCGCATCACCTCTTGATTGCTCGGCCAAAGTGTCCTCTGCGGGCCGCCTTCAGCCAGCGCCGTCAGCTCGCGATTCACTCCACGCAACACCATCGCCGCCGAAGAAGAAGCACACGTCCCCGTCCCCGAAGAAGTCGTAGGCCCACACCCACGTTCAAAGATGCGAAACTCAATCTCGCCCTGCGAGAGCACCTTTACGAACTCCACATTCGTTCCATGCGCGAACATCGGATCGGTGCTGATCTTCGCTCCAAGCTCTTGCCAGCTCATGCCATGCGCGCTGAAGTCGTCCGTCTCCACAAACAGCACATAGTGTGGATTGCCCACATTCACCATCGCACCTTCAACGATCCCCACGCCGGGCAGATCGATCGCTCGCGCCATCACCCGCGGCACGCCCATCTCGCTCTCAATGGTGTAGACCGGATCGCTCGCCTCAATCACCGTGCAGGCCCGCTTGCCGCCGTGCGTGCCCAACGTCACCTGCGTCAGTCCCTCGCTCTGCGCCAACCACGCGGCCACGCACCGCGTCCCGTTGCCTGAAAGCTCCGCCTCGCTGCCATCTGCATTGAACAACCGCAGAAAGAACTCCCCGGCCGCACGGCGTTCCAAAAACTCAATCCCATCCGCGCCAATCGAAGTGTTCCGCGAACAAAGCTTCCTAGCAAGCTCCGCATGTCTCCGCTGCGCTACAGCTTCTTCCAGAATCAGAAAATCATTCCCACAAGCATGGGCCTTCACAAAATCCATCACTCTTCCTCTTCATCATGGAACGCCACCACCACATCAGCCGCGTGCGCTGCCCGGAGGCTCGCCAACAGCATCGCATGCCGCTTACGATCCGCATTCACCATGAACGTGACTCGCTCGAGATCGGCAACGGTCTCCTTCTCGATCACATTCAAGCGAATCCCACACGGGTCCAGCACGGCCATAATCGCCGTATACATCTTCATCTGATCGGTCCCGCGCATCTCGTATAAAAGCGGATAGCGCTTCCATCCCAGCTTCGTCTCCACCATCCCTATCATCTGCAGCGAAACCACCACGATCACCGTCGCGAGCAAAGCCTCAAGATAAAGCCCAGCCCCGCAAGCCATGCCGATCGACGCCACCGCGAAGACGCTCGCCGCGCTCGTCAGCCCCATCACCCGGTTGCGCGTATGCAGAATTAGCCCCGCGCCCAGGAACCCGATCCCCTGCACGATGTTCGCAGCAACCCGTCCCTTGTCGGGATTTCCCTCGCCCGCCAGTACCGCCGACAACAGCGTAAAGAACGCGCAACCCATGCAGATCAGCATGTTCGTCCGCAGGCCGGAGGCCTTATGGCTCAGCGTCCGCTCCAGCCCCACCACGCCGCCCAGACCGCACGCCATCAGCAACCGCTGCGCCGTGCCGGTCGAGAGCAGCTCCTGATCGATCTGACTGAAGTGATACCAACTCGGTCCGTACATGCTTCACCGATTCTAATGCCGCTCGTTTCACTTGCTTGTCATTCCCGGAGGGAATCTGCGTTACGCTTTGTGCCCCATTCATTCGCAGTCTCATCGCGAATGAGTGGGACTGCCACAAAGCTCAAGGCTTCCAGATATCCGACTTGTAAACACGAGCGCACGGCTGTCCTGTCGTACAAAGCACAGTCAGCTCCGTCAGGTTCTCCGGATGCTCGCGGACCGCCTTATCGACCGGATCGCCAGCGATCGCGACGACGTAGTCCGCCTTCTCCGCCGGCGCGTCGAGTGCCGCCTTCCAGCTGTACCACTCGCCCTCATTGATCGTCTGCTTCAACGGAATCCCAGCCTGCTGGAGCGCCCCAATGTGGTCGCCATTCGTCATCAGGATCGGCACGCCCACCGGAAACGACTCGATCTGCCTCGCAACTGAGGTCTCAAAGGCCTGCCGCGTCGTCGCGTTCACCATGCCTTCCTTCAGCACCAGTGGAATCGTTAGCGTCATCACGGCGCAGTTCACGACGGCCAGCGCAATTCCGGCGCGAGGAAGCCACTTCGATATTTCTGGCTTCGTTGTCTTCAAATATGAATCAAGCGCCGCCACCGCGATAAACGCAAACAGCACCAGCCCCGGCAGCATCTCCATTCCATAACGCGAGTTATAAAACGAGTGCGGATAGAGCTGCGGAATAAAGATCGGCACCGACCCATACGACACCGAGTACACATAAAACGGAATCGGCATCCACAGCAGCGTCGCCGCCCGCTGCGCGCCGGTGAAGCCCTTCTTCAGCGTCAGCCAAAGCCCCGCCAAAGCCGCAGCCAGCAGCACAAATCCCGTCTCCCACATCGCAGCGTCTACCTGCGACGTCCGTGTATAAAACAGCAGCGCCCATCCCGGGTTATGCCATCCGCGATAGTGTTTCGCTCCGGGGGGCGATGTCTTCTTATCAATCGCCGCAGCCGAGTAAGGGCCACGCATGAAGTCCAGCGGATCGTGCATGAAGTGCTGGTTGTACCAGAGCCAGAGCACCGGCCCGGCCACCGTAATCACCGTAAACAGAAGGAACGCCGGGGTGATCTTTGCGAACAGCTTTCTCGTACGCGCGATCTTCAGCGTCAACACACACCACACGACGGCACCTGCGATCCATCCGTCGTAGCGCGTCATCACGGCAGCGAAGATCAGCAGCGAGATCACGATCAGCTTCGGCCCAATCGCCTTCGCCAGTGCCGGACGCTGCTTCAAGGGCGCATCGTCGATCTTATCCATGGCATCGATGCACTCCACCGTGAGCAATGTCAGCCAGATTAACAATGCAAGGAACAGCGGCTCCGTCATCGCCGTCGTCGCAAGATAAAGAAGATTCGGATTCAGCAGATAAAACACCGTCGCCGCAAACGCCCACCGCGGCACCAGCATCCTTCGCGCGAGCCGGTAAAACCCAGCCGCGCCGAGGATGAAGCAGATCAGCGAAGGCCACGCACCGGCCAGGCCGGTCTGCCACCACAACATCCGCTGCACGAACGGCAGCATCAACAGGTGAGGCAGCGGCAGCCACACTCCGCCGAGCTGCGACAGCCCCGGAGCCCGCGAATCGAGAATTCTTCTGGCGATGCCGAGATGAGCGACCGCATCGCCATAGAGCAATACGTAACCGCGAGTGAAGCAAATCAGCAGCGCCATAAAGCCGAGCACCATCGCCATCGAAGCAATCGGCACCGTCTCCTGTCGCGTCGCCGGAATGATCACATTCGAATCAACATTGGACGACTCCGACGCCGCTCGAATCAAGTTCTGCCGTACACTTCTTCGCCGCAACTTCAAGCTCCTGCCAACGCGTCTTCAAGATGCGATATCTCGCGGAACAACTCAAACCGCTCATTGATCTCTTCGCTCGTCACCGAAGCCAGCCGGTCCGTCCCAAACCGCTCCACCGCGAACGAGCCCATCACGCCGCCATAGAACATCGCCGTTTTGAAGACCGCAGGCGTAAGCTCCGGCTGCGACGCGATGTACCCATAGAAGCCGCCAGCAAACGAATCGCCCGCTCCCGTCGGATCCACCACTTCACCCAGCGGAAGGGCCGGTGCACGAAACGGCCGCGAAGCCTTCCCGCCAAACGCACGCTCGCTGAAGTATCCCGTCGCTCCATACTCGCCATGCTTCACCACCAGCGACTTCGGCCCAAGCTGCATCACCTTCTCCGCAGCCTTCACAGGGTTCTGCTCACCGGAGATCATGCGCGCCTCGCCATCGTTGATCAGCAGCACGTCCAACACCGCAAGAACCTTATCCAGGTTCGCGCGATGGTCAGCGATCCAGTAGTTCATCGTATCGCCGCACACCAGCTTCACGTCGGGCATCTGCTGGCGCACCTGCAACTGCAGCACCGGGTCGATGTTCGCCAGGAAGAGGTACTCGCTGTCCTTATACTGCTCAGGAATCTTTGGCGCAAACGTCGCGAAGACGTTCAAGTCCGTGCCAAGAGTCTTTGCTTCATTCAGGGTGCCGCTGTACTCGCCGGTCCAGTGAAACGTAAGTCCGTCAGCCCGCTCGATCCCCTCGGTATCGATCCCGCGGCGCTCGAAGACCGCCTCGTGCTCCGCCGTAAAGTCCTCACCTACGACCCCGATCACGCGCACGTCCGTAAAGTAGCTGGCAGCCAGCGCAAAGTGCGTCGCCGCCCCGCCCAGGATCTTCGTTCTCTTCCCAGAAGGCGTCTCGATCGAATCGAACGCCACCGAACCTACAACAAGTATCGACATGAAGCTCTCTTTCTAATTGCAACTCAAAGCGTTACAGATACTTTCCCAGCAACAACCCCAGCCGCTCCTTCACCGCCTCCGGAATCGCCTTCTTATCCGTCAAAATCGCGTACTTCAGCGCGTCTGCACAGGCACACTTGCGGTCCGTCGGCATCGCTGCGATCGCCGCCTTCACGACCTTCGTCCCGTTATCGGCGTTCTGGTGCAAAACGGCGACCACCTGCTCCACAGTCACGTCATCATGACCCTCGCGCCAGCAGTCGTAGTCGGTCACCATGGCGAGCGTGGCATAACAGATCTCCGCCTCGCGAGCCAGCTTGGCCTCCTGCAGATTCGTCATGCCGATCACGTCCGCGCCCCAACTGCGGTACAGGTTCGACTCCGCCCGCGTAGAAAACTGCGGCCCTTCCATGCACACGTAAGTCCCGCCGTTTTTTCCAACAACACCGACCTCGGCGCAAGCCTTCTCGAACACGCCGCGAACCGTCGCGCACACCGGATCGCCAAACGCCACATGGCCCACGATGCCATCGCCAAAGAACGTCCCTACGCGCGCAAACGTGCGATCGATGAACTGGTCTGGAATCACAAAGTCTGTCGGCTTATGCTCTTCCTTCAGCGACCCAACAGCCGACACCGAAAGAATCCGCTCCACGCCCAGCATCTTCATCGCGTAGATGTTCGCGCGAAAGTTCAGCTCGCTCGGAAGAATGCGATGCCCCCGCCCATGCCTCGCCAGAAACGCGACGCTGCGACCATCCAACTCACCCAGCACAAACGCATCCGAAGGCGCTCCAAACGGCGTTTCTACAATCTCTTCACGAACATTCGTTAGCCCGGACATGCCATACAAACCGCTGCCGCCAATAATGCCAATCTCTGCCTTCTGCAATGAACTGCTCTCCTTCTGCTCTTTTGCTCTTCTATCTATAGATCCGTCAGTGAGTATATCGTCCGGCCAGAGCCGCTTTCATCACGCCGAACTGCCCCATGATGCGCACCAAGGACATCGCTGGCCCCATCTCGTTCACGCCCGCCACCTGCAGCGGCCCGCTGGACTGCACCTCTTCCACGCCGTCCCGAAGCTTTCGCGCCAGCGCTAGATCGAAGCCCTCGGCCACAAACACCTGGTCGTCCTTCAACGAGATGAGCACATCGCCCTCGTTGGTCGAGTACACCTGCTCGTCGTCGCCAACCTCATCCTTTTCGCGCCGCTTCAAACCGGAGTACTTTCTTGCCAGTTGCGCCGCGTAAATCCGCATAAACGACCGCGCCGAATCCTCGTTCTCCCACTTCGAGTAGTAGAAAATGCCCAGCGAAGCGGGTGTCTCTTTCTGCGCCGCCGTTGCACTCTTGCGCTGCGCCGCATAGTAGATTCCACCCTTCCACGCCGGCGAAAGCGCCGCGGCAATCTGCTGGCCGCCAAACAACTCGGCGATGATCCGCACATCCAGCTCACCCATCACGCCCTCGTCATACGGCGTGTACTCGGCATCAATCAGCGGATGGATATCCGGCATCCGCAACACCGGCACCGGCGTGTGCGCGAGATACGCATCCGGATGAATAATCTCGAAGCTCGACGAAGGCGGCCGGCTCAACACGCCCGCAAACGCCGCATCACTTCCCGCCTTCACCAGGACACGATGCTCAAACGCCAGCCCATCGCCATAAGGAAACAGCAGCGACTTCTGCAACAGCAGTGGAGCCCGCGCCAGCAGTGGCGATCCTCCCGTGTCCTCGGTCATCTCCTTCAGCTTCGGCCCCATGTCCGGCGCATCGGCAATCGTCTTGCCGGAGTCCTTCAGCCCGTAGTCGACGAAGACCGCCATCGCCTGGCCTTCGGTCACGGCCTCGCGCGCCGTATCGCCCTCGTCCGTCTGGATGTGATCGACATCCTCAGCATGCGTCTTCGCGATCCCCTTCGGCCCAACCTCCGACCACTTCGAAAGATCTACCTTCTGATCCTGCAGCGCATGCGTCAGTTCATGCGCCAGCACAGACTTCTGCTCATCCGGAGCGATCCAGTCCAGCAGATTCACCGTCTTCGTCTTGTCGTCGTAGTAGCCGGCGATCTGCTCCGTCAGCAACGAGACCAGGAACGTCTGCAGATGAAAGTCGCGATCCAACAGACCAAACTTCTTCAGAACGATTTCAGACCGTTCCAGCCGCTTCGTGCTCTCGTCCTTATCGAACCGCTCACGCAGGAACTTGTTCACCTCATCGCGTGAGATCAGCGTCCGCTTTACGCTGTGCTCGATCGGCAGCTTGGAGTCCTTGCTGGCAAACGCCAGAATCTCGTCGACGGACTTGAACAGCTCCTTCGCCTGATCCTTGGTCATCCGGGTCTCACCCGTAGCGGCGTCCTTCTTGTCTTTATCAGCAGCAACCGATCCCATGAGGGCAATCTTGCTTAAGGGCACGGCTTCAACCGTGCCATATCCGCTCTCTAAAATCTGCGGCTTTAGCCGCTGAGGTACGCTTTGCCCTACAGCCGAACCAGATGCAGCGCTCGCCACCAGCAGCACCGCCGCCCACCCACCACCCAGCTTCAACCCAGCCATACGCCTCCGCATCACTCGCTATAATCAGTGTACGCAGTGTCTTTCCTGCGTGTCCGCTTATGACAGCTATCGCCTCCCCGCCCGCACAATCCGCAACCGCGCAGCAGCAGCTCACCGCGCTGCTCGAAGCCTCTGCCGTCGCACCACTCTCAAGCATCGGCTGGATCAAGTTGACGGGCGACGATCGCGTCCGCTGGCTCAACGGGATGACGACCAACTCCATCCAGGCGCTCGCGTCCGGCGAGATGAACTACAACTTCTTCCTGTCCTCGCAAGGCCGAATCCAGGGCGATGCCGTCGCCCTCGCGCTCGACAACAGCATCCTGCTCGGAACCGCCGCTGACCGGGTTCCCGCGCTCATGGAGCTCCTCGACCGCTTCATCATCATGGACGACGTCGAACTCGCCCAGCATCCCAGCTTCGGCCTCGTCGTCGCGGGCCCTCAAGCTGCATCAACACTTGCAGCCGTAGGCATCGCAACGAACGACCTTGCACCGCTTCACTTCACGGCAATCGACGACTGGCGCGGCCACAAGGTCGCCATCCTCCACTCCCACAGTCCCCTCGTGCCACGCATCGAACTCTGGGCCGAATCGCCTGACACCATCGCGCAGATCACCGAGGCCGTCATCGCCAGCGGCGCAGCACTCGTGGGTGACGAAGCCCTCAACCACCTCCGCCTCCTCGAAGGCACGCCCCTCTACGGCACGGACATCCGCGACAAGGAGCTCCCCCAGGAGACCGCCCAGACCCGCGCTCTGCACTTCGCCAAGGGCTGCTATCTCGGCCAGGAGATCGTCGAGCGCATCCGCTCGCGCGGCAACGTCCATCGCACCTTCCACGCCTTTCAACTCACAGGCGATCTCCCCGCCGCCAGCACCGTCCTCGAAGTCGACGGCAAGCCGGTCGGCGAGCTAACCAGCGTCGCAGCCATTCCGTTAGCGTCCGGCCCCATGAACCTCGCCCTCGGTTACATCCGCCGCGAGGCCCTCGAACGCAATCTCGCCATCGCGTATCCCGGCGGCACGGCACAACCCGTCACCACCCCCATTACGATCTCCGAAAGGAACGTCTGAGAGATGGCTGAACGACAGGCAGCGAAAGATCCCCGGGTGAGCGAGAGCGGCTTGAGCTTCATCGCTTCGTACCTGACACTAGCAGCAGTCTGGCTCTTCGTCATCACGTACGTCTTTCAAAACTTCTTCATTCCGTCGTCCTCCATGGCGAGCACCTTGCTTGTAGGCGATCACGTTCTCGTCGAGCGCGAGATGCTGGCTCCCGCGACAAAAGGTGCTTCCTTCCTTCCATACCGCGAGGTCAAGCGGGGCGACGTCATCGTCTTCTACAAGCCACTCGAAGAGAATGGCTCCCACATGCCTCTCGTCAAGCGAGTGATCGCCATCCCCGGCGACCGCATCCACCTTCGCAACGGCGTCGTCTTCCTCAACGGAGTCGCCCAGAGCGAGGCTTACGTCGCAAAGCCCGATCCGAACCGCCCCTACGATTCGTACGTGAATGACTTCCCGTCGGTCACCGCAGACACCGAACCGGGTGTCTCAGCACAGTGGTCGCTCGCAATTCCCTCAGCCATGGAAGGCGAGGACATCGTCGTCCCGCCCGGCAAGTACTTCGCCATGGGGGACAACCGCACCAACAGCCTTGATAGCCGCTACTGGGGATTCGTTCCGCGGGAGAACATCATTGGCCGGCCGCTGCTTGTCTACTGGTCGATCAACGTTCGGGAGGTAAGCGACACCGACGTCGCTTTGACCGCACAAGCGCAGTCCACAGTTCACGAGCTTCTTCACTTCTTCAGCGACACTCGATGGAGCAGAACACTTCATCGAGTCCAATGAGTTCCAAGCGCTGCACTCATCATGCTTCACGCAGCATCATCAAGCCCTCCCGAAAGAGAAATCATGCCCGAGCAAAACAAGCCCTTCGTCATCACCGACCGCCGCAAGTTCACCCTCGACGGCGAGCCCCGCCCCGACGCCGACCCATCGCCCGAAAAAGTCCGTCCCATCGTCCCGCCGGCTGAAGCGCCCGTAGAATCCAGCGCCCGCGTCATCCCACAGCCGATCGCGGAAGCTCCGCGGGCCGTGGCCGCTTCGCCTGAGACTGAAGCTGCTAACGACTTCGCCGACGAAGACCCCAACCAGCCCCCGGCCCCCACAGCCGAGCAGATGGAGCAGTCCCGCATCGCGTTCGATGCCACCGCAGAACGCCTCGACATCGCCATTCGCTCCGCCAATCCCGGCATGGAGCAGCTCCCGAAGATGTCCTTCGAGCGCCTCGTCCAGTCCGTCTACATGACCGCCATCATGCAGCTTGGCGGCAACACCCCCGAAGGCCAGAAGCCGCAGGTCGACCTGCTCGGCGCAAAGCAGAGCATCGACATGCTCACGGTCATCGCGGATAAGACCGCAGCCAGCCTGACGCTCGACGAACAGCAACTCATCGACAGCGCCCTCTTCGAGCTCCGCCTCGCCTTCCTGGACATCACCCAGGCGCTGGCCCGCACCGCACAGAAGCCCCAACCACCCGCGCCCGGCACTCCCGGCTTCGGCCCCAGCATCGTCCGGTAACCGAGTTTGTCATTCCCGAAGGGAATCGGCGTTCAGCTCTTCTCAATCCCTTTCCCTTGGCCCTTTCTTCCTGAATGAAAGCTACTCTTACCTTCCTCGGCACCGGCACTTCGATGGGCGTCCCCACGCTGGGGTGCGGGTGCGCCGTCTGCACCTCCGCCGTCACGCCACCGCCCGCCGGAGACCCGCGCAACCGCCGAACCCGCCCCTCCGTACACATCGCCTGGCATAGCGATGGCCCCGACAGTTACACAGACCACGCCGTCCTCATCGATACCGGCCCCGACTTCCACGCCCAGGCCATCCGCGAGCGCGTCACCCACGTCGACGCCGTCTTCTTCACCCACCCCCACGCCGACCACATCCTCGGGATGGACGACCTTCGGCCGCTCACCTTCGCACTCGTCGACCCGCTCCCCCTCTACGCCGACGACCAGACCGCCGCCACCATCGAACGCGTCTTCGACTACACCTTCCGCCCGCCTTCAAGGGGTACAACGATCGCCCGGGTAAAGCTCAACCGGTTCACCGAAGCGTACGAGGCAATCCACCTCTTCGGGGCCAGCTTCCAACGCATCCCCGTGAACCATGGCAACCTCGTCATCAGCGGCTACCGCTTCGGCTCCGCAGCGTACCTGACAGACATGAGCTCCATCCCGCAAGCAAGCCTTGCGCAGCTCCAGAATCTCGACATCCTCATTCTCGACGCCCTCCGCCACACTCCGCACCCCACTCACTCCAACGTCGAGAACTCCCTCAAGATCGTCGACCAGCTCAAGCCCAAACGCGCCTTCTTCACCCACATGGGCCACGACCTCGACCACGCCGCCACCGACGCCACGCTCCCCCCGCACGTGCGTCTGGCCTACGACGGCCTGAAGCTGGACTTCGACCTAACACCTCATATCACCGCCGAGGAAATCGCATGAGACGATGCTTCTGCGCCCTCGTTCTCTCCCTCGTGACCTCCGGCCAATGCTGCGTCGCGCAGAGAGCGAAACTTCTTCTGCCGGAAACCAAACGCGAAGTCTCCGTGACACTGACGAAACCCGTTGAGCGAGGCTCTTTCCGCACAGTAACGATTGTTTCAAATGGAAGATCAGTTTCGCTGATGCCAAAAAACTCTGTCATCCAAATTCCCGATGGTGCTGGAGAAAAACTGGCAAGAGGAGTTTGGACCGACATTCCCGGCCTGAAGCTGCACCCTTCGCGTTGCTTCCTGACTGGCAGCTACTCTATCGACTCCCAATCGCACACGTTGTTGTTTTTTCTCGGAGAAGCCGGTATCGGAGCTGCTCCGGTCTTCATCGTAGGCTTCTCTGACGACGGCCAGCCCTTCAAAATCCTTGATCAAACCGAATTGGACGTGACCTCTCTTCAGCCGTCCCCCGATGGCGTCTTCATTGTCGGCAAAACAAGTCTCTCCGAGGTGATGGCGGGCGACGGAGGCAAAGGTTCAAAGAAGCCATACGCCACAACCTACGACCCCTTCTCGGTCTATCTCGTGCGTCCATCCGGTCCCGCGGTCTATTCCCTGGAAGCATCCCGGGCCTATAACGAGAAGCATTATGTTTGGGTTGGGCCGCATATTCGCGAGGACTATGCCGTCCTCTACAACATGCCCGGACACTCCAAGCTTTTAGGCGCACCTGCCTCAAAGGTCAGCGAGCTCCTTGCTCATGCGGGAGTTAGATAGTCCGATGAAGATCTACCGCAGCCTCGCCGAACTCCCCACCGACGTCGGCCCCACCGTGGCCACCATCGGAAACTTCGACGGCGTTCACCGCGGCCACCAATGGGTCATCGACGAGGTCATCGCCCGGGCTGCCGCACTCGGAGCCACGTCGCTTGCAATTACTTTGGACCCCCACCCCGCCCGCGTCCTCGGCAAGCAGGCCAATCTAACCCTTATCACCCCGCTCGAAGAGAAGCTCGCGCTCCTCGCCGCCACTGGCATCGACGCCGCCTTCGTCCTCCCCTTCGACCTCGAACTCTCCCGCCTCACCGCCCGCGAGTTCGCCTCGACCATCCTTCGTGACGCGCTCCACGTCGCGGAGGTCCACGAGGGCGAGAACTTCCGCTTCGGCCACCATGCGGAGGCCGGCGTCGAAGGCCTCGAACAGCTAGGCCGCGATCTCAGCTTCAACGTCCGCGCCTACGCCCCCCGTGCCCTGCGTGGCGAAGCCGTCTCTTCCAGCCGCATCCGCAAGCTCATCGCCGCAGGAGAAGTCCATCGCGCCCGCCCACTCCTGGGCCGCCCTTTTAGCATCGTCAGCACCCCGGCCTCAGGCCGAGGCTACGGCACCAAATACACTGTTCCCACGATCAATCTCGCCGACTACGCGGAACTCCTACCCGCCACCGGCGTATACATCACCCAGATCTCTATCAATAACGAAACCTTCGACGCCGTCACCAACGTAGGCACACGCCCTACCTTCGGCCACATCCCCGGCACGCCCGACTTCACCGTCGAGACCCACATCCTCAACTTCCACCCCATCGACCTGACGGAGACCACCCCTATCCGTCTAGCCTTCCTGCACCGGCTCCGGCCCGAGATCAAGTGGCCCAATCCGGAAGCCCTACGCGCCCAGATCGGCCTCGACGTAGCCCGCGCGAAACGCTACTTCTCTCTTTGTAAGAGACTGGCAAAGACTGTCCTGCCAGACGAGCGCCCTCCGCGGGCGGCGGTCACTTCGTGACTCGTATTGGGCTTCGCATGTTGCTCGCAAACACGCTGCGGGTGCCGACCAACGGGAGGCCCACGCGAAGCGGTATACACGTCACGAAGTGACCGCCCCGCGCGCAGCGAGCCCGTCCGGCAGGACATCGCCTCTAGTGCGGTACCGTCTTAGGCTTCCCCGTAGTTTCAGCAGCATCCTCCGGGACCGCATCAGCCGGCATCACTGCCGTGCCCGCTGCCGCCGCCGGAGCATCCTGATCCTCATCCGCATCCGGCTCGAGCGGCTTCGCCTTCCTCACCGGCTTAGGCGCGTCCGCTTCGCCCAGAGGCACCTCAAGCTCCTTCTTCGGCGCGCCCTCGCTCGGAAAGACCTCATCCGGTCGCGTCGCAATCACCGCCCTCATAAAATCCATCCACATCGGCAACGCCGCCTTTGCGCCCGTCTCCTTCTCACCCAGCGACTGCCTGTCGTCGAACCCAATCCACGTCCCGCACGTCACCCCCGGCGAGAAGCCCACAAACCACGCATCCGTGTAGTTGTTCGTCGTCCCCGTCTTGCCGCCCAGAGGATGGTGAAGTTGCGAGGCCGCAGCGCCCGTCCCATACGCGACAACAGCCCGCAGAAGCTGCATCATCGTCCGCGCCGTGTCTACTGAGATCACCTCTTTTACAGGCACCTCGATCTCGTGCATCGGCTGCCCATCCGCCTGCGTGACGCGGCGAATGTAGTGCGGTTCAATCCTGATCCCATCGTTGGGAAAGACGCTGTACGCTCCCACCTGCTCGGCGAGCGTAATGTCTGCCGACCCGATTGCCACCGGCAGAAACGCCGGGATATTGCTGGTGATCCCAAACCGGTGCGCCGTCTCAATCACCTTCGTGATTCCCGCCTTCGCCGCCAGCTTCAACGCCGGGATGTTCCGTGACTCCGCAAATGCGGTAATCAGAGTCATCGCGCCTTTGTAGTCGCCCTCGTAGTTATGCGGCGTATACGGCCCGTTCGGCGTGTAGAACGACGTCGGCCCATCCACAATAATGTCCGTCGGCTTAGCTCCCGCCTCGACTGCCGTCGTATAAACATATGGCTTGAACGACGACCCCACCTGCCGCTGCGCCTGCGTAGCCCGGTTGAACTGCGACAGCGCATAGTCGCGGCCGCCCACCATCGCCAGCACCTCGCCGTTCACGTTGTCGATCGCCATCATCGACGCCTGCGCTCCCGAGTCCTGCTCCAGCAGCGCATGCATCCCGCCATCCGGGAGTACCTTGTCCACCTTCACGTAAACCAGATCGCCGGTCCGCAGAAAACTGTCCGCCGTCGGAAACTGTGTCCAGGCCCAATCCGCCGGCTTCAGTACCGCTCGGCGAGCGCCCATCTTCACCACGACATGGTCGGCGGCGACTTCGCCCACCAGCCCATGCACGTATGTCCCTTCAATCACCGGCTGCGCCCAGTCAGGATGCTTGTAGAGGTCAGGATCGAGCCCCGCCAGCACCACGTTCAGCAGATGCCCCTGCCATCCCCGCCGCCGCTCGTACGCTGCCGTCCCATCGAGCACCGCCTTGTTCGCCACGGCCTGCAGGTCCAGGTCGAGCGTCGTATCCACCCGCAGCCCCGCTCCGTGCACCTCTTCGACGCCATACTCCTTTTCGAGCTGCCGCCGAACCTCTTCGACAAAATAAGGCGCAACATTGTTCGAAGGCGTCTCGATCCGCAGCCCCAGCGGCGCAGCCTCCGCCGCCTTCGCCTGCTCGGCGGTGATCTTCTTGTCGTGCAGCATCTCGCTCAGCACGAGGTTTCTGCGTTTCAACGCCTTCTCCGGGTAGCGTAGTGGCGAGTACGCCTCCGGCCCCTTCGGCAGTGCTGCCAGCAGAGCCGCCTCCTGCAGGTTCAGGTCCTTCACATGCTTGCTGAAGTAGAACTCGCTGCCCGCCTCGAACCCATACGTCCCACGCCCCAGATAGATCTGATTCGCATACAGCGTGAAGATCTGCTCCTTGGTAAACCGCCGCTCGATCTGCATCGAGAGCAGTACCTCCTGCAGCTTTCGCCCGTAAGTCTTTTCGGACGACAGAAACAGGTTCCGCGCCAACTGCATCGTCAGCGTCGAAGCCCCTTGCGCCCTCCCCTTCGCATGAAGGTCCCGCCAAGCCGCACCCACCGCCCGAAAGAGGTTTACGCCCCAGTTTCGTTCGAAGCTCTTATCTTCAATGGAGATGATCGCGTCCCGCAGGTTGACCGGGATATCCGAGTACTGCACCACCACCCGGCGCTCCAGTGAAAAGCTGCCAAACGCCCGGCCATGCACGTCATAGAGCGTCGTCGTCGTATTCGGCCGGTACTTTACCAGGTCGTCGATCTGCGGCAGGTCGACCGAGTACACCAGCATCAGCCCGCACATCACCCCGAAGAGCGCCGACAGTAGCAACAGCACGCTGAACGTAGCTCGAGCCACAGCCTTGTGGCTCTTCGGCGGCTCCCAGCCATTCTTTCGCTTCTCTTCAAGCTCCCGCTCGCGTTCGGCCCTGGTCTCGGCCTCCCAGCGTGCTTCGAGCGCCGCCAGACGCTCTGCTTCGGCGTCATCTACGTCTTCGCGATCTCGGGAGGGTCGGCTGCGGAAGAGACTCAACACGGCATCCTCAGCCTAGCAGATTGGCCCACGCCCCCGGATCAAACGTAAAACAAGCGAAACCCACTCCGGAACCAACCGGCCAAAAATCTGTGCCCCACTCATCGCAGTACCATCGCGATGAGTGGGGCCGCCACGGAATCCTATGGCAAGCGACCGACCAAAAACTCTCTGCTGTCGCTTGCGGGCAACCTAAGCCGCTTTGGCCTTCAACAGGTCGAGCGCCTTGGTCAACTGTTCGTCTACTGTTACCTGTGGCTTAACCACCACGACGGGAGCGGGGGTCGCTCCCATCGGCTGCGCGGCAGCGTCGTCGTCTGATCCACCCTGCTCCAGGGTTGCGGAGGCAACCGTCACACCGGGCGTAACTCCCTCATCCTGAAGCTTTTTCCCTGAAGGCGACTCGTACTTCGCCACGGAAAGAATGAGGGCCGAACCATCGGGCATCTCGAAGGTCTTCTGCTGCGTGCCCTCGCCGAAGGTCTTCTCCCCCACCAAATCCGCGCGCTTGTTGTCGAGAAGTGCCGCTGCCACCAACTCCGCCGGGCCTGCCGTACCGTGATTCACCAGCACAACTGTCGGTGCCGTAGGAACGATCGCCTTTGAGGGATCAGCCGTAAAGGTCACCTTCGCGACCTGCTGCCCTTCCAGGCTGCCAATCGTTCCCGACTTCAGCAGGAAGTTTGCCAGCCTCGTCCCCTCAGCCATATCGCCTGCGGCTACGTCGCGCAGATCCAGCAGAACCTTCTTGTTTCCCGCGCTCCGCATGCCTTTGAGCTTCGATTCAAGCTGCTGCACATGCTCGTGGTCCAGGATCCCCGGCTTCAGGTAGAGAATGCTGAAGCCGTCGTACATC
Source organism: Granulicella aggregans (assembly GCF_025685565.1). Lineage (NCBI taxonomy): Bacteria > Pseudomonadati > Acidobacteriota > Terriglobia > Terriglobales > Acidobacteriaceae > Granulicella > Granulicella aggregans. The sequence goes on from NZ_JAGSYE010000003.1 coordinate 859,735, forward strand.
GCGTCCTGCACCGCTGGAATCTGCGTTACCGTGCGAGTCATGTCGATCTTGTCCGGCTCCGGTTTCTTTGGGCGCACCACGGAGACCGAGACCGCGCTTCCAGGAGCGCCTTCGAGCATCTTCTGGATGATCGCCAGCGGAATGTCGCGGGTGTCGTGGCCGTCGATCGCCTCGAGGATATCGCCATCGACCAGACCAGCCCGATCCGCCGGACTGCCGGGAACGACCGATACCACATTGGCATAGCCGAAGCGCTTGGAGACGTTGATCCCGACCTGCGCTTTGCCACCCTTGTCCATCTTGTAGAGCTTGTAGTCGTCCGGCGACAGGTAGCTCGAGTCCGCATCCAGCGATTCCAGCAGCCCGCGCAGAGCGCCATTCGTCACCGAAGGAATGTTCGGTTCGACCACATAGTCGCTCTGGATATGCTGCAGCACCTCGCTGTATACGTTGATCTGCTTGTAGGCGCTGTCCTGGGTGGTGTCCGATGCGGCGCTCACGCCACTGGCGTTCACACCCATGAAGATCGTCAAGACAAGAACAGCAGAGGCAGCAAGCAACAGGATCTTCGAGGTCTTCGGCATAGTCGCAGCAATCTCCAGATACAGCTTCAGTCTCGGCGCGGTCGCGCTAATCAGAGTTAGACGTATTCTATGCTCGCTGGGCACCGGTTGGCTCCGGAATTCGTTATTCCCCCCGTCCGGCTTGCCTCTTTCGCGGAATTGCCTTGTCATCCTCCGCGGAGCGGAAGCTCCGCTCTTCCTGCCTGAGCTACGGGCCATCGCCACATCGCGAACGCCATCACCGCACACGCCACCAGGCTTAAACACCCGTCCCACAGATACATACCACTCAGCCCGCTCACTCCTGCGAGACCTGCATAGGCCCGGCCATCCAGGACACCCATATAGAGAATCGGAAGCACCGTGGCCGAGGTGAGCAGGGTGAACTGCGTCGCCGCCAGCGGATTGTCCTTACCAATCGTCGACAGGCAGATCGCCACCGCCGACGTAAAGCTGAGAGCCTGAACGACGTTCTCAGCCATAAACGCAATCGCAAACGCCGCTGGAGTTCGTGGCAACAGCAGCAGTCCCAGAGTAAACAAGCTCCCAACTGTTCCAATCGTCAGATAGAGCGGCAGCGGCTTGACCCAGCGGGCAAGGACCGGCAGCAGCAGGCATACCGCCGCCCCGGCAAAAGAGAGCACTGCCCCTCCCATCCGGCTCACGAACGCATCCGACGCGTGAAAGTCCCGCGCGACCCCACCAAGCTGGTTGGTCAGCGCAAACGACCCCGTCGGCGCAAGGAACAGCGCCATCATCCACCAGACATCGCGGCGGGTAAGCAACTGCCGGAGATCGCGAAAGAGCTCCGCGAAGCTCTCCACCGCCGTCCGCCGCAGCACTCCGTCCGCCTCAACTGGCAATGGAATCCACGGAAAGACCGCCGCCGGCAGCATCACCAGTAGCCCCAGAAGTACCGCTGCCACGTTCACCGGGAAGAGCCGTAAAAACTCCCCCGCCAGCACAGCGATCGCTCCACCGCCCAGGAAGCTTCCCACCTGCGTCCAGGCTCCCAGCTTCACCGCTTCGTGGTTCGATTCGTCCTGATCTCCTTCCGCCACCTGCGGCAGAATTGCCCCCAGCCATCCGCCCAGGGCGTTCGAGTTCAACACCGCCGCCGCGTACGAGACCATTACAGAGATCTCCAGCACCGGAAGATTTGTCTTCATCACGACAGCAAACGCCAGGCCAAGGCCAGCCAGAACGGCAAATAAGCTCGCATAGAACCTTCGGCTAAAGCGCAGGTCGAGCAGCGGACCCAGCAGGAACACCCAGAATCCCGGCGAGAGACAAGCAGCACTTACTGCGGCGATCTTCGCTTCGCTGACGCCCTCGGCCGCCAGCAACTGCGGCAGCGGCAGTACGATAAAGCCGCCCACCAGCCCGAAGGTGGCATTGGACAGCCCCATCAGCCATACAGGAGCCCGGCGTTTACTTGGCGGCATCCCCTAAGTCTATGGCAGAACTCGAAGGCGACTCGCATCAGGTCGTGATGGCTTCTGACTTCGCAGACAGCGAGTGCGCAGGCATTCGCGCATATTGTCTTGGCGAACATCCCATCACCCGGCGGAAGGCCTTGCCAAAGGCGCTTTCCGACTCGTAGCCAAGCGACTGCGCGATGGTCCCGAGCCCCTCCGAGGAGTTCTTCAGGCGGTCGGTCGCCAGCACCATCCGCCATCGGGTGAGGTACTCCATCGGCGTACTGCCAACCGTCTCCCGGAAGCGCAGCGCGAAGACCGAGCGCGACAGACCGACGCGTTCTGCAAGCGCTTGCAGCGTCCAGCCGTAGCCCGGATCATGGTGCATGCTCGTAATCGCGAGGCTCATATGCTTATCCGAGAGCGCGGAGAGCCAGCCCTGGCCTGCGCTGGCCGTGTCCGTGAGATGCAGGCGCAGGGCCTGCACCAGCATCATGCAGGCGAGTTGCTGCGTGATCAGCGAGCTGCCTGGTTGGGGATTGCGAAGCTCCTCGCGCATCCGCTCCATGGACCAGCGCATGGTCGCTTTGTCCGATTCGCTGCGAATATGGACGATGGGAGGTAGCGACTGAAGCAGCATCTCGGCATGGCTTCCGGTCAGCGCGAAGTGTCCACCGGCAATATAACGAGCCCCTTCGGTGACACCCGGGGCCTCATTGCGCATACCGAAGTGCGCGATCGCGACCGTGTAGTGGACGGGCTCCAACGCAAGGTCGGTCGTGAGCCGGAATGGCATCCCGCGCGGCAGCAGAAAGCAATCGCCTTCGTTGATCAGGATCGGCTCAGGTATGTCGTCGAATACCAGCCAGCACTGGCCGGCGAGCAGAGCATAGCACTTGATTCCCTGATGTTTCGGGAACTGGATGGCCAGGTCGCCGCTCACCGCGAAGCCGCCAGAGGAGTAGCTCTGCGGCTTCAGCAGCGAGATCACTTCGGAGAGCGGATCCATCTTTCCAGCGGTCTGCTGAGCTGGCTGCGCGATTTTCAAATCCGGGACGATTGGACTAATCATACGGACTTTCAGTATAGATCGTCCGCGATCCGCAGCCCATCTATTGAGCTACTGAGTGCCGGAGCAGGTCCGCCACTCATTTGAGAAGGCAAAGGGAGAGATCATCATGCGTATTTTTGTGACCGGAGCGACAGGGTTCATCGGTTCGGCTCTTATTCCGAAGTTGGTAGAGGCGGGGCACAGCGTGCTTGGCCTCACGCGGTCCGAGGCCGGAGCCGAGGCTCTGCGGGCTAAGGGAATCGACGTGCTTCACGGCAATATCGAAGACCTCGACAGTCTGCGCGAGGGAGCGTCCAAGACGGACGGCACCATTCACCTGGCCTTCAACCATGACTTCTCGCAGTTCCAGAAGAACTGCGAGGATGACCTGAAGGCGGTTAAGGCGATCGGTGAGGTTTTGGTGGGGTCCGACCGGCCGTTCATCATGACATCCGGTACGGCGATCGCCGCCAACATCGATGGAAAGCCTTCGACGGAGGACGGTCCAACCTTGTCCTGGAACCCGCGCGTGGCTTCGGAGGCGGCGATGAAAGAGCTGACGGAGCGCGGCGTGAAGACCACGGTTGTGCGGCTCCCGCAGGTTCACGACACGCGCAAGCAGGGCCTGGTGCCCTACGTGCACGCCGTGGCGCGGCAGAAGGGCGTCTCGGCCTATATCGGTGATGGCAGCAATCGCTGGCCGGCAGCGCATATCTCCGACGTCGCGCGGCTCTATCATCTGGCGCTTGAGAAGGCCGAGCCGGGCGCGATCTACCACGCTGTGGACGAAGAGGGCGTCTCGATGAAGGCCATCGCCGAGGCACTGGGCCGCGGGCTGAAGATCCCGGTAGTCAGCATCAAGCCTGAAGAGGCCGATGCACACTTCGGCTGGCTTGGCCGTTTCGCGGTCCATGACATGCCAGCGTCCAGCGCGCTGACAAGGCAAAAACTCAACTGGACGCCCACCGGCCCAGGTATGATCGCCGACCTTGACGGAATGGACTACACGCAGCCGCCGTTGTAAGTAGGACAACGCTGCAGATCCGCGCACCGGTGACGCCTTCGGGCTGCCGGTGCGTTTTTTGTTCGTCTTGGGACTTACTGACTGCGGAATTAGCTCTTGAATCATTGGTGGCGGTGGACAGAATCGAACTGTCGACCTACGGGTTATGAGTCCGTCGCTCTAACCATCTGAGCTACACCGCCACGGTGTGTTGGGATGAAGGGCCGGATCGTCAGGCGGCCGATTCGAACTACCGGTCATGACACCTCGACAATCGCAGAAGAATTCCCTGCGGCCATCTCCGATGATACTTGAATCACCGCGCCGGGTAAATGGCCGCAGCGCACGCGTCTGGAGCGCCACTTGCCCCGGCGCTCTCGGAGAGGCATCATGGGAACACCCTCATGCCCGACGTACCCGCAGTACCCGCCGAAGCCAAGCCGTCGCAGCACTCCGCCGCCCAATCGGCAGGCAACGCTGCCAAAGCAGTCGCTCATTCCGTGGGCAACACCATGAATCAAGTCATGCATCCTGCTCCGGCTCGCGACCCCGAACCGCGCTGGCCGGCTCTGCTTGCTCTCATCGCCATCGGCGGCCTCCGGCTGGCGCTGCCGGACTTCCTCGCGATCGGTCCCGGCTGGCTGGTGCTCGCTGTCATCGGCATTCTGATTGTCCCAACGGTCATCGCCCGGCGCATGAGCAATCACAACATGAACCAGGCCCTCGGATATGTCACCAATGCGATCATCACGCTCGACATGGCGTGGTCGCTCTGGCTGCTTGTGGCCGCGCTGCCCAGTCACAAAGAGAGCCCCGGCCAGCTTCTCCGCTCCGCTGCCGCGCTCTGGCTGACCAACATCCTGGTCTTTGCCTCCTGGTACTGGCGCCTGGATGGCGGTGGGCCCAATGCGCGTGACCTGCGCGGAGCCCATACCGATGGAGCTTTTCTCTTTCCCCAGATGACGCTCGCCCCAGACGCCCGGCGAGCTATGGGGGAGGACGCCTGGAGTCCAGGCTTCATCGACTACCTCTTCATCGCCTTCAACACCAGCACTGCGTTCTCCCCTACCGACTGCCCTGTCCTCTCGCGCTGGGCCAAGGTCCTGATGATGATTCAGGCGATCATCTCCTTTGCGACTGTCGTCCTGCTCGCAGCCCGCGCGGTGAATATCCTCTAAGTCATGAGCGCAACCAACCGCACTCTCGCAGTCATTCCCGCCCGCCTCGCCTCGACCCGCCTGCCACGCAAGGTGCTGCGCGAGATCGCCGGACGGCCCATGCTGGCGTGGGTCTACGACGCCGCGCGCGCCTGCCCGCAGCTCGACGAGGTCGTGATCGCCACAGACTCCGAAGAGGTCTCCGCCCTGTGTGAGAAGAACGGCTGGCCGTTCGAGCTCACCTCGGTCGATCTCCCCAGCGGGACGGACCGCGTCCACGCGGTCGCGCAGCATCGCGACGCTGCCATCTACGTAAACATCCAGGCCGATGAACCCACGCTCACGCCCGACCACATCTCCGCCCTGCTCGCTCCCTTCGCCCAGCCGCACGTGGACGTCACGACGCTAAAGGTTCCGTGTACGCCAGAGAACATTGCCAATCCCAACGCGGTGAAGGTGGTCACCGCGCTCGATGGCCGGGCGCTGTACTTCTCCCGAGCCACCATTCCCTACGACCGCGACGGGGGCGGGTCGGCCACGTACTGGAAGCACATCGGCCTCTACGCTTATCGCAAAGCGGCTCTGAACCGGTTCGCCGCGCTGGTTCCGTCGCAGCTTGAGCGGACCGAACGCCTGGAACAATTACGGCTTCTGGAGAACGGCTTCAACCTCTACGTCGCCCCGACGGAGCAGGACACCATCGGCGTCGACACCGAAGATGACCTCTATCGCGTAGACACCCTCCTCAGAACCGCGTCCATCGCGTAGAGTTAGATACATCCCTGCTTGTTTGCACTGTCTGCACCCGCCTCCCCGTTCGAGGCAAGCTAGTTGCAGTGGAGATGTATCTTAGTGGTTCATCCAGCCTGTATAGATGGGGGTTCAAAGATGAGGCAGTTGTATCGTGTCGGTCTTCGCAGCTTCGCTGTCCTTGTGATGTTGGGAGCTTTGCTCTCGGGAAGCTCCGTTCTAGCGCAGGTATCCGGCGCCCAACCCGACCGGCTCGCCGCGCTCGAGAAGGCTTCGGCCGATCAGACCGCCGCAATCGCCGCCGCGCAGACCGCAGGCGACAACGCCTGGATGCTGGTCAGCGCTGCTCTGGTGCTGATGATGAGCGGTCCGGGACTCGCGCTCTTCTACGGCGGCCTGGTTCGCAAGAAGAACATCTTGGGCACCATGATGCAGACCTTCGCGATGATGGCCGTCATCACGGTGCTGTGGGCGCTGGTGACCTACTCGCTGGCCTTCGGCGAAGGCAACGCCTTCATCGGCGGCCTGCATAACGTCTTCCTCCACGGCGTCGGCCTCGCTCCCGACGTCAAATACGCGGCGACCATCCCGCTCCAGACCTTCATGGTCTACCAGTTGATGTTCGCGATCATCACACCCGCGCTGATCACGGGTGCCTTCGCCGAGCGCATGAAGTTCTCCGCCATGCTGGTCTTCATGGTGCTGTGGGCGATCTTCATCTATAGCCCGATGGCGCACATGGTCTGGGGCAAGGGCGGTCTGCTGAACGCGTCGCTCGGCGGACGCTTCCCCTGCCTCGACTTCGCAGGCGGCACGGTGGTCCACGTCACCTCGGGCGTCTCGGCGCTGGTGACGGCGCTCTATCTCGGCAAGCGGCTCGGCTACCCGAAGACGGCCATGCCGCCGCACTCGGTCGTGCTTAGTTTCGTTGGCGCATGCCTGCTGTGGGTGGGCTGGTTCGGATTCAACGCCGGCTCGGCTCTGGGCGCGGGAACGCTGGCCACGTCGGCGTTCGTCGCGACACACTTCGGCGCGGCCGCTGCCGCCATCGGCTGGAGTGCGGCAGAGTGGCTCCGCAACGGACGCTGCTCAGCCCTGGGAGCGATCTCCGGCGCGGTCGCCGGTCTCGTCGCCATCACCCCGGCCTCGGGCTTCGTGACGCCGATGTCGGCGCTCTGGATCGGCCTGATCGCTGGGGTCTTCTGCTACCTCATGGTGGTGAAGGTGAAGAACATCTTCGGGTATGACGACTCACTCGACGCCTTCGGCGTTCACGGCGCAGGCGGAACCCTCGGAGCCATCCTCACCGGCGTCTTCGCCAACAGCACTATCAACCCCATCTTCGGAGCGGGCAAGGCGACTGGTCTGCTTGAGGGCAACGCCCACCAGCTGCTAAACCAGTTCATCGGCGTAGCGATTGCATGGGCGATCTCCATCGTCGGCACGCTGATCATTCTCTTCATCGTCGACAAGTTGATCGGACTTCGCGTGAGCGAAGAGGACGAGCGCACGGGGCTCGACCTCTCGCAGCATGGAGAAGAGGGTTACGACTGGGCTGCCTGATCCAAGAGGCTATAGCCAGAAACAGATCCGCCCCACGGGCTTCATCGTGGGGCGATTCTGTTTGAGCTACGGCAATGACATCTATTCCGTCAAACGCCGCGGGGTCCGACTAGGCAGCCTCTGCCGAAACTCTTCCACCATCTCAGAGGTAACGTCCATAGGGTCACCTTCCTGGGACTGAAGCGCGTCAAGCAGGACGTGCTCCAACTGCGCCTTGGCCTGACGTTTCTGATCGGCGCGAACCAGCGAGCCGATGTAGGCGCTCATGCTGGCGTACTCCCCGCTGGCCACCTGGTCTTCCACAAATCGCTTCATGGGGCCTGACAGGGAGATAGTTAAAGTCTGGATCTCGTTCGGTTCATCCATTATTCTCTCCAAACTCACGCCGTATTAGAGCGCATCGAACTCGATTTCCAGCCCATCTGCTGTGTTCCGCGCTACAACACCCTCTAGCGAAGGCACGATCCACGTCGCGGCCGAGAGCTCCTCCGCAGTATGCGTCCCGAGCACGCCAATCACGCGGCTGCCCGCAGCCAGACCTGCGCCAACACCCGCCGGAGCGTCTTCGAAGACGATGCAATCAGCAGGATCGAAGCCAAGCAGCTTCGCCCCGGTCATGTAAGGCTCCGGATGCGGTTTGCCATTCACGACATCATCAGCCGCGATGATCCGCGCCGGAATCGGAAGCCCTGCAGCCTCCAGCCTTCCGAGCAGCAATCGCCGCGTCGCAGAGGTCACAATCGACCACCGCTCGGGCGGCAGCGACTCCAGCAGCTCGCGCGCTCCAGGCAGCACCTTCAGGTCAGCGGTGTCGACGATTTCGATATCTTCAATCCAACGGAGCGCAGCCAGCACGCCCGCTTCGTCAAAATCAGGCCGAAGCTCGCGGATGATGTCGATCGCGCGCTTGCCGTGCGGCACCTCGTAGGTCTCCCAGCCCGGAATGCCGTACTCCTTCGTCCAGATGCGCCACGAACGAACGACCGAACCGATCGAGCTGATGAGCACGCCGTCCATGTCGAACAGCAGCCCCTGCGTCGTAATCTTCACCGAACCCCCACATTCACCGTAATGCCCTCCGCAGCACCGTAACGATCAAAGTCGGCTTGAAACCTGCGGTCCAAATCCTCCGAGGGCGTTGCCCATATCTCTTCCCAGGTCGCGAAGACCGGGTTCGGTCGCTCGTAAGGCCGGTTGTAGACGGCAAACTTCCCTGTCTCGATGCGCACCGTCTTCATGCCTTCAACCGCAGGCGTGCCCTCTGCGACCTCGCACCCGATCACTACGGTATAAGGCTGCGTGTGATCGCCCTCGTACTCGCAATAGACGCAGCAGTGCATGTCGTTGAGCCGCGCTTCGACGATCTTGTGGTCTCCCATCTCGTGAAACCTGCGCCAAAGATCGCCGAGCTTATTCAGCTCAGCATTTGAGAGCCGGGCATAAATGCCCATGACGGTCATGCCCGGCAACTCGCGTAACTCGTAACTCACGCCGAAGCTCCACTCAGAACGAAGGCCTTGGCGGCGGCCAGTACCTGCGCGACGGACTCTACCGAGCAGCTCTCGCAATACACACGAAGCAGCGGCTCGGTTCCCGACGCACGCAGTAACAACCATGTCTCCGCCGCGTTCGGTTTGCCTGCGCAGGCGGGATTTTCGAGGAAGAACTTGATGCCGTCGAGCGTCTCCGTCTTCAGCACCTTCAGGCCTGCGATCTCCGACACGCCCGCCTTCGCCCGCGCAATCGCCGACTGCTTCAAATCTTCGGTGATGTGCATATCGATGCGGTCGTACTGGTGCTCGCCGAACTCTTCCTGCAACGCGGCGACCAGCTCACCCAGCGTCTTCTTCTCCTCGGCCATCACGTTCGCCAACAAGAGAGAATTAAGCAGGCCATCGCGCTCCGGAAGGTGCTTGCTGATGCCCACACCGCCCGACTCCTCGCCGCCGATCAGGATTTCCTTCTCCAGCATCAGGTCGCAGACGTACTTGAAGCCGATGCCGTGCTCATGCAGCGTGCGGCCATACTTCGCCGCGATGCGGTCGAGCATCTTCGTCGTGTTGAAGGCGCGGGTCACATCGCCCGGCCAGCCCTTGCGGTCGAGCAGCCACTTCAGCAGGATGCTAAAGATCTTATGCGCGTCGACGACGTTGCCGTTCTCATCGACCGCGCCGATGCGGTCGGCGTCGCCATCGGTGACGAAGGCAGCGTCGCACTTCTCTTCCACCACCTTAACCTGCGTGGCTTTGATGTGCGGAAGGATTGGCTCCGGATTGATGCCAGGAAACGCGGGGTTGATCTCGTTGCGCATCTCGACAAAGGGAATGCCCGCCTTGGTGAAGATGCCCGCGATCACGCCACGGCCCGCGCCATACATGGTGTCGATGAGGAACTTGTAGCCGGAGGCCTTGATGGCGTCGAGGTCAACGAACTTTGTGATCGCGGCGATGTAGTCCGCGTTGAAGTCGACCTCTTCGATCCTGCCCGCTGCCGGTGCGAGGTCGAGCGGTTCGTCGAGATAGCCTTCGATAGCAGAGATGATCGACGGCTTGCCCGATCCGCCATAGCTGGCCTTGTACTTCACGCCGTTCCACTCGGCCGGATTATGGCTCGACGTGATCATCACGCCGCCCGCTGCGCCGCGCTCGCGCACCGCGTAAGAGAGAGCGGGAGTCGGCGTGATGCCATTCGCAAGCTGTACCGGAATCCCCGCGTTCGAAAGAACTTCAGCAACAACCTTCGCGAAGCTCTTCGAGCCGAATCGCGTGTCGTAGCCGATGCAGACACCGTGCGACGCATCCTCCTGCTTCAGCACGTAGTGCGCGATGGCGGAGGCCGCCACGCGCACATTGGCGTAGGTAAAGTCATCGGCGATGATGCCGCGCCAGCCGTCGGTCCCAAACTTGACCACACCCATCCGTCAGCTTCTCCTAAATTCGTTGCAGCGTGTTCAGATCAACTCGTGGCGGTCGCTATCGTGAAGCACGCGAACGACCTTGCTTACGTCTTGAGAACGGTCGCGGGTTGTGATGAGCAAGGCATCGGGCGTTTCGACGACGACCAGGTCGTCGACGCCCAGAAGCGCGACCATCTTGCCTGGAGCGTAGACGTAGTTGCCGGAGGATTCAATCGCGACGATGCCAGTAGTTGCGCCGTCGAGCACGTTGTCGGCCTCGGCCTCGCCGAGATGCTCATGCAGCGATGCCCACGAGCCAAGATCGTTCCAGCCGAAGTCCGCGGGCAGGCAGTAGATGCCCGACTTGTGCTCGCCCTTCGCGGAGCGGCGCTCCAGCACGGCGTAGTCGATGGAGATGTTCTCGCACTTCGGATACTGCTCGGCGAAGACGCACTCGAAGTTGGGAGTGCCGTAGGCTGCGGCGATCTCTTCAAGGATCGGCGCCATATCCGGGGAGTGTTCGCGGATCGCATAGACCAGCGTGCGTGCGCTCCAGAGAAAGATTCCGCCGTTCCAGGCGAAGTTTCCTGCGGCGAGAAAGCGCTCGGCAGTGTGGCGATCGGGCTTCTCGCGGAAGCGCTTCACGCGGGCGATCTTGATGGGCGCTCCACCAGCCTGCGGCTCCGCTTCGGCCACTACGTCACCCTGCTCGATGTATCCATAGCCGGTCTCGGGACGAGTTGGCGGAACTCCGAGGACAACGATGTTCTCGCCGTCCGCGGCGATCTCGATGCCCGCCTGCAGCACCTGGGCGAAGCGTTCGCCATGCTCCACAACATGGTCCGAGGGGAAGACACCCAACACGGTATCGGGAGCGGAGTTGAAGAGCAGGAACGCCGTCAAAGCGCACGCCGGGGCAGTATTGCGTGCCGCTGGCTCACTCAGGATGTGTTCGGCGAGCACATCGGGCAACTGCTCGGCGATCGTCTTGTCCAACAGGCTATTGGTGACGACCCAGACGTCGGAAGGATTAGCCAGTGGGAGCAAACGAGTCAGCGTCTGCTGAATCATCGTTTGCTCGCCATCAAGCGCAAGTACCTGCTTGGCACGGGCGCGGCGACTGCGCGGCCAGAAACGTGTCCCGCTTCCGCCCGCAAGAATCACGGGCGCGAATCGCGGTGTTCCTGCTTTCGTTCGACTCGGCATAACCCTCTATCTAAAGAAATCAGAAACGGTACTGCCCGAGCCTACGCGAGCTTCGCGAAGTACTCCCGCATGCGCTTCACGCCTTCGTCTATGACATCGCCCGAGACGGCGTAAGAGAGACGGATGTGTTCGCTGGTGCCGAAGGCCTCGCCGGGAACGACGACCACGTGGGCCTCGCTCAGAAGCTTTGCCGCAAGATCCGTCGCCGATGTGATGCCGCCCTTGCCGATGAACTTGCTGATGTTCGGATAGACGTAGAACGCGCCTTCGGGCACGGTGCAGGTCAGGCCGGGGATCGTCTTGAAGCCTTCGAGCACGCGGTCGCGCAGCTTGATGTAGTCGGCCCGCATCTCGCCGACGCACTCCTGCGAGCCATGCACTGCAGCAATGGACGCGCGCTGCACCATGCTGGCGGCGTTCGAGGTGCTCTGCGACTGCAGTTTGCTCATCGCTCCGATGATCTGCTTTGGGCCGAGCGCGAAGCCCGCGCGCCAGCCGGTCATCGCGTAGGTCTTCGAGAGCGAGCCGAGAATCACGACATGGTCTTTGCAGTCCGTGAAAGACCCGCCGCTGACGATCTCGCCCGTGAAGTTCAGGTAGACATAGCACTCGTCGAGCAGCACGTAGATCTCGTGCTTGTGCGCGAGACGAACGATGGCTTCGAGGTCGGCGGGCGAGACAACCGCGCCGGACGGATTCGACGGCGTGTTCAGGATGATCGCTTTGGTGCGCGGCGTGATCGCAGCTTCGATCATCTTCGCAGTGATGCGGAAGTTCTCGTCCTCGCGGCTTTCGACCGGAACAACTACGCCGCCAGCGTACTGGATGATGTCCCTGAACGAGACCCAGTAGGGAACGGGAAGGATGACTTCATCGCCGTGATCGACCAGCACCTGGATCGCGTTGAAGAGCGCCAGCTTTCCGCCGGTGGTGAAGACGCACTCTTCCGGCGTGTAGTTCGAGCCGAAGTCGCAGGCGTGGCGGTCGACGATGGCCTTGCGGACTTCGGGGATGCCGGCGACGGCGGTGTAGCGCGTGAAGTTCTTCTCTATGGCCTCGATGGCCGCGTCCTTGATGTGACGGGGCGTGGCAAAGTGCGGCTCGCCCGCGCCGAAGTCTGAGAGATTGATCCCCTCGGCCTTCAGCTTCAACGCTGCCGCGGTAATGGCCATGGTGGCCGAGACTTCAATCCGGTTGATCCGGTCCGTCAACACCTTTACTGCCGTCGCTGTGCTCATGGCTAATAGTCTTTCAGATTTGGACGGCAAGATAAAGCCTTCCGGACGATTTGCCGGACCCAGGTGCCAACATGCTGAAGACTAGGGCTGGCGGGTCAGCAACCCGGTGCCGGAGTCCGGGCCGCAGGAGCCGGTCAGCGTCCAGTTCGTCACGGTCAGGGTGTTGGCATCGCTGGAGAACGTTCCGGTTGCGGTGACCGAGTTCTGGGTAGAGGAATCGGCGTAGGTCTGGGTGAAGCTGCCGCCGGTCACTTGGGCGTTCGAGACGCTGACCGGGCTGGAGAAGCAGGGATTGTTGGGGAAGGTTCCACTGCCGCTTAGCTGGAAGTTGCCCGTCGTGTCGGAGGCTGGAGTCTGTGTCAGGTTGGCGGTGATGTCGATGACATGGCCTCCAGCGTCGGAGAAGCTACCGGCGTAGGTCCCGGTGACGGAGCTGAAGGCCTGGGCCGAAGCCACGACCGGCGCGGAGAAGGCGCAGGTTCCGCCGGTCACGTTGTACGTTGTGCCAGTGAGCGACTTGTTATCCTCGGCGACATTGCCAGAGATGGTGAGTGTGCCGCCAGCGAGTGCACCGGTGAGCGTGAGGACGTTCTTGGTGTCAGCGTGGCCGGTGAGCGGGATAGCAGTCGCCTGGCTGACGCATGCGCCTGCCGAGGCAGCGTGGAAGATACCGGTAACAGCGGTGACAGAGCCTGTCAGTTCGCCCGAGAGCATGGGCAGCTTCATCGCTGTCGTCGACATCGACGAGACCTGCCAGTTACCCGTCAGCGCATTGGCCGAAGTGCCGGAGAGCGGAGCGAGCGAGCTCGAACATCCCACCAGGAAGAATGCCAACAAGAGCAAAACGTGCGTGGCAACTGCAAGGGGAGAGACACTTCGAGTGGATTGCATGGGGGCTCCGGCCAGGGATCGAATCGTTGCATCCAGATTGACAGCCCGGTTCGAAGTTGTGGATACAACGGAAGCGTCAGGCTCAGCGTGAAACGCACCGTTTGCGAAGCACCCAGGTGGTCATGCAGCGGTGGTCCTGCACGATGGTGGTCTTGAGCGGGTCGACCAGGACAGCGTCGAGCTCGGCGGTCAGGTCGAGCAGCATCTGCTCGTCCACCAGGAACCACTCGGAGCCGTCGCCGATCCGGTAGATATCTTTGCGGACCTGCGGAAAGCTCATGCCGATGCGGGAGCCGATGCGAGTAAAGAGCATGCCTCCGGGCCGGAGGACGCGCCAGAGTTCGGCCAGCATGTCGTGGAAGTGGCGCTCGTCACGGGCGAAGTGCAGGACCGAGTTGCAGATCACGACCTCGGCAAATCCGTCCGGGAACGGCATCTGTTCGATCGCCGCAACCTGGAAGTTCTTCGCTGGAAGCTGCGGGGCGAGGATGGCGGCAAGCTGGCGGACGTGATCGACGCCCTCGGGACTCGCGTCGACGGCGAAGACCTCGCAGCCTTCGCGCAGCAGGTGGACGAGGTTCCGGCCATAGCCGCAACCAGCATCGAGTATCCGCATGCCGGGAGCGATGTTGCCTCGCAGAATCTGATCGAAGACGTAGATATCGATCTGGCCGAACTGTTCCTGAATCGTCATCCTGGCGGGTTCGGCGAAGGTCTCAGTCGGCATGAGGAGTCACCGTCTTTGCCTTGAGCCGTTCGACGACCAGCGGCGGCACCAGCGCGGTGACATCGCCGCCAAGCTGGAAGACTCCCTTGATGAGCCGCGAGCTCACATAGGTGTACTTCTCCGCCGGCATCATGAAGAGCGTCTCGAGTTCGGGATCGAGCTTCCGATTCATCATGGCCATCTGGAACTCGTACTCATAATCGCTGATGGCCCGGATGCCGCGCAGGACAGCCTTCGCTCCCTGTTGCCGGGCGAAGTCTACCAGGAGTCCGTTGAATGTTGTCACGGAGACGTTGCCGAAGCCAATGGTCGCCTCGCGAATCATCTCTTCGCGCTCGGGGACGGTGAACAAGGGCGTCCCCTTCTCGCTGTTACGAAGGATGGCGACAATAAGTTGATCGACGATCTTCGAGCCGCGTGCGATCAGGTCGAGATGGCCGTTAGTGAGTGGATCGAAGGTGCCCGGATAGATCGCCTTGACGGTATGCATGTCAGATGAAGCATATCGTGGTTTGGCGAACGGGCGTTCAACCGGGCGACCAAGCGAAAATTCACGCGACAAGTTGCCTGCCAAGTGAGTACGATGGCGCGGAATCAAAAGTTCTGCGACCAAAGGAACCCAACTTCATGGCAAGTCTCTCGGAGTACCCGGCTGGGTCTCCCTCTTCTCAACTGGTGCTGGCTCCCAAGATCGCCAATCCCGGGCCTTTAGGATTGGCGGCCTTCGGCCTGACTACCATCGTCCTCAGCTGCATCAATGCAGGCATTCTGCCGAAGGAGGCGGTGCCGGTGGTCGTCCCACTGGCCTTCGCGTACGGCGGCGTCGCTCAACTGATCGCCGGGGTGCTCGAGTTCCGCGTCGGCAACACCTTCGGCATGGTCGCCTTCACGTCGTATGGGCTCTTCTGGTGGTGGTTCGCGCTGTTGCAGTGGACAGTTGGAGCGGGATGGATCAAGCCGCCGGCTCCGGTCGGCATCGCGTGCGTTCTGCTGATGTGGGGTGTCTTCACCTTCCTGATGTGGATCGTGACCTTCCGCTCGAACAAGGCGGTCTGGAGTATCTTCCTTCTGCTCTGGATCACCTTCTTCCTGCTGGCCGCAGGCGACGCGGGCTGGAACACGGCCAGCTTCAGCTTCTCGCAGGTAGGCGGCTACTTCGGGCTGATCACGGGTATCGATGCACTGGTGGTCGCGTTTATCGAGGTGTTGAACGTCACCGCTGGCCGGACGGTTGTAGGCCTCGGGAGACCCTTCATAGCGGTATAGGCTTCGAAGTCCCGACTTGAAGCTCTTCAAAGATGCCGTCATCCTGAGCGAAGTCTGGCGCGTCTTTGCGCCGGACGGAGTCGAAGGACCTCGAGGCTGCAGACATCACCGTGGATGGCTACAGTGTTCCGCCACGAATGTCGTATTCCGAGGCCGAAAGGTGCGCGGGTAGTGGCAGGATCGTCGCCCTCGGGGTTCTTCGACTACGCACCTTGCGATGAGGCTGCAAGGTGGTCCGCTCAGGATGACGGATTCGAAGGATGGCAAACAGAAAGTAGGGCGATCGCTTGTACGATCGCCCCTCTTTCTGTTTCTCAGAGACTACTTCTTGCTCTTGATCACTTCAGCAGCAACCGCCGCTCCATTAGCCGGTGCAGCGGGAACATCCGCGGGAACCGCAGCACCGATGTTCAGCTTCTTGCGAACTTCGGCGTCGATGCGCCCGAAGACGTCCTTGTTCTCCTTGAGGAAGTTGCGGACGTTCTCGCGGCCCTGGCCGATGCGCTCGCCCTGGTAGCTATACCAGGCCCCGCTCTTGTCCACGATGTTGTGCAGCACAGCCAGATCGAGCCCATCGCCTTCGCGCGAGATTCCTTCGCCGTAAAGAATGTCGAACTCGGCGTCGCGGAACGGTGCAGCCACCTTGTTCTTCACCACCTTGATCTTGGTGCGGGAGCCGACGACGACGTCGCCTTCCTTCACCGCGCCGATGCGGCGAATGTCGATGCGCATGGAGGAATAAAACTTAAGTGCGCGACCGCCGGTCGTCGTCTCAGGGTTGCCGAACATGACGCCGATCTTGTCACGGATCTGGTTGATGAAGATCAGGCAGGTGCGCGACTTCGAGACAGTGCCGGTCAGCTTGCGGAGCGCCTGGCTCATCAGACGGGCCTGCAGGCCCATGTGGGAGTCGCCCATCTCGCCGTCGAGTTCCGCCTTCGGCACCAGCGCAGCGACCGAGTCAACCACCAGAACGTCGATGGCATTCGAGCGCACCAGCGCCTCGACGATCTCCAGCGCCTGCTCGCCGTAGTCCGGCTGCGAGATCAGCAGGTTGTCGATATCTACGCCGAGCTTACGGGCATAAGCTGGATCGAGAGCATGCTCGGCGTCGACGAAAGCAGCGAGACCGCCGGCCTTCTGCGCTTCGGCGACGATCTGCAGGGTAATCGTCGTCTTGCCCGAGGATTCAGGGCCAAAGATTTCAATGACTCGTCCGCGCGGAACGCCGCCAACTCCCAAGGCCGCGTCGAAGGAAATCGACCCCGTCGAGATGACGGAAATCGGGACAATCGCCTCCTTCGATCCCAGGCGCATCACCGAGCCCTTGCCAAACTGTTTTTCGAGCTGTGAAAGCGCGGTTTCTATAGCTTTGCTGCGGTCGTCTGCCACGATAAACACTCCATAATTTGAACGTCACCGGATTCTAGCACCGAAACGGGAAAAGGCAAAGAAAAGGCGAATTCAGCCCTGGTTACGGAGACGGCGTTGGCCCGCATTCGGTGAAGTTTTTCTAATTTCGACCGATATATGCGTTGAAGAGGAAGTAAGAACCACCTAAGGCAGGTTCCTCCCATGAGCATCAGCGTCTCTCCAATCTCCGTCGCAGCCGTCTCTCCCGTGGACAGCGTCTCTTCGTCCACGCAATCGGCGTCGAAGACACCACCACCCCCTCCGCCGCCGCCACCGCCACCTCCCCCGAAGGACACGGTAGAGCTATCTCTCGACGCGAACATCAAGGTCTTGCAGAGCCAGGGTGACAGCGTCACGGAGATTGCCTACACACTCGGCGTTCCAGTGCAGACGGTGTCCATCGACCTGGGCACGGCGCTGATCGAGGCGAGCGTCGCCTCTGCTCCCACGATCCCGGCTTCCGTATCCGGAATTTAGACAGGCCCCGGCGCGATGCGGTTCAGCGCCGGAGCAGGTCCACAGGTTGATTCACGTCTTCGATGCGGAAGTATCCGGCCAGCGACGGGTGACGTCTGGCCACCGCAAGGTACATCTCCCAGGCCACGCGGCGATAGCTGAAGTGGCCTGCAACGCCTGAACGAAGTTCCGAGATATACAGCGCCTCGGCAAAGTCCATCTTGAAGAGCGACCGGCAGCGGACGCCCAAAGGAAGCGCGTACTGCGCGGACTGGGCACCCTCCGGCTCG
The DNA here is from genome assembly GCF_025685565.1 of Granulicella aggregans. Classification (NCBI taxonomy): domain Bacteria; kingdom Pseudomonadati; phylum Acidobacteriota; class Terriglobia; order Terriglobales; family Acidobacteriaceae; genus Granulicella; species Granulicella aggregans. The sequence continues at coordinate 877,623 of NZ_JAGSYE010000003.1, forward strand.
CTGCTCGTCTTCAGACGCCGGTAGCAGCGCAGCGCGGCATCCATCGCCTCCACGTAAACCGCTTCCAGGCCCGCCTGGGCCAGCGTAGGCTGACCAGGGCACTCCGGCGTCTCGTATCCGTGCAGATCGGTGTACTCCTGCAACAGTTGCACACAGCGGCGATGGCGGTGCATGTCGCGGAAGCCGCCAATGTCCATCAGAATGTCGAAGCGCAGCCCGTGGCCGGAGTGGAATGACCGTGAGAGTTCGTCGTGGCGGCCGCGATGCGTCGCGCCGAGGGCGACGAGTTCGTCCCGCCGCGCGACGGTAAGGCCTTCGACCTCGGCGCGAAGCTGGCGGTACGGGTAGTGGCAGTGCGGATAGAGCAGTGAGGTCGCGATCTCGACTTCGAGTGACTCGCCATCGTCGATCAGGTCGACCACCGAAGCGGCGTCAATCGGCTGCCCTGCCATCAGTTCATGGGCCGCAGCTCTCAACTCAGCGCGCGAGTTCACGATGTAGTCGGATGGGTTGGCGTACTTCACCAGCGTCGGCGCGGTCTTTACCGGGCGAAGAACGCGATCGCCGAGAAGCTGAGCAGCGGCGGCATCGGTCTGGCGAAGGTCGTCGATGAGCGGCTGAAGCTTGCTGTGCTGCACATTCCAGGCTGGCTCGGAGGCGGCGATTCGCAGCTTCTCTGCAATCTCGCGGATCTCCGCAAACTCGCTGGTGAGAAGGCGCGAGACCTGGGTCTCGAGCGTGCGGGCGTTCACGATCTGGCCCAGCGAGGTGTTTGTCGCCAGCGGCAGAAGGTAGCGTGCGACATCGAATGCCCTGGCTTTCAGCGTGCGTTCGTAGGCGTCGGGCTTCATCGCGTCGGGGCGGGCGATGGCCGACTTCAACGCCACCAGCATGCCCTGCGAGATCGCGTCATAGGCAGCGAACGACGCCTCGATCGCAGCGGTAAATACCGGCGTCGCCTCGCCGAACGGAGGCGTATACCATCCTGACTTGCGAAAATCCTGATACCGGGTAGACCGCTCCTGGCCGTCCCAGCGCTGCTCGTCGACCAGAGCGATTGCGGCCAGCAGGCTCAGCCGCTCGATGGCGAAGGGGATGTGGGCGAGATCGGCGATGGAGCGGTGACCGTACTGGAAGTAGAAAGTATTAAGAAACTGCTCGGCGCGCTGCGAGTCGATCTCGGCGAGCGATTCGCGCATAGAGAGCGACGACCGTGAGTACTTCGCCATGGCGTAGGCGAGCACTTCTGGGTCTGCGCCGTGAATTGCGTAGACGTCGGTGACGTTCTGCTTTGGTTCGCTTGCCGCTGGCCCGCCCGTGTGCGGCGTTACGGATTGGATCTGTTCTTGTGACATGGTCGAAGGACAGGATACGTTATTCGCGGCGGTGGATGATCCGCCGCATCACAAGAGATATGGCCCAAGATCAAGCGATGGACTCGGAGCAAAGACCGGCCGAAGTGCTTGAGGAGACGGGCCACCGGCCATTTCCGCTGCCTGATCGCGCCTGGACCATGACGCAAAATTGGAACGATCTGCTCTTCGCCCACTGGCCGATTGCCCCGGCGACCATGGCGGCGCTGATCCCACCCGGCCTCGATATTGACACCTTCGACGGTTACGCCTGGGTAGGCGTAGTGCCTTTCTGGATGGATGGGGTTCGGCACCGCATACCGGGCAGCACGGACCAAAGCGTGGCGATTCCGATGGTCGAGACCTTTCCCGAGCTGAACCTCCGCACCTACGTCCGCTCAAGGCTGACGGGCCGCGCGGGTGTGTTCTTCTTCTCGCTCGACGCCGCCAGTCTGCTCGCGGTGATCGGGGCCAGGACGATCTTCCACCTGCCCTACTTCTACGCCAACATGGTGCGGGAGACGGCCGCTGACGGCACCGTGCGCTATAAGAGCCGCCGCCTGCTGACCTCCGCCGGGGCGAGCTTCCAGGCGACGTATCGCGGGCTAGGCAGAGCCGCCGATGCTCTGCCTAGCCAGCCGGGGACGCTGGAGCACTTCCTCACCGAGCGATACTGCCTCTTCACCAACTCTCGCGGACGGATACTGGTCGGCAATATCCACCACAAGCCGTGGCCCTTGGAGGCTGCGGAGGCCGAGATTCGCACAAACCGCATCGCACTGGCTCATGGGTTGATGCTGCCGAACCGACCGCCAGTCCTTCACTTCTCCCGACGCCTGCAGGTGTACATCTGGTCGCTTGAGCCCGATGGCTCCGTATAATCTTCAGGTCGGCTTCGCGCAGAACAAGGCATGGCTGTAGAACGGGGACTATGGGAAATCTGGCAGGTCGTATCGCGCTCGTGACCGGAGCATCGCAGGGAATCGGAAGGGCGTGCGCCCTGAAGCTGGCGGAGGCGGGAGCATCCGTCGCTCTGGCCGCCCGCAACCAGGAGAAGCTGGCGGAAGTGGCGGCGGAGATCGTAGCTGCGGGTGGAATTGCCCAAGCTTTCGAGCTTGATCTGGCGAGCGAGGACTCGATCAAGGCCTGCTCCAAGGCCGTCATCGCGCACTTCGGCAAGGTCGACATCCTGGTCAACAACGGCGGCATCACGCGTGACATCCTGACCCTGCGCATGAAGAAGAAGGACTGGGACGACGTGATCTCGACCAACCTGACGGGCTCTTTCCTGATGTCGCAGGCAGTGATGAGCTCGATGCTGAAGACGCGCTGGGGCCGGATCGTGAACATTACGTCGGTCGTCGGCGAGATGGGCCAGGCAGGGCAGGCGAACTATGCCGCCTCGAAGGCCGGTCTGATCGGGGTCACGAAGTCGCTGGCGCGGGAGCTTGCCAGCCGGACAATCACGGTCAACGCGGTCGCTCCCGGGTACATCGAAACGGCCATGACAGCCATCCTGACCGACGAGCAACGGACAGCGATGACCCAGCACATTCCGTTGCAGCGGGCGGGAACCGATCAGGATGTCGCCGCGGCCGTCGCCTTTCTTGCGTCCGAGGAGGCGGGATACATCACCGGGCATACGCTGGACGTAAATGGCGGGATGTACATGGGTTAGGGACGGCCTTCCGGCTCCCCGGCAGTCATAGGAACCCGGAATGGTACGGAATTAGTGTCCTCGACAAAGGTTGCCCATTGACCCGGCGCTAGTGGCTAGTTACTTTATGGTCAATGGCAAACGTTCAGGCAATCTTCTCCACGAACCCCGGCGAGCACCCGAAGTCCCTCTCCCTGTCGATGAATATCGGCACGACGATCCGCGAGTACCGGCTGCAGAAGGGGATGTCGCAGGGCGACATCGAGAAGCGCACGGGGCTGCTGCGCTGCTATCTGTCGCGCGTGGAGAACGGGCACACCGTGCCCTCGCTGGACACGCTGCAGAAGATCGCCCACTCGCTGGACATGCAACTCTCGCAGTTCTTCGCGGAGGAAGGTGTGGCCAAGGAGATGTCCGGGCTGAACCTGAACGAGGAGGAGATTCGCTTTCTGACGCAGATCCAGCGCTACTCCTCGCAACTCGGCGACAGCGATCGCAGGCTGCTGCTGGCCATGGTGAAGAAGTTCGCTTCGACCGCGACAAGCTAGCTCTGACTTAGATTCGCGATCCAGTATCCGAAGAGTGACAGCAGTAATGCGGTCATGGCAAAAGTTATCTTTTGCCGAGCGAAGTAGCGCTCGCGGCCTGCGGTCATGCGCGGGACCAGGGGAAATCCAAGCGCGAGGCCGGAGAGAAAGCCGCCTACATGGGCGCTGTTGTCGATCCGGATGACATCGAAGAAGTTGGAGGCTCCGCCGATCAGCAGGTTCAGGATTGCGAACTGGATGACGGAGCGCCGAAGCCGGCGCAGTTCGTCCCATGGGATGGGGAGACGACGGTTGGAGAGCAGGACGATCAGAATCCCGGCGATGCCGAAGACGGCTCCCGAGGCTCCCGCGCCGATTGAGTCAGTGCGGCTCAAAACATCGACCGCCATGGAGAGCAGATTCCCCGCAATCCCGGTCAGCAGATAGACAGCAGCGAGACCGAAAGGCCCGATCAGGGGCTCGCCCAGCAAGCCAAGATTCCAGAGGCACCACATGTTGGTGGCGAGGTGAATCCAGCCGACGTGGACGAAGGTCGCGGTGAGCAGGCGATACCACTCCCCGTGCAGCACAAGGCTGGTATTGTTCGCTCCGAAACGTAGAAGATCCTCGGGTGATGGCGACTGAAACGAGACGCCGCGCAATACCATCCAGACGAAGACTGCGCAGTTGATACCAACAAGGAGATAGGTGGCCGGAGCGTCCGAGAAGACGAAGCCTCTGCGTTTCGAGGTCGCGGGCTCAACCAGTTCAAAGCCTTGCGAGGGCGATGCCTCTCCAGGCGGCGGAAGAACTTCACCTTGCGAAGAGGAGTAAACGGGACTCGGAGATGGGACGGCCATGGGTCCTGCTAGGCTGCGTCTTTCGAGAATCGCTGACGCAGGTCTGCCGGAATTCGCTGCTGAAGAACAGCACCCAGGAAGCCCGGGAGCGGGGTGGCGATCGCCACCAGAATCCAAAGCAGCGTCGAGAAGAAGAGACCGGCGATGGCGACTGCCTCAAGCGAGATGTACACGGCAGCGTGCTGGCCGAGATGAACCCTGAACTGCGCGATGTGAGTGATCGCCTCCACCCGGTGCATGATCACCGCGGCAAGGAAGAAGGCCACGATGGACAGGGTGCTGACCGAGATGAGCAGGACATCGACGGTGCGATGCATGCGCTGCTTGGAGCGGCAGTGGGCGCACTCTGCCATGTGCAGGTCGTAGTCCTTGCGCATGGCAGGCGAGAGGGCCGAGAGATCGTAGCGCCAGCCCGAGAGGATCGCGCCAACGATGGGGTCGCTGCAAACAGCCCGACTTCCACGGCGATCAAAGCCCCTGGGATTGTGCTCAGAGATCTGTATCGGATTCTGTCTCGAGGATCGTTGCATAGCGTATCTCCAGTCTACCCTGTTTGATCGCGGCCCGAGAGCAAAGATTCACACTGTGTTCAAATTCATGCACATCGGCCGATAGACCAGCTAGAGCTGGATCGACTCCAGAGGCTGGGCCTGCTCGGCCAGTAAGATCCGGTTTCCCAGCAGCCTCATCCGGTCACCGATCGCCTGTTCGGCACTGATGCGGGCCAGCTCGGGGGCGTTGTTCGACTCCGAAAGATGGCCGAGGACGATGTACGCGGCACCGCCATCGTAGTCGCGGGCGAGGAACTCGGCCGTCGCATGGTTCGACAGGTGACCCACACGGGAGAGCACGCGCTGCTTCACCGACCACGGGTACGGACCGTCACGCAGCATCTCAAGGTCGTGGTTCGATTCGAGCAGAAGCACATCGGAGCCAGCAATCGCCTGTTTCACGTTGGGCGGCATATAGCCGAGGTCGGTGGCGATGGCCATGCGGATACCCTCGGCGGCGAAGACGAAGCCGCAGGGGTCAGCGGCATCATGCGGGATGGTGAAGGGCGTGATGTCGATGTCGCCGATGGAGAAGTTCGAGCCGGCGCGGAAGTACTCGACCGCAGGAAGCGAAGCGGGATCGGCTTTCACGGCAGCCGGAGCCTCTTCTTCAACCTGAACGTCTTCCAGCGAAAGAGCGGGAATCTCGCACAGGTCTTCCGCAGAGCGACCGCTCTCCTGAACGGCTGCCCGGGCCGCCTTGGCCTCTTTTTCCTTTTGCAGATGGTCGAGCCACTTAGCGTAGGTCATCGTCGTCTTTGGGGTGAGCATGCGCACCCAGGCGCGGTGGGTCTGCTCGGTGAAGAAGACGGGGATGCGGAGCTTGCGGGCAAGCACAGCAAGTCCGGCTACGTGGTCGAGATGCTCGTGGGTGATCAGAATGGCGTCGAGCGCGGAGGGGTCTTCCCCGGCGATCGCCATGCGGCGCATCAGTTCCCGGCAGGAGAGTCCGGCATCGACCAGAACGCGGGTGCGCGAAGACGCGACGACGGTGCTATTGCCCTTCGACCCCGAGGCCAGCACTGTCATACGCATCATGAAGTCAAGAATACGCCCGGAGTCTGTGGGTAAGGAAGCACCGAATCTGGTGCAACCCTAATCGCGTTGATTCCGGGGATGGATCACTTGTGCTCAGGATTTGACTGGTGCGAGGAAGTTTACCGTGGAGCGGAGGACGACCTCGTTGCGCTGGTTGTAGGCGAGGGTGCGGGTGCGCACGATGCCGTAGTCCTTGCGCGAGGTCGACTGGCGGACGCCGGCGACTTCGATCTCGGTGCGAATGGTGTCGCCGGGGCGGACGGGCTCGGTCCAGCGCATCTCCTCGACGCCCGCACCGATCATACCGCCGACTACCTGGATGCTCTGCACACGAAGGCGCATGACGATGGCGGCGGTCAGCCAGCCCGAGGCGGCGAGACCTTTGAAGAAGGAGCCCTCGCCGGCAGCTTCGTCGAGGTGGAAGGGTTGGGGATCGTACTTCTGGCCGAATTCCTTGATCTCTTCGGCTGTCACCTTTGCCGTGACTACAGAGTGGAACGTTTGACCAACGTAGAAGTCTTCAAAGTAAAGCTCGCTCAAGTTCTGATCTCCTCAACAGACTTCCGATGCTGATCCCAGTCACGGCGATGCGGATGGGAAGGAATACTGGCCGATACTCGGTGCAAGGGTACCTGCAAGAGATGTTAGCGCGAATGAGGAGCGTTCTGCCGTGACCGCGTCTTCAGCCAGCCTGCACCAGAAGACAGGTGATGTTATCGCCGCCTCCATTGCGATTGGCGCAGACGATAAGTTCCTCGACGGCCCGGACCAGCAGAGCATTGCTTGTGGGCTGGTCCGCATCTTCGGTCCCATCCGCTGGGCGAGGCACCGCTGCACCCAGGATCGACGCGATCTGGGGGTTGGCGAGCTCGCGCATGAGGCCATCGGAGGAGAGCAGGTACATGTCTCCGGGCAGGACATCGATGCGCTGGACATCGGCGAGCACACGAGACTCCGATCCGACGGCGCGGGTGATGACGTTGCGGATGGGCGAGCGGTCGGCCTGCTCACGGGTCATCTCCCCGGCTCGGACCTGTTCTTCGACGACGGAGTGGTCGAGCGTCAACTGCTCGAGTTGGCCATCGCGGAGCCGGTAACAGCGGCTGTCGCCCACGTTGGCGAGCCATGCGCCTGAAGGAATGGCGGCGTCTGTAGACCCCGGCTCGAAGTAGAGCGCGACCAGCGTGGTCGCCATGCCGCGCAAGGCGGCTGCCTGGCTTGACTGGCGATGCACGATGCGGTTGGCGTACTCGACGCCGTTGTGCATGGCCACCTCCGGCGAGATGCCTGCCTGCCTCATCTCGATCAGATGGGCGAGGAAGGAATCGGCGGCGAGACGGCTGGCGATCTCGCCACCGGCGGCCCCGCCGACGCCGTCGCAGACAACGAAGATACCGTGGTGGGCGTCGCCGGCGCAGGCGTCTTCGTTGCGACGACGGACGCGACCGGGATCAGACAGCATGGCGAAGGTAAGGGATTCGAAGGGCATCAGGGAAGAGCGGATGTTCTGGATAAAACATACACGGCAGGAACCTTGCGGCCAAAATCCGGCACCCGCGAAGTTACGGGGCGACGACAAACGGAAGGAAGACAATACGCGATACCCTGTGACGGTGAACCGGATCGTGTACGGCGACAATCTGGAGGTGCTGCGCGGGCTAGAAGCGGGATCAGTGCCGCTAATCTACATCGATCCGCCGTTCAACACGGGAAAACGGCAGTCCCGTCCGGCGATGAAGACGGTCCAGGACCCCGACGGCGACCGGGTGGGCTTTGGCGGCAAACGCTACCGGACGGAGTTGGCCGAGCTGAGCGCTTCGACCAGCGGTTACGGCGACAGCTTCGCGGACTACCCGGGATTTCTGCGGCCAAGGCTGGAAGAGGCGCACCGTATCCTTGCGCCCTACGGCAGCCTCTTCTTTCACATCGATCCACGCGAGGTGCACTACTGCAAGGTGATGCTGGACGGAATCTTCGGCCGGGAATGTTTTCAGAACGAGATCATCTGGGCCTACGACTACGGAGCGAGAGCCTCCAAGAAGTGGCCGGCCAAGCACGACAACATCCTCTGGTACACCCGTCACCCGGGGCGGTACACCTTCAATCTGGAGGCGAGCGACCGCATACCCTACATGGCGCCGACGCTGGTTGGAGCAAAGAAGGCCGCGCGCGGCAAGACTCCGACCGATGTCTGGTGGCATACGATCGTCTCGCCAACGGGCAAAGAGAAGACCGGCTATGCGACGCAGAAGCCGCTGGGTATTCTGGAGCGAATTGTGCGGGTACACTCGAACCCCGGCGACCTGGTGCTGGACTTCTTTGCTGGCAGCGGAACGACGGGAGCAGCGGCGGCGCGTAACGGGCGCGAGTTCCTGCTCGTCGATGAGAATCCGGCGGCCGTGGCGGTGATGGAGCAGCGGCTGGCGGCGTATCTGCCGGTGAAGACGGAGAAGTTACGGAAGCCGGCCAGAAAACGGGCGGCTGGAGCTCCTAAGAAAAAGGCCGCGCGAAAGTCGATTTCGGTCAAGTCAAAGGAAACCCGAACCAAGCGAGGCGTCCTACCGCCAACGGACCCAATAGCAACGTAAGATGGCATCATGCGATTTCTGATTGCGCTGCTCGCGATCGCGGGCCTGGTCGTTTCGGTGCTGGCATTGAAGGTACACAAGATGGATCCGTCTCAGGCTCCGCCGTGCGCAGTCTCTGAGCACTGGGACTGCGGCGCGGTGAACCATAGCCGGTTCGCGGTCTTCCCGCCACACAGCTTCGATGAAGCGCCGAACTCTCGCCATATTCCAGTCGCAGCCGTCGGCATCGCGGGGTATGGATTGATCGCTCTCCTGGCCCTGTTTGGCCGGTTTTGGATCGTCCTGCACCTCGCCGAGTTCGGCTTCATGTGCGCCTGCTTCCTCAGTTACCTTGAAGCCTTCGTGATGGAGAAGTGGTGTATCTACTGCGTCTGGTCGCAGGGGCTGATCACTGCGATCCTGCTTTCGACGCTGGTCGCGGTGATTCTGCGGCGGCGTGCGGCGAAGCGCAGCATCTTTGCCTGAGTTACGGCCGTCACTGGCATCGGTTTCCGGCAGAACTTCGCAGATCGCACGAACTTATGGCGAACCGGCGGAGTTATGACCTAGACTGGAGGCATGTGGCCACGCCTGATCGCACAAATGGTTGAACTGCTTCCTCACGCCACACGGCTGCTGCCGCTGGCCGATAACTATCTTGCGAACCGGCGCGAGGCGGAGCGTTCACAGGCCTCGGCGCTCGCCTCGATGTCGGGCAGCCTCCGTGAAGAGATTGGCCACGTCGCGGACGTCTTCGGCAGCGTCTCGCGGCAGCTTGCGGAGCAGAAGAAGCAGATCGCCGCGCTGCAGGACTCGCTCGAAGCAGCGGAGACGCATCGGATCACCCAGACAAAGCAGTTGGAGTGGATTACCAGCGACCTGAACTCGATGCGGCTCTGGCTGAAGTTCGGCGTGGCTACGATCATTGTCCTTCTGGTCGCGCTGAGCGCGCTGACCGTGCAACTCTACCGCCTCCACTAGACCTCATCCCTCGGCGGCCTTTCCAGCGGCCAGCTTGTAAGATCGAAGCATGGGAATCAGCCAGCAACAAGCAATGCATTGTTTTCGCAGCGACGACCTGATCGGCATCGGCATGGAGGCCGACGCGATCCGGCGCGGTATGCATCCGGACGGCATCGTCACTTACGCGGTCGACCGCAGCTTTCAATTTGACGGCGATGCGGAACTCCTCCTTGACGCGGTTGATTCTGCGGCCGATGAAGGAGCGTCTGCGATCAGGCTCACGGGTGATGTACCCAGCCTGAAAGATTTGGTAACCATACTGACCGCACTTCGCGCACGATTCCCTTCCCTGCGGATTCAAGCGTTGACCGCGAAGGATCTTGAAGGCATGGCGCAAGAATCGGGCGCGGCCGAGGGTGAGATATTGGCGCGGCTGCGAGCGGCTGGGCTTGATGCGATCGAAGGCGGAAGGCTGGGAGTCTCACCGGAGCGCTGGCTGCAGTTGCATGCCGCAGCCCATCGCACCGGGCTGCGTTCCCGGGCGGAGTTGACGTTCGGCGGCGACGTTACGGCAGAGGAGCTGATCGAGCAGCTACTGGCTCTGCGTGCCTTGCAGGAGGAGACGGCGGGATTTACCGGCCTGTCGCTGACCGGCTATAGACCGAACAGCGAGCGGGCGGAGTTCGAACAGCCAACGGCTGTCGAGTACCTGCGGACGCTTGCGATCTCGCGCATGGTGCTCGATAACTTCGACAACATCGAATCCAGCGGCATCGACCAAGGGCTGAAGGTGATGCAGATGGCTCTGCGCTTCGGAGCGAACGATGGCGGCACGATCGCGCCCACCGGCAACTTCACCGAGGCGGACCTGCGCCGCGTCATCCGGGATGCGGGATTCGCGCCGGTGGAGCGAGACGCGCTCTACCGGACCTTCTACCTGAACAACTAAGCCAATCTTAGTTAACGTTACTGACCTCCGATCAACGGGTTACCGATCGGTGGGCTGGGAGAATTTATTTCTTTTCTCCTGAAATCGGCGAGGTGTACTTTAGTGCTGTAGCGGTACGAGACGTCAATCCCCCAGGAGTAATGAATTCTATGAATCACTTTGCCCTCCCTCGAATGACATTGAGAAGCTGGCGTTGGATGACTTTGACGGCGGTTGCCGGACTCTCCTGTGCGCTCTCGTCGGCAGGCACAGCGTACGCCCAGGCACCGGCTGCAGCCTCGCCGGTTACGGTCGCACTTACGCCCGCTGCCTTTCTTCCCGTTCTCTCGGGGGGGAGCTCCCAGAGCACCATCGCGACGAACCTTGACGGCAACACGCCCGCGTCGCCCTGGCAGATATCTCTTCTCTCTGTCAATCGGACTGACGGTGCGACCGGTCAGACCTATCAGGTCCAGATGACCAACGTCTCCTCGGGGCCGTTGAGCCTGCCTGTGGGGACCGATGGCCAGGCCATCTGGGATGCCTGCCAAAACGGTGAGATCGATGAAGTGAACATCGCTCTGCGCGTCTCCGGACAGATTGCTCCCGCCGCAAATCTGCCGGCGGTCCACTCCTGTGCCGGAGTTCCAGCGTCGTCCCTGACGCTCGCTCCCGGAGCGTCGGTCATCTTTGTGGGAACGCTTCCGAATACCATCCTGGCTCCGGATGGTGCGAGCATCTCGGCTGTAGTGAGCGTCTGCTCGGCCGACTACTCTGCCGATGGCAGCGATCCGGTTGCGACGCGTCGGTGCCAGGTGCCGGCTGTCTCGAATTCGGCCGCCGCGCAGACTGCGGTGGCCAGGACGCCTGGTCGCGTCGTAGCTCCCCGCGTCGCATCCACATCTGTCGAGTAAAATAGTCGCTGAAGTAAGTTCAAGGTTCGATCAGTCTGCACGGTTGCTGGTTGTTCACTCTTCCTGACCAAGTTGGAGCCAACACTGCTTTTCTCTCTCAGCGCCGTGCCGGCTGCCGCCATCTTCCTCGGCCAAAAGGGCCTGGGTCACTATTGGCGGACGCACTACGGCGACCACACCTTCGAGCATCTGTACCGGTGGAATACGTTCGACGTGTGCCTGCTGGTGCCGTACTTCATCGTGATGGTGATCCTTGCCTTCTACGGGATTCACCGGTACCAACTCGTCTGGCTGTACTACAGGAACCGGAAGAACGCGGCGAAGTGGAGCGAGCCTCCGGCGCGGTTTGCCGAGGGTGAACTTCCCTTCGTCACGATTCAACTCCCTATTTTTAACGAGCAGTTTGTCATCGACCGGTTGATCGACGCCTGTTGCCGGATGAACTACCCTCGCGACCGCTTCGAGATCCAGGTACTCGACGATTCGACGGATGAGACGGTGCTCGTGGCGCGGCAGATTGTGGATCGCTATGCGGCCGGATTTCCCGGCATGGATCCGCAGCCCATCGTCTATCTCCATCGTGAGAACCGTTACGGATATAAGGCGGGGGCTCTCGATAAGGGCCTTGATGTAGCGAAGGGCGAGTTGGTCGCGATCTTCGACGCCGACTTCGTACCTCCGCCGGAGTGGGCGATGCAGGTGGTCCATCACTTCGCCGAACCGGGGATCGGCATGGTGCAGACGCGCTGGACGCACCTGAATCGCGACTACAGCTTCATGACGCAGGTCGAGGCGATCATGCTCGACGGGCACTTTGTGCTGGAGCATGGAGGCCGCTCGCGCGCTGGCGTCTTCTTCAACTTCAATGGCACGGCGGGGATGTGGCGCCGCGAGACGATCTCGCAGGCTGGCGGTTGGCAGCATGACACGCTGACCGAAGATACCGACCTCAGCTATCGCGCACAGATGGTTGGGTGGAAGTTCAAGTACCTGCAGGATGTCGAGTGCCCGGCTGAGTTGCCCATCGAGATGACGGCATTCAAGACGCAGCAGGCTCGCTGGGCCAAGGGCCTCATTCAGACTGGCAAAAAAATTCTGCCGCGCGTACTAAAGAGCGACCAGCCGTTTCACACCAAGCTTGAAGCCTGGTACCACCTTACGGCGAATATCAGCTATCCGCTGATGATCGTGCTGAGCACGCTGCTGATGCCGGCCATGATTATCCGAAGCTGGCAGGGCACGACGCAGATGCTGCTGATTGACCTGCCGCTGTTTCTTGCAAGCACGATGTCGGTATCGTCCTTCTATCTGGTCAGCCAGAAGGAGCTGCATCCGAAGACCTGGTACAAGACGTTGCTCTACATCCCGTTCCTGATGGCATTGGGCGTGGGCCTGACGATAACCAATACCAAGGCCGTGCTGGAGGCGCTGTTCGGCATCAAGAGCGCGTTCGCCCGCACGCCGAAGTACCGCGTCAACAACAAGGGTGAGAAGTCGCAGGCGAAGGTCTACCGCAAGCGTCTGGGCATCGTGCCGTGGATCGAACTGGCGATCGGCTGCTACTTCACCTTTACTGTCTGGTACGCGATCACCAGCGAGAACTACTTCACCGTGCCGTTTCTTCTGCTGTTCGTGGCGGGCTACTGGTATACGGCGCTGCTAAGCCTGCTGCAAGGACGGTTCGAGCGTCCTGGGACCAAGGGCGGCGAGATGCACGAAAAGCCCTACCCTGTGGGGATCTGAAGCGGTCACTTACTTCGCGGGTGCCGGCTTGCTCGCTTCCTTCTTGTCCTGCGCGGCAAGCCACTTATCGAACGGAATCGTGAAGGAAAAGAAGTTCTGCTTTCCGTCCAACGAATGGACCATCTTCACGTAGAACTCCGCTCCCTTGAGCGCGGGATCGTTGAGCGCCTGCACGTCGTAGAAGAGGTATCCCGCCAGCGTGCTGTGAGCGTTGACCACTGTACCCTGAAAGCCGAAGTCGTTGTTGTCCTCAAGGATCTTCTTGTCCACCGAGGGATGATGAATGGTAATGGGCGGCAGCGGCGCTGGCAGGGGAATCTTGGTGCCTTTGACGCTCTTCATGAGGAAGAGCTTGCGGTTGATGTCATCGTCGGTGGCTGCCGGAATGACGTCTCGGTTGGCCGAGATGAACTGCATTCGGGCGTCGTCGAGCGAGACGGCACGGTCGCCATCGTTAGTGATGACGACTCGGATGGGAAGGAATCCGTGCTGAATGTAGGGGAGACGAAAGAAGCTACAGTCCTTAGGATCGTCGCATGGCTCGGCAGCTATGGTGACGTTCTCTTTGGGATGAGCGTCGAAGGTGTCATACTGTGATGCCGGTTTCACCGGCGGGGCCTTTTTTTCACCGCCGGCAGCGTAGTCTGTACAGGCGGGGAGCAACAGGGCCAGAAGCGACAATCTAAACGCCAGCGAAGAGGAGAGGTTAAGCAGGGCCATAACTTTGCTTGATTATCCGCTGTGCTGGCCGCGAACGTAAAGGATGAGGAGTCTGGCCTTGAATCGAGTGGCGACCTGGTCTCATATCTGGATGGGGAGATGCTGATCTACAGTATTTTGCTGGCGCTGGTGCTCCTCGCGGGAACGCCCTTCTTCCTCTTCCGCATGGCAACCAGCGGGCGTTATCGTGCGGGCCTGGCCGCGCGGCTGGGCTTTATTCCTGCGTCCCTTCGCGAGCGCGTCGCGGCGATCCGGGTGGAGCGTCGCGGCGGAGGAGGTCGGCGGCCGCTGACCTGGGTGCATGCTGTCTCAGTGGGCGAGGTGCTGGCGGCGGCACGGCTGATCGAAGAGATCCGGACGGGAGAGTTCAACCGGCAGCGTCCCGGAATGGTCTTCGCTGTCTCGACGACCACCGAAGCCGGTCAGCGACTGGCACGGGAGCGTCTCATCGGGTGCGCGATCTTCTACTTTCCTCTCGACTTCAAATTCGTCGTTCGCCACTATCTTCGTATGCTCGAGCCTGAGCTCGTGGTGCTGATGGAGAGCGAGCTTTGGCCCCGGCTGATCTCTGAGTGCGCCGCCGAAAAGATACCCGTGGCCGTGGCTAACGCGCGCATCTCCGACCGGTCGTTTCCGCGCTACATGATGCTCAAGGCGCTATGGCAGCCTTTGCTGGAGAAGGTAACCCTGTTTCTGGCGCAAAGTGATGAGACGGCGAAGCGGCTGCAGCAGATGGGTGCTCCCCGCATCGAGACAACAGGAAACATCAAGTATGACGCCAGCCTTGCGAAGGAGACGACGCTGGTGACGAACCTGCGCCTGCGTATCCAGGGAGATGCGGCACTGATCGTCTGCGGAAGCACGCTTGAGGGCGAGGAGGCGATGCTCCTCGATGCGTGGCCGGGCATCGTTGCCGCGTACCCGAAGGCTCTGCTGGTGATCGCACCGCGTCATCCTGAGCGCTTCGACCATGTGGCGCTGCTGCTGAAAGAGCGAGGTTTTCTCGCATTGCGAGGTACGACGTTTGCCCGGGTAAGAGTTCCGGTGCAGCAAGGCACGATCTTTCTGCTCGATACCATCGGCGACCTGGCCGCACTTTACCGGCTGGCGACGGTGGCGTTTGTCGGGGGCAGCCTCGTTCCCGCCGGTGGACACAATCCTCTGGAGCCGGCGCAGGCGGGCGTGCCGGTTCTCATCGGACCGTCCTATGAGAACTTTCGCGAGATCGTCGAGGCTATGTTGGCGAACGAAGGCATCGCCATCGTCGACAAGGAGCATCTTGGGTCGGCCATACTCGGACTGCTGCGCAGCCGGGAGAAGGCGGTCGCCATGGGATCACGTGGCCGGGAGCTTTCGGCGGCGCAGTCCGGGGCGACAGCGCGAACTGCGCTTGCGTTACTGCGGCTTCTTCCTCCACGTCCGGACACGCGCGGCGAGGGCGGCCAGATCCGAGCGACCGCTCTTGGTGAGGGAGTCGAGTCTGACAGTGGGGCCGCGGCGCTGTGACGCCTGCGTGGCGGCGGCTCTTGCTGCCCTTTGTTCCTCTCTACGCAAGCGTTGTCACCACCAAGCGATGGCTGCATGACCGCGGATTTCTCGTCCAACGGAGGCTTGGGCATCCGGTGATCAGCGTCGGCAGCCTCTCAGCCGGAGGAGCCGGCAAGACGCCTGTAGTGCTGTTGCTTGCGGAGTTGCTGGGGGCGCGAGGGCTCGAGGTCCGCATCCTCACGCGGGGATACGGCCGGGTAGGAAAGCTGACCGAAAGGGTGGATCCGAACGGCGACGCGGCCCGCTTCGGCGACGAACCGCTCTTACTGGCCAGACGAGCGCCCGGAGCCAAGATCTTCGTGGGACGAGATCGGTATCGGGCCGGGATGCTCGCCGAGCACCACGAGCCCGCCGGAACAAAAGCTGTCTATATTCTGGACGATGGATTTCAACACCAGAAGCTCGCGCGTGAGATCGAGGTACTGCTTGTCACCCGGCAGGACTTCGAAGACAGGCTGCTTCCAGCGGGCAATATGCGCGAGTCGTTGAGAGCGATCGGACGAGCGGACTTCGTTGTCTTGCGAGAGGACGAGCCGGAACTGGCGAAGATGTTAGAGAAGCGATTGCCGTTTCCTCTACCCCCGATTCTGACGATTCGACGGAAATTGAAAGTCGTCAGCGGACCTGGCGATCCTTCGCGTCCCATCGTCTTCAGTGGACTTGCGAGGCCTGAGGGATTCTTCGCGATGCTTATCGGCACCGGGATCGACATAGCGCTGACCGAGACCTTCCCCGACCATCATCGCTACTCCGCGGGCGATATCGAGCGACTGATCCGTTCTGCTCGACAGAAAGGCGCGGATGGCTTTGTGACCACGGAGAAAGATGCCGTCAAGCTATCGCCATCGATGATGGATAGTCTCAGGTCAGTCGGCCCGGTGGTGGTCGCGCCCCTTGAAGTGGAGCTATTCGAGGACGCTGCGACCATCGACGTTATCCTTGCCCTGCTCACCTCCCAAGTCTCGTAGCCGCATGAGAAAATCAGGGCTTGAGTGCTTCCGATAGACCGACGACACCGGCCCATGCATCCGCCACAACGCCTCTGCGCGTTCTGATCGTGCGCACGAGTGCCATGGGAGATGTACTGCACGCCCTGCCTGCGGTTGCGGCCATGCGTCAGCGGCATCCTGACTGGTACATCGGCTGGGTCATCGATCCGCGCTGGCGTCCCCTGCTGCAGGCGGAGGGCGGCGACGACGTTCCTACCGGCGATCCGAAGCGGCCCATCGTCGACCGCTGCCATACCGTGCCGACACAGGAGTGGAAGCGGAAGCCACTAACGGCAGCCACGGTCAGCGGAATCGCGGCTCTGGGAAGAGAGCTGCGAGCAGCGAAGTACGACCTGTGCGTGGACATGCAGGGCCTCATTCGTTCCTCGCTGGTCGGCAGGATGAGCGGCGCGCCGCGTTATACCGGACGCTCGAGGCCACGCGAAGCCGCTGCGCGGTGGCTCTACAAGACGCGGGTGGTCACGCACTCGGCGCATGTGATCGACCAGGGATGTGAGCTTCTCGGGGAGGCGATCTGCTCGCCACTGACGGCTTGCGAGGTCAGGCTGCCGGTGGACTCTGAAGCGGAGGCGTGGGCGGACGAATTTCTTAACCAAACCCTGCCGAGAGAGCTCTGGAACCGGTATGCGCTCTTCGCCCCAACCGCTGGATGGGGAGCCAAGCAGTGGCCACACGAGCGCTATGGACGGGTGGCGATCGCGCTGGCCGAAGCAGGCTATGCGACGCTGGTGAATGCCTACAAAGCGGATGATGCCGCAGCGTTAGCTGTCGTCAAGGCGAGCCTGGGCTGCGCTGTCGCCGCGCCAGCAACCATGCCCCAGATGATCGCCTTGCAGCGTCGCGCGGCCCTCGTGATCGCGGGGGATACCGGGCCTCTGCACCTTGCGGCAGCTTTGGGACGGCCGGTTGTGGGTCTCTATGGGCCTACCGATCCCGCCCGTACCGGGCCCTATTCTGCGAAGCGGCGCGTCCTGCGGCATTGCTCGAGCGTCGTTGATCATAGCCGCCATGACGAATCGGAGGCGGGCCTGCAGAGAATCACGGTGGAAGAGGTTATCGCGGCGGCGCTCGATCTGCTGCGAGAATCAGAGATGGCGCAGATGGATTTGCCTCAAACAGATTTGAAGGAACGCATTTGAACGAGCAGGAAACGAAGAAGAGTCGCACGACATGGCAGAAGATCGCCCGCAGGATCAGGGTCCCGCTGGGATTCGTCTTCGCAGCTGTGTTTCTGTGGCTGGCGCGACCGACGTGGCAATCTATGTTTGGCAGCCTGCTGCTCGTGTTGCCCGGCCTATGGCTGCGGGGCTATGCAGCGGGATATGTTCGCAAGAACTCCGAGCTGACCACAACCGGCCCCTACGCCTACACCCGCAATCCTCTTTACCTGGGGTCGATGGCGATCGCCTTCGGGTTCGCCGCGGCCTCCGGGCGATGGATCATTTTTATTGTTCTTGCAGCGCTATTCCTGGCGATCTATCTTCCGACCATTCTGTCGGAGGAAGAGTATCTTCGCGCACATTTCCCTGGATTCGATGCCTATGCCGCGAAGGTTCCGCGGCTGCTTCCTCGGCTGACTCCAGCTTTCACTGGCCAGACGACAGGTACGTTTTCGAAGCCGCTTTACCTGCATCATCGCGAGTACAATGCTGCTATGGGCGCGGCTGCAATCTATGCGGCGCTGGCGGCGCGGCTGTGGTTTCTCGCAGCCCACTGAGCATTTCAAATTGACCGTGCGAGCCCCGATTCTTTGAAGCCCATTCATTCCGCAATCCTCTCCGCGACGCTTCTGCTCTCCGCCTGCGCGGTCGCCCAATCGCCATTCCAGACACAACCTCAGACCCAGTACACCCCCATTCCGACCCTCCAGGCACCAGCTCCGGGTTACGTCTTTCCGCAGAAGCAGACGCTCTCCTTCGACGTCGACTGGCGCGTCTTCACCGCGGGCACGGCGGTCTTTCATCTTGAACAGCAGGGCACCGAGCAGAAGATCACCGCGACCGCCGACACCGTCGGCGGAACCAATATGCTCTTCCCGGTGATCGACAAGTTCCAGGCGGCCTTCGATACCCACACAGGATGTTCGAACGGCTTCAGCAAGCAGTTGCAGGAGGGGCCGCGCAAGGTCAATAGCGACCTGACCTTCAACTACCAGGCAGGCAAGCAGACGCAGCTCGAGAAGAACATGGTGAAGGGGACGTCGAAGACACTTACCGCCTCCATTCCCGCCTGCGTCACCGATTCCCTTTCGGCGATCTTCTATGCCGCCTCGCAGCCGTTGGTCGTTGGGCAGGAGGTACGCTTCCCTCTCGCGGACTCCATGCGTACCGTGACCGTGGTGATGAAGGTTGAGGCGAAGGAAGAGATCAAGACTCCGGCAGGAACGTTCCAGACGATCCGGGTTCAGCCGACTGCGGCGGAAGGTATCGTAAAAAACCGGGGCAACATCTGGATCTGGTACACCGACGATGCCCGCCACATCCCGGTGCAGATTCGCGCACGACTGTTCTGGGGCACGATCACCTTCCATCTGAAATCGATCGAAAGTAAGTAGCGGTCGGCTTCATCGAGTCAGGAATCGCTGAACCTGCCCGCTGACGGCTTCAGCATCGCAGTTCATAATGAGGTGGGCGCAGGTACCCTGTGAGACGTAGGTCTCGGCTCCGATAGCCTTCGCCCAATCGAGCGCAGGCTGTGGCGTCACCATACGATCCTCCGCCGCGACGATGACCAGGAACTTCACCGGCGTCGCACGTGCGACCTCCGCGATCGTCTTTCCGTGGAGAAGATCGTGAGCGAGGATGGCCTTCAACTGCCAGACTCGGTCGTTCGCGTCCTGCCGCTGCGGAGCTTCGAGCTCGCTAAGCCAGACAGGAAAGTTCTCGTGCGTCGTTTGCGCATTTCTGTAACCGGGCGCGGAGACGATGAGGGCACCGATGGCATTGGCCAGCTTCAACTGCGGCTCAGTGGTGTACTTGCCGCCGAGATATCCGGGGTCGGACTCGATCGCGTTGATGGCGACCTGTTTCGAGAGCAGATCGAAGGGCGTCACCTGGGGCGAACCGACGATGGGAACGGCGACGTCGATGAAGTTCGGATAGAGTACCGTCCAGGCGAAGACCTGGTGTGCGCCCATCGACAGTCCGATGGCGGCGTGGAGGTGCTTGATCCCCAGGACTTCGGTGACGACTCGGTACTGTGCCCGCGCCATGTCTTCCATGTTGAACTCGGGGAAGTTCGTGCCCGGCTGCTGCCGGCTGTTCGAGGGCGAGGAGGATACTCCATCGCCGAAGGCATCGAAAGCGATGCCGAAGAACCGGGATGTGTCCACCAGCCGCTTCGGCGACGGCGTTGCGCCGAAGAGCGGCGACAGATCCTCTGACCGGCCATTGAGCCACGTCGGCATGATGACCGCGTTGTCCTTTGCTGCGTCGAGGGTGCCGTATGTCCGATAGCCGACACGGCAGTCCAGGATGGCCTTGCCGCTTGCCAGCTTGCAGGTACCGAGTTCCGCGATCTTGAGATCGCCGTCCTGTACAGAGGCAAATGAGGACCTAATGGGAGCCATTGTGGCCACGGCTGTAGCGGCTGCGAGCAGGAATTTGCGAAGAGTCGTCATATGGTCGATAAACTGATTCTATGCACGTTTCTTCTCCATCGACGGCGGCTGAACAAAGCAACGCTCCAAGACCGAAGGCTGTCGTCTGCCTTTCGGGAGGGATGGACTCCACGGTCTGCGCCGCCCTCGCCGCCCGAGACTTCGACGTCTGCGCCCTTCACTTCAGCTACGGACAGCGCACCGAGGCACGCGAACTGCAGTCTGCGCTCGATGTCTCGAAGGCAATCGGGGCGAAGGACTTCATGCACCTGCGGATCGACCTCTTCCGCCGCATCGGCGGGTCCGCGCTTACCGATCACGAGATCGAGGTGCCCGACGCGCCCACTGACATAGAGGCGATCGGCGGCGAGGTCCCGGTGACCTATGTTCCCTTCCGCAACGCCCATTTTCTTTCGGCGGCGGTGAGTTGGGCGGAGGTGATCGGCGCGGGGACGATCTTCATCGGAGCGGTGGAGCAGGACAGTTCGGGCTACCCCGACTGCCGTCCGGCCTACTATGACGCCTTCAACGAGCTGATCCGCCAGGGGACGAAGGAGGGAAAGATTCGGGTCGTCACTCCCCTGATTGCCATGCTGAAGAGCGAGATCGTTCGGCTTGGAGTTGAAATCGGTGCTCCCTTGCATGTAAGTTGGTCATGCTATTCGGGTCAGAATGAGGCCTGCGGCAGGTGCGACAGTTGCGCACTGCGTCTCCGGGCATTTGACGACGCAGGCCTGACCGACCCGATCGCATATGTCTCCGCCATCCGGTAGCGATGCGCTCTCATTGGGCATCCTAAGATTGAGATTGCGACAGCAGAGAAGTTGATACAGTCTTTGAAGATAGCGAAATCGAGATGCGACCGACATGATCGGCGCGGGAGAGAATGAAGTGATCAATCGAATTGCAGTAAAGTTCCGCGGCACGTCTCTCAGACTGACCGTTCTTCTGGCGGCGGTCGTGGTCTCAGCCGTTGGAGCGCAGGCCCAGGGCCCTGCCCCCGCAAGCATTCACGGACACGTCAACGATGCCGCAGGCATGGTGGTACATGATGCCACGGTCCGCCTCACGACGGACAAGACCACCGATCCGAAGACCGTCAAGTGGGCGTACACCTTCCCGGTTGACGCCAACGGCGACTACAAGGGCACGGGCATCGATCCGAAGACCTACCTCGTCGTGGTCTTCGCCAAGGATGTCGTGGTTGACTACTTCGCTGATCAAAACTTCAAGGCCGGCGAAGACAAGCTGGTGAACTTCGACATGACCCGGAAAGACTTCATCGACAAGATGACGCCGGAAGAGAAGAAGAACCTTGAGGAGTATAAGAAGAACGCCGCTGCGGCGATGGCGGCAAACTCCAAGATCGCGAATCTTAATGCCGCTCTGAAGCAGGCACGTGAGGACAATAAGGCCGGCAACTACGAGGCGGCGTTGACCTCCATGACCCAGGCGACCACGCAGGCCCCGGACCAGGCGATCCTCTGGATCACGCTGGGCGATGCGCAGTTGGGCGTCGCGGACAAGGCTTTGAAGGCAGCGAAGAGCTCAGGCAAGGGGGCTTCGGACCCGGATGTTCAGCAGAAGTTCACCGATGCCATCACCTCGTACAAGAAGGCGGTCGACCTGAATGCAGCGTCGAAGAAGCCGCTTCCGGAGACCGCAGCGGACGGCTACAACCAGATCGGCCAGGCCTATGGAAAGATCGGTGACGACAAGAACGCCTCCGACGCCTACGACAACGCAGCCAAGGCCGAGCCCGCCAAGGCTGGCATGTACCTCTTCAACGAAGCGGCGACGTTCTATAACGCCGGCAAGATGGAGGACGCTGCAGCAGCCGCGGACAAGGCGATCGCCGCCGACCCGAACAAGGCTGAAGCCTATTACATCAAGGGCCAGGCCCTGGTCCAGAAGGCAAGCGTCGATCCGAAGACCCAGAAGGTCACCGTGCCTCCGGGTTGCGTGGACGCTTACCAGAAGTACCTTGAACTCGCTCCTGAGGGCGCACATGCTACCGAGGTCACGGCGGTTCTCACGGGTATCGGAGAGACCGTCAAGTCCAGCTATAAGGCATCCAAGAAGAAGTCGTAGTTAGATCTGCTTCCTAATCGCGACCCCGGGCACCTTAGCCCGGGGTTTTGCTTTGTGGATGCGATTTGTGGCTATGATCGGGAGTGATGGCGACCTGCTCAGACATCCCGAACAACTCCCTGCCTCGTCCGGCGATACTCCGGGTTCTCGACTTTGAATCAGCGCTTGGCGAGGTGCTGCATCACGCCGCCGGGTTGCGTGCCAGTTCCGCCGACACCATCGAAGAAGTACCGCTGCTGGAGTCGGCGGGGCGGGTGCTGGCGCGGGCTATCGCCGCCGACCGCGACCACCCTCCGTTCGACCGATCTACC